>NZ_CM001484.1:1165567-1465567 GCF_000243395.2 Saccharomonospora glauca K62 | reverse complement strand
CTCCTCGCCCCGCAGCCTGGCCAGCTCCCGCAGCAGCTCGGCCTGCTCGTCGTCGAGCTTGGTGGGCACCACGACCTCGACGTTGATGTGCAGGTCGCCACGCCCGTCGACCCGACCGGACGAACGCAGCCGCGGCATGCCGAGGCCGGACAGCACGATCTCGGTGTTCGGCTGCGTGCCCGGCGGGATCTCCACCTCGGTCTCGCCGTCCACCAGGGTCTCCATGGGGATCACGGCACCGAGCGCCGCGGCCGTGAAGGGCACCCGCAGTCGGCAGTACAGGTCGTTGCCCTGCCGTTCGAAGTCCTCGTGCGGAGCCTCGTCCACCTCCACGTACAGGTCACCGGCCGGACCGCCACCGGGACCGACCTCGCCCTGACCGGACAGGCGGATGCGCATGCCGTCGCCCACGCCCGGCGGGATCTTGGCCGTCACGTCGCGGCGGGCCCGCACCCGGCCGTCGCCACCGCACTTCTGGCACGGGTCGGTGATGACCTCCCCGTAGCCGCGGCAGGTGGGGCAGGGCCGAGCCGTCACGACCTGCCCGAGGAACGACCGCTGGACGGACTGCACCTCGCCCTGGCCGCCACAGGTGTCGCACGTGACGACGCTGCCGCCCTCGGCGGTGCCCGCGCCCCGGCACCGGTCGCACAGGATGGCGGTGTCCACCGTGATCTGCTTGTTGACGCCCGTGGCGCACTCCTCCAGCGTCAGCTTCAGCCGGATGAGGGCGTCGGAGCCGGGCTGCACCCTGCTGCGCGGGCCCCGGCCTCGCGCCCCTCCGGTGGCCGCGCCGAAGAAGGCGTCCATGATGTCGCCGAGACCGCCGAAGCCGGCGAAGGGGTCGCGGGCGCCCCCGCTCGCCCCGTTGCTCAGGGGGTCGCCGCCCAGGTCGACGATCTTGCGCTTCTGGGGGTCGGACAGCACCTCGTAGGCGGTGGTGACCTCACTGAACTTCTGCTGCGCGTCCTCGGAGGGGTTGACATCGGGGTGCAGCTCACGCGCGAGCTTGCGGTACGCGCGCTTGATCTCCTGCTCGGTCGCGTTCTTCGACACGCCGAGGATGCCGTAGTAGTCCTTGGCCACCGTCTGCCGTCCTCCTAGAGAGCTCGCACAAGCTTCTCATCCGGGCCCCGAGCCCGGACGGGCGGATCTCCTACTTCCCGGACAGGATCCGACCCACGTACGTGGCGACCGCGCGGACAGCAGCGATCGTCCCCGGGTAATCCATCCGGGTGGGGCCGACCACGCCCATGCCCCCCAGCAGCACCTTGTCCGAGCCGTATCCGATCGACACGACCGAGGTGCTCCGCATCTGCTCATCTTCATTTTCCTCCCCGATCCGCACCGTGACGGAACCGGGGTTGCGAGCGGCGGCCAGCAGTTTGAGCACGACGACTTGTTCCTCAAGCGCCTCCAGCACCTGGCGCAACGAGCCGGGGAAGTCCGCGACGTTACGCGTGAGGTTGGCCGTGCCTCCCAGGACGATCCGCTCCTCGGGATGCTCGACCAGCGACTCGACGAGCACCGTGCACACCCGCGTCATCACGTCGCGCAGCTCGGGGGGCGCCTGCTCGGGCAGCTCCGACACCTTCGCCGCCGCATCGGGCAGCCGGTGCCCGGACAGGGCGCCGTTCAACAGGTCGCGCAGTCGGGCCACGGTCTCGTCGGCGGCGACGTCCCCGAGGTCGACCGTCCGCTGATCGACCCGGCCGGTGTTGGTGATGAGGACGATGAGGAGGCGCGACGGCGTGAGCGTGACCACCTCCACGTGCCGGACGGTGGAGGAGGTCAACGTCGGGTACTGCACCACCGCGACCTGACGCGTGAGCTGAGCCAGCAGCCGCACCGACCGCCGCAGCACGTCGTCGAGATCGACGGCCCCCTCCAGGAACTGGACGATCGCCCGTCTCTCGGCGGCGGACAACGGCTTGACCTCCGACAGCCGGTCCACGAACAACCGGTATCCCTTGTCGGTGGGGATCCGCCCCGCACTGGTGTGCGGTTGGGTGATGTACCCCTCCTCTTCCAGGGCCGCCATGTCGTTACGTACCGTGGCGCTCGACACGCCCAGGTTGTGCCGGTCGACGAGGGCCTTCGATCCCACCGGCTCCTGGTTCGACACGTAGTCGGCGACGATGGCGCGCAGGACCTCGAAACGGCGTTGCTCTGCGTTGGCCACCAGCACCTCCTCTCCACGCCTTGACCACGAGTTTACGTGCGATCGAGCCCGTTCCGATGCTCACACGGGGCTAAAGTCCCTGGACAGCCGCACGAAACAGCGGCTATACGACCGAGCGCGCCTTGATCGGTGATCTCGAACACACTTCTCCCGCCGATGCCGCCTTCCGGAAGGTCCATGATCATCCGATCGAGCGAAAAGGTCGCCCCCGACAGGGGCCGATAGTCAGGACATGCCCATGTTCGGAGCACCATTCCTCGCCGCATGCACGGCCGCGGCCCTGTGCACGGGGAGCCCCGACGCCGCTACGCCCGCCTCCTCCCTCGTCTTGAGCCTCACCGACGCCGGGGGCAACACCACCTCCGTGGAGCTGATGTGTGACCCCGCGCAAGGCACCCACCCACAGGCCGACACGGCCTGCCGGGCACTGGAGCGGGCCGACGGCGACTTCACGCGGCTCCCTGCGAAGGACCAGGCCTGCACGATGATCCATTCCCCGGTGCTGGCGGAGGCCCGCGGCAACTGGTACGACACCCCGGTCGACTTCAGCACCGAGTACCCCAACGCCTGCTTCGCCGACGCACAGTCGGGCGGCGTGTTCTCCTTCTGATCCCGCAACGGCGAAGGCCACCGTTCCCACCGCGGACGGTGGCCTTCGTCGTGTCTTCCGCCTTTGGGCCGAGCGTCGGCTCCGCCGCCTCAGGCCATGAACGCCTTCTTCTCCTTGCGCCAGTCCTCGTCGGTACGGCCCCGTCGCCAGTAGCCCGAGATCGACAACAGCTCGCGGTCGAGTTTCCGCTCGTTGAGCAGGTGGCCGCGAAGCTCGCGCACCATTCCGGCCTCCCCGTGCACGAACGCCTGCACGGACCCGGACCCGAGGTCGAGCGCCCGCACCTCGTTCACGAGGTCGTCCCCGTTGACCCGGTGCAACCACCGAAGGTCCACGGTGCCCTTCGTGGACAGCACCTGGTGCTCGTCCCGGTTCTCCACCAGCAGGCGGACGGTGGCGAGCGCCCCCACGGGCAACGCCTCCAGCGACGCGGCGATCGCCGGCAACGCGGATTCGTCGCCGACGAGCAGATGGTGGTCGACGTCGGCACGCGGAGCGTAGGCGCCGCCGGGACCGCGCAGGAGCACCTCGTCACCGGGCCGCACCCGTGACGCCCACGGCCCGCCCAGCCCCTCGTCGCCGTGGACGAGGATGTCGAGCGCGAGCTCCCCGGCGTCGACGTCGTGGTGGCGGACGGTGTAGGTCCGCATGCGCGGCCACTGCTCGCGCGGAAGCGACTCCCGCACCACGTCGAAGTCGAACGGCTCCGGGTACCGCACGCCGGGAACGCGGAAGAGCACCTTCACGTAGGAGTCGGTGAATCCGTTGGGCCGGAACGCGGCGAGCCCCTCCCCGCCGCACACGACCCTGATCATCTGCGGCGTGAGGCGCTCGGTGCGCACCACCCGCGCTCGGATCACCGGCCTGTCCCGTCGATCCCGCTCCGTCATCCGCGCTCCCCTGCCCGCAATTTGTTAGGTATGCCTTTCCTACTCTATCTCGCCATCTCGAACCACTCGATCGCTTTATTGCCAAGTCGCCAACAGTTGGTCGACCGTGGAGCGCATGACGCGCTTCGACTACGACGTGGTAGTCATCGGTTCCGGCTTCGGGGGCAGCGTGAGCGCCTTGCGGCTCACGGAGAAGGGCTACCGGGTGGGAGTCCTGGAAGCGGGCAGACGCTTCGCCGACCACGAGTTCGCACGCACGTCGTGGCACCTGCGCGACTACTTGTTCGCGCCCCTGCTCGGCTGCACGGGCATCCTGCGCATCACCCCCTTCCCGGACGTCGTCGTGGTGACGGGGGCCGGGGTCGGAGGCGGTTCCCTCGGTTACGGCAACACGTTGTACGAGCCGTCCGACGCGTTCTTCGCCGATCCCCAGTGGGCGGGCATCACCGACTGGAAGGCCGAACTCGCCCCCTACTACGACCAGGCGAAGCGCATGCTCGGCGTGACCACCAACCCGTGGACCTCCCCGGCCGACGAGGTGATGCGACAGGTCGCCGAGGACCTGGGGGTCGGTCACACCTACCACCCGACGTCGGTCGGCGTGTTCTTCGGCGACGAGGACACCGAGCCGGGGACGCGGGTGGCGGACCCGTTCTTCGGCGGCCTGGGCCCCGACCGGCACACCTGCCGACACTGCGGCGAATGCCTCACCGGCTGCCGGTACGGCGCCAAGAACACCCTCGTGAAGAACTACCTCTACCTGGCCGAGCAGGCGGGCGCGACCGTCCACCCGCTCACGACGGTGACCGAGGTGCGCCCACTGCCCGGCGGCGGCTACGCCTGCTCCTGCGTGCACACGACACAGCGCTGGCGCAAGCGGGTCTTCACGGCCGAGCAGGTGGTGTTCGCCGCCGCGGCCCTCGGCACCCAACGGCTCCTGCACCGCATGCGCGACCGCCGGATCCTGCCCCGGCTGTCGTCCCGGCTGGGAGTGCTCGCGCGAACGAACTCCGAGGCGGTCCTGGCCGCCCGCACGACCCGCCGCGACGCGGCGTACCACCGCGGTGTCGCGATCAGCTCGTCCTTCCATCCCGACGAGGTCACCCACGTCGAGCCCGTGCGCTACGGCAAGGGCAGCAATCTGTTGGGACTGCTCGGGACCGTGTTGGTCGACCCCGTTCCCGGCAAACCCCGGTGGTGGGTCGGGATCAAGGAATTGGTCCGCCGACGGCGACAATTGCTCGCGTTGCACCACCCGCGCCACTGGTCGGAACAGACGATCGCGCTGCTGGTGATGCAGTCGCTCGACAACTCCGTCACCACCTACACCCGCCGCGGCCCGTTCGGACGCCGGATGCTCACCAAGCAAGGCATCGGCGAACCGAACCCCACCTGGATCCCGGCCGGGCACGACGTGGTGCGCCGGATCGCCGACCGCATCGGCGGCATCGCGAGCGGCGGCTGGAACGACCTGTTCAACCGCCCGCTGACGGGCCACTTCATCGGTGGTTGCGTCATCGGCGACTCACCCGAGACCGGGGTGATCGACCCCTACCAGCGGGTGTACGGCCATCCGGGACTGCACGTAATGGACGGTTCGGCGGTGTCGGCCAACCCGGGTGTCAACCCGTCCCTCACGATCACCGCCCAGGCCGAGCGCGCCCTGGCGCTATGGCCCAACAAGGGCGAGCCGGACCCGCGGCCGCCGCTGTCGTCCCCCTACCGGCGAGTCACCCCCGTCGCGCCGAACCACCCGATCGTGCCCACCACGGCCATCGGTGCACTTCGGCTGCCGATTTCCCCGGCGAAACGCCGGTCCCCGTGAGAAACTCCACCGCATGACCACGGAATCCGTGCCGAAGTGGCGGCGGTTGGAACCCGACGAGCGTAAAGAACAGATCTTCGCCTGCGCCGCCGAACTGTTCTCCGAACGCCCGTACGCCGAGGTGTCCACGTCGGACATCGCCGCACGCGCGGGCGTGGCTCGTGGCTTGATCAACCATTACTTCGGCACCAAACGCGAGCTGTACCTGGCCGTGGTGCGCCGTGCCCTCCGTATCCCCCGCGACGCCGCCTCCCACCTGCCCGAGGGCTCCACCGAGGAACGCGCGAAGGCCGCGGTCGACTGGTTCATGGACCTGGTGAGCAAGCAGGAGAAGACGTGGCTCGCCGCCCTCACCCCCGAGGGCATCGGACGCGACCTCGAGGTCGAACGCATCCTCGACGACGCCGATCGCCACGCCGCCGACCGCGTCCTGGAAGCCCTGGGGTTCACGCGCGAGGACCCCAGATGGGACCAGTTCAACGCCGTCATCCGCGCCTACGGCGGCATGGTGAAGATCGCGGGGCGCGAGTGGCTCGTGCGCGGCACGCTCGACCGCGCCCAGGTGCACATGCTGCTCAGCCGGGTGCTCCAGTCGCTCGTCGACGACGTGCTGCCCGAACTGGTGACTTCATGAGTGCCGGTCACCGGTAGGTCAGCAGGTTGATCGCCTCACCGTCGAAGTGCGCGTGTTCGTTGAACGACACCAGCGTGGTACCGGAGCGCCCGGTGACCACCTTGGTCAGTCCGGCGTTCACCGTCACCCGGTTCAGGGAGAGCATTCCCCCGGCCGCATCGCCCAGCAGATCTCCGCACAAGGTCGAGATCACGCCGCCCGACGTGAAGACCACGGCCCGCTCTCCCTTGCCCAAACCGGACACGACCTCGTCGAACGCCGCGCGCACGCGGGCGAGGAACATCGGCCACGTCTCGGCGCACGGACTGTCGTCACCCGCCTCGATCCACGCCGCCAACGCCTTCTCCAGCGCATGCTGGTAGGCCCGCGGGTCGGCGCTGCCCTGCGCGGCCCCTCCGCCGTGGTGTGCCGCGATCTCGACGTGGTCGTACTCGTTCCACCGGGCGTCGACCTCGACGGACCCGCCGGAACCGAACTCCGCCAGCGCCAGTTCCGCGGTGGCGCGCTGCCGCGACAACGTGCCGCAGCGCGCGCCGATCCCGGTCACACCTCGGCGGGCGAGTTCGACGCCGACGGCGCGCGCCTGGGCCCGTCCGAGCTCGGACAACACGTCGTAGTTCTCGGCTCCGAACGACGCCTGCCCGTGCCGGACCAGGTAGACGGCTCCCATCCGTGCCCTCCCTCCCGCTCAGGCGATCCTGCGAAGCCAGCTCGTCGGCAACACCTTCACGAGCACGCTGAGCGGCGTCCACGGCCAGGACGGCACGTAGGCCCTCGCGGGCTCCCGTTCGATCGCCTTCACCAGCGCCCGCGCGCCCGCCTCCGCGCTCGCCAGCAAGGGGGTTCGTCCCGAGCTGCGGCGCGTCATCTCCGACTCGATGTAGCCGGGGAGCACGGTGGTGACGGCGATCGGCGTGGTCAGCAGGTCCGCGCGGATGCCGTCGGCGAGCGTGGCGATGCCCGCCTTCGACGCCGCGTAGGCGGTCATGTTGCGCGGCATTCCCCGTACCGCGCTGAACGACGACACCACCACGAGGTGGCCCGCGTTCTGCTCCCGGAAGATCGACACCGCGGCCTCGCACTGCGCCAGCCCGGCAACGAGATTCGTCTCCACGGTCTGCCGGTTGGCGGTGAAGTACCCCGTGCCGACGGGCTGTCCCTTGCCGAGCCCCGCGTTGACGATCACGCGATCGAGGGTGCCGAGTTCCGAGCGGAATTCGTCGAAGACGGTGAAGACCCGGTCGTGGTCGGTGACATCGAGCCCCCGGACGACGACCCGGATGCCGGGGTACCGGTCGGTGAGTTCGGCGGCGAGAGCATCGAGCCGGTCGCGCCGCCGGGCACACAGCGCGAGGTTGCGCCCCAGCGCGGCGAACTTCCGGGCCATGCCCTCCCCGAGGCCGGAGCTGGCCCCGGTGATCACGATGTTCTTCCGTACGACCATGCGCCGACCCTACCCGCGATTTACCCACTGGTAACAAGGCCGGCCCGACGCGTGGTGCGCCGGGCCGGCCCGTGCAGGAGGAAAGTGACGATGCGACAGCGACGTGCGCCGTCTCAATTGCCCACGTAGAGCAGGCGGTTCGGGGTGTCACCCGTCGGGTTGGAGATGGCACCCGACGTCGCCGCCGAGGTCAGCGCGTCGGCGACCTGAGCGGGCGAGGCGCTCGGGTTGTCGGCCAGGTAGAGGGCGGCCGCGCCCACCACGTGCGGGGTCGCCATCGAGGTGCCGCTGATGGTGTTCTCGCCGCCGTCGTGCCACGCCGAGGTGATGTTCACGCCGGGGGCGTAGATGTCCACCACGTCGCCGTAGTTGGAGAAGTAGGCCTCGCTGTCGTCCTGGTCGCTGGCCGCCACGGTGATGGCCTCGTCGACCCGCGCCGGCGACGAGTAGTTGGCGTCGGAGGACTCGTTGCCCGCCGCGACACCGAAGGTGATGCCCGCCTCGATGGCACCGCGGACGGCTTCGTCGAGAGCCTCGTCGACACCACCGCCCAGGCTCATGTTCGCCACGGCCGGTCCGGAGGCGTTCTCGGCGACCCACTCGACACCCGCGATGACCCCGGCGGTGGTGCCACTGCCGTTGGCGTCGAGCACGCGCACGCCGACGAGCTTCACGTCGGGAGCCACACCGTAAGTCGAGCCGCCGATCGTGCCGGCCACGTGCGTGCCGTGCCCGTTCTCGTCGGTGGCGTCGTCGTCGTTGTCCACGAAGTCGACACCCGGCAGGAGGCGGTCACCGAAGTCGCTGTGCGCCGACACCCCGGTGTCGATGATGTAGGCCGTGACGTTCGAGGCCGAGGCCGGCGGGGTGTAGCTGTCGTCCAGCGGCAGGTCCCGCTGGTCGATGCGGTCCAGACCCCACGACGAGACGGCCTGGGTGCTCGGCCGGTCGGTGATGTGGAGCCGCTGGTTCTGGCTGACGAACGCCACCGAGTCGTCGGCGGCCAGACGCTTGGCGGCCGTCGCGTCGGCGGTGACGGCGAAGCCGTCGAGCACCGTGTCGAACGTCTGCTCCACCTTGACGCCGTAGTCGGCGGCGAGCGTACGCGCCTTGGCCGACACCGCCGAGGTCGACAGCGAACCGGCCTCGTCGTCCTTCAGCACGACGATGTAGCTGCCGTCAACGGCGTTCGCCGAGTCCGCATTGAGGACCTGTCCCATCTCGGCGTGTGCCGGGGCCATCGCGGCGGCGAACAGTCCCGTCACACCCACCGCGACGGCACCTGTCAGGGCCGCCCGTGTGGTCTTCTTGGAGGTGCCCATCGGTTTCCTTCCGTGTCAGGCGACAACGTGGTGTAACCAATGAGAGCCCCCAGCACGGAATATGGGCAATGATTCACATTTACCAGTTCTGAGCCGTTCGGCGTCACGAGCATTAGCCCGTTGGGACCAATCCCTCCGGAGAGGCTTCCTCACCAGGCGTTACAGGTCCTGCTAATGTGTGCCCATATCGTTATCCAATGGTAGGCGAGGGGACACGATGAGTAGCGCGACGGCGTTTTCCGAAGAACTTCGGTCGGCGATCGCCACGAGTGGCCTGAGCCTGGACCGCATCCAGGCGCGGCTGCAGGAACGCGGCGTGCCCGTCAGTGTCACCGCGCTGAGCTACTGGCAGTCCGGCAAGCGACAACCGGAGCGACAGCGGTCACTGCGCGCCGTGCTGGCGCTGGAACAGATCCTCGACGTCCCCACGGGCTCCCTGCTCAGCCTGCTCCCCCCGCCGCGCCCGCGTGGCATCGCCTCTCGCCGCAACCTCGCCTGACCGGCGTGTCCGCAGCCCTCGTACAAGTGTCCGCAGTTCTCGTACGGGTGTCCGCAGTTCCTGCACACGTGTTCGCACTTCCCACGCCCGTGTCCACAGCCCGCGGGGCGGCCGGGGCCCCCTCGCCGGCCCACCCCTGTCCCGCAACTGCGAACACGCGTCCCCACCCTGCGGACACGCGTACACCAAGTGCGGACACGCGTTCCTCACCTGCGGACACGGTGGGGCGTTACTGCAGAGCTTTGCGCAGGATCTTGCCCGTGGAGTTGCGGGGCAGGGCGTCCAGGAATTCGACGTCGCGGGGCACCTTGAACCGCGCCAGGTTGTCGCGCACGTGCTCCCGCATCGTCTCGGCGTCCACAGTGAACCCCTCGCGCACGACGACGAACGCCTTCAACCGCTGCCCGAACTCCTCGTCGGGAACGCCGATCACCGCGGCCTCACGCACGGCGGGATGTTCCACGAGCACGTTCTCGACCTCGACGGGATAGACGTTCTCCCCGCCCGAGACGATCATCTCGTCGTCGCGACCGTCGATGAACAACAACCCGTCGGCGTCGAAGTGCCCCACGTCCCCGGTGGCGATCAGATCGTCGATCGTGTCCTTGGTCCCACCGTCGGTGTAGCCCTGGAAAGCGAGCCCACTGCCCACGAACACGCGACCGGTGACGTACGGCCTGGTGATCCGCCTGCCCTCGTCGTCGTAGAGCGCGACCCGGCACCCCAGCGGAGGCCGCCCCACGGTGCCCGGCGCCCGCTCCCAGTCCTTCGGGGTCGCGACGGTGGCCACCGCCACCTCGGTGGAGCCGTACACGTTGTGGACCACGTCACCGAACACCTCACGGGCCCGGTTCCCCACCTCCGGAGCCAGCGCCGAGCCGGCGACGAAGATCACACGCAGGCTGGAGGTGTCGTACTTGGCCAGCACCTCCGGGCCGAGGTCGAGAATCCGCTGCAACATGGTCGGCACCACCACGAGCGCGGTACACCGGTGCTCGGCGATCCCCCGGAGCGTGGCCTCGGGGTCGAACCGCCTGCGCAACACCACCGTGCAGCCGAGTGCGCAGGAGAGCATGAACTGCGAGATGCCGGTGGCGTGGAACAGCGGCGCCCCGAAGTACGTCGCCTCCCCGACCCGCAGGGGAATGCGGTCGAGGAACTCGGCCGAGTGCAGCGGCGAGACCTTCGGCCGCGGCGCTCCCTTCGGGGTCCCCGTGGTCCCGCTGGTGAGGAGCACGAACCCACCGGGCTTGGCGGGCGCGGGCAGGTGACGGTCGTCGCCGTCCGCGATGAGGTCGTCCAGCAGCGGCACCTCGGCCGTGCCGGAGTCCGTCCACGCGAGGTAGCGGTCGACCCCGACGATGTCACCGAGCAGGTCCGTGAACTCCTCGTCGTAGACGAGCACGCCGACCTTCTCCCGCGCGACGACGTCGGTGAGCTGCGGTTTGGCGAACCCGGTGTTGAGCAACAGCACCGGGACCCCGAGCTTGCCCGCGGCGAGCAGGGTGAGCACGAGACCGCGGTGATCCCGACAGAGCACGGCCAACGTGGTCCCCGGCCGGACCCCGCGCCGCGCCCACGCCCGCGCCAGCGCGTTCGACCGCAGGTCGAGCTGGGCGAACGTCATGCTCCCCCGCTCGTCGACGAGACCGACGGCGTGGGGATCGCGGCGCGCGGCAATGCGGACGGACCCGGCCAGCGGCCCGTAACGCCGCGTGGTGACGAGCGAGCGGATGGCCTCGTCGAGACGAGGCACCGGCACGAGCCCCGCCCGGTACAGCACCGCGATGCTGCGGGCGGTCCGCACCCCCGCCCTGACGACGTCGACCAGCAGCGATGGCCGCATCAACACCCTCCTCGTTCCCGTGGCACCGCTAACCTACCCAGAAGTAGGTTAGATCGTCGAGTCGGGAATGTCGGTGCGACGCAGCACAATCCTTCCGTGCGCATCACCGTGGCACGGCAACCCGACGGCCGGTACCTGCTGCGCCCTTCGGAGCCCCTGCCCGGCGCGCCGACGAGCGGGCTCGACCCCGCCGACGCCGCCGCGCTGGTCCGGGACTGGGAACGCGACTACGCCCCTCGCTGGGTGTTCCCCTCCGTCGCACACGACTACCCACCGCTGGTCGCCCACGGCGTACGCGTGGGACGGTGCCTCGACCTCGCATTGACCGAGTACCTGCTGCTCGCCCACCTGGGTCGCCACTCCGAGCCCCGCGGCCTCGCCGCCGCCTACGCCAGGGCCAAGGGCCTGCCCCCTCCGCCCGAGGCCGGAGCCGACCGGCACGAGACGGACACCGAACCGGCGCTGTTCGACCTCCACGACTCCGGCCTGCCCCCGGACGTCGACGTGCCGGAGGCGGCCGACGTCGTCCACGACGACCAGCAGCAGCGAATGCGAAACCTGCCTCATCCCGAGCGGATGCGGCTGCTCACGGCAGCCGAGTCGGCCAGCGCCCTGGCCGCGGTGGAGATGTCCGCCGACGGACTGCCCTGGCGGGCGGACGTACACCGGCGGCTGCTCACCGAACTGCTGGGACCCAGGGCGCCATCGGGGCAACGCCCCCGCAGGCTCGCCGAGCTCGCCGACCGCATCACCGCCGCGTTCGGCGGCCGGCCCGTGAACCCGGACCACCCCGGCAGCGTCGTGCGCGCGCTGCGCCGCGACGGCATCGACGTGTCCTCCACCCGCGCGTACGTGCTGCGCCACGTCGACCATCCCGCCGTGCCACCGCTGCTGGAGTACAAGGAACTCGCCCGCCTGCACTCCGCCCACGGCTGGTCCTGGCTCGACCAGTGGGTGCGCGACGACCGGTTCCGCCCGGTCTACGTCGTGGGCGGTGTGGTGTCGGGCCGGTGGGCGAGCCGCGGTGGGGCGGCGTTGCAGATTCCGAAGGTGTTACGGGAGTGCGTGCGGGCCGACGAGGGCTGGACGCTCGTGGTCGCCGACGCGGCCCAGCTCGAACCTCGGGTGCTCGCCGCGTTGTCCGGCGACCGTAGGCTCGCCGAGGTCTCGGAGTCGGCCGACCTCTACACGAGCCTGGCCGGTGCCATGTTCGGCCGTGAACCGGACGGCGACGACCGGTCACGGGCCAAGATCGCGATGCTGTCGGCGATGTACGGCGGCACAGCCGGGGAGGCGGCGTCGCTACTCGCGTTGCTGCGGCGGCGGTTCCCCCACGCGGTGTCCTATGTGGAGCATGCTGCTCGTGAGGGTGAGAGTGGCGGGCTCGTCCGGTCCCGGCTCGGCCGGACCTCCCCGCCCCCGTCCGAGGCGTGGCGCGCGCTCACGGGCGGCACGGAAGACGAGGGGAACGCCCGCCGTGCCGCACGGGAATGGGGCCGGTTCACCCGCAACTTCGTGGTGCAGGCCAGCGCGGCAGACTGGACGGCGGTACTTCTGGCCACGCTGCGCAGACGCCTGCCCCCACCGGCATACCTGGTGTTCTTCCAACACGACGAGGTGATCGTGCACTGTCCCGCCGAGCTCGCCGAGCGGGTCGGTGACTGCCTCGCCGACGCCGTGCGCGAGACCACCTCGCTGGTGTTCGGACCGTCGTGCCCCGTGCGGTTTCCGATGCCCGCGGCGGCGGTGAAGGTCTACTCCGAGGCACCGTGACGCCCGACGCGTGCAGAAAGGGCGAACACGCGTACGGGAAGTGCGGACACGCGTGCGCAGGCTGCGGACACGGCGTTACGGCGCCGCGGCGTCCAGGGCTTTGAGGACTCGCTTGAACGACACCGGATAGGCCGTGCCGAGGGTCTGGGCGAAGAAGCTCACCCGCAGCTCCTCGATCATCCACGGGATCTCGGCCAACTCGGGGCTCGGGTCCGTCCGAGGCGGGAGCGTGTCCAACACCGCCTCGTACTCCTGCCGCAGCCACGCGATGTCGCGCAGCCGCTCGACGTCCCGCGCCGGGTTGGAGGGCAGCTTGTCGAGCCGACGCTCGATCCCCCGGACGTAACGCACCAAATCGCCGAGCCGGTCGTAGCCGGTCTTGGTGACGAACCCCGGATGGACGAGCTGCGAGAGGTGCGCCCGGACGTCGTCGAGCGATTCGGTCAGGGCGTCTCCCCGCATGGTCTCCAGGCGCGCCTCGACCTCGTGGGCGGCGCGCAGGACGTCCTCCACGGCATGCAACACGTTCAGCACCGTGCCGTTCAACGCCGCGCGCACCCGCTCCAACAGCGGGGCGAACCGCTTCTCGTCCCACACCGGGCCGCCCGCGTCGGCCATCAGCTTGTCGACGGCGCAATCGACGCAGTCGTCGACCAGGGCGGCCACCCCGCCGTGGGGGTTACGGCTGAGCACCAACTTCGACTGGTTCGACAGGTTCCGGCTGACGTACTTGGCGGGGGAGGCGACGTTGAGCCGCAACAGCTTGCGCGTGCCACGCCACATCGCCGCGCGCTGCTGCCGGGGCGTGTCGAGCATCCGCACGGCCACGCTGTCCCCCTCGTCGACCAGCGCGGGGTACGCCTTCACCTCGTGCCCACGCCGTCGGGCCGAGAACTCCTTCGGCAGGGAACCGAAGTCCGGGGTCCGAAGGCCCGTCCGCTCCATGTCGTCGGCGGCGGCGGAGATGGTCCGACGGAGCCGGTCGCCGAGCCGTTCGCGCAACGCCTCCAGATCCTTGCCCTCGCCGAGCGTTCGACCACGCTCACCGATCACCCGGAACGTCATCTTGAGGTGGTCGGGCACGGCGGACCAGCGCCACGCGTCGAGCGGGACCTCCACACCGCGTGTCCGTGCCAGCTCTCGGGTCACCACCGGCAGCAGCGGACCGTCCTCCGGCCCGACCGCGGCGAGCACCTCCCGCGCGGTGTCGGGCGCGGGCACCAGGTTGCGCCGCAACGGCTTGGGCAACGACTTGATCAGCGCGGTGACGAGCTCCTCACGCAGGCCCGGAACCTGCCACTCGAACCCGTCGGGGTCGACCTGGTTCAGCACCGCGAGTGGGATGTGGACGGTGACGCCGTCCTCGTCGGTCCCCGGTTCGAACTGGTAGGTCAGCTTGAAGGTCAGCGAGCCCTGCCGCCAGGTGTCGGGGTAGTCGGCCTCCCGCACGTCCTCGGCGGCCTCGTTGACGAGCATGGCCTTCTCGAAGTTGAGCAGGTCCGGCTGCTCCCGCCGAGTCTTCTTCCACCACGTGTCAAAGTGCCGGGCCGACGTGACCTCGGCCCCGATTCGCTGGTCGTAGAAGTCGAACAGGGTCTGGTCGTCGACGAGCAGGTCGCGACGCCGGGCGCGGTTCTCGAGGTCGGTGACCTCCTCTAAAAGCGCGCGGTTGTCGTGGAAGAACTGGTGGTTCGTGTCCCAGTCGCCCTCGACGAGGGCGTGGCGGATGAACAACTCCCGCGCGGTCTCCGGGTCGATGCGACCGTAGTTGACCTTGCGACCGACCACGAGCGGGATGCCGTACAACGTCACCCGCTCGTAGGCCATGACCGCACCGCGCTTGCGTTCCCAGTGCGGCTCGGAGTACGTGCGCTTCACCAAATGCTGGGCCAGCGGCTCGATCCATTCGGGCTCCACGCGAGCGTTGACCCGCGCCCACAGCCGCGAGGTCTCCACGAGCTCCGCCGACGCCACCCAGCGGGGCTGTTTTTTGAACAGCGACGAACCGGGGAACACCGCGAACCGGGCCCCGCGTGCGCCCAGGTAGTCGCCCTTGGCCGGGTCCTTGAGACCGACGTGGGACAGCAGGCCCGCCAGCAGGGCGGTGTGGATCCGCTGGGAATCGGCGGGCACGTCGTTGAGCGTGATGCCGAGCGGCTTGGCCAGCTGACGAAGCTGGCTGTGGATGTCCTGCCACTCGCGGATGCGCAGGTAGTTGAGGTACTCGGCGCGACAGAGCTTGCGGAACTGGTTGTTCGACAGCTCCTTCTGCCGCTCGCGGATGTAGTTCCAGAGGTTGAGGTAGGCGAGGAAGTCGGAGTTGGGGTCGGCGAACCGCGCGTGCAACTGGTCGGCGTGCTGCTGGTTCTCCGCGGGCCGCTCGCGTGGGTCCTGGATGGACAGCGCCGCCGCGATGATCATGACTTCGCGCACGCAGCCGAGGGAGGCGGCCTCCACGATCATCCGGCCCATGCGCGGATCCACGGGAAGTTGCGCGAGCTTGCGCCCCACCGGGGTCAGCGACTTCCCCGACGCGTCGAGCGCCCCGAGTTCCGTGAGCAGTTGCACACCGGCGGTGATCTGCCTGCGGTCGGGCGGCTCCACGAAGGGGAACGCGCCGATGTCACCCAACCCCAACGAGATCATCTGCAGGATCACCGACGCCAGGTTGGTGCGCAGGATCTCGGGCTCGGTGAACTCGGGCCGGGAAAGAAAGTCGTCCTCGGAGTACAGGCGGATGCAGATGCCGTCCGACGTTCGACCACAGCGTCCCTTGCGCTGGTTGGCCGACGCCTGCGAGATCGGTTCGACGGGCAGCCGCTGCACCTTCGTGCGATGGCTGTAGCGGGAGATGCGGGCGGTGCCGGGGTCGATGACGTACTTGATGCCCGGCACGGTCAGCGAGGTCTCCGCCACGTTCGTGGCGAGCACGATGCGCCGTCCCCGGTGGGGTTTGAACACTCGATGCTGATCGGCCGCCGACAGGCGCGCGTACAACGGCAGGATCTCGGTGTTGGGCAGCTCCATCGCCGACAACGCCTCGTCGGCGTCCCGGATCTCACGTTCCCCGGAGAGGAACACCAGGATGTCGCCGGGCCCCTCCGCGGTGAGTTCGGTGACGGCGTCGCAGATGGCCTGGACCTGGTCGCGATCGGGGTCGGCGTCGGGATCGTCGGGGTCGACGACGGGCCGGTAACGCACCTCCACCGGATAGGTCCGGCCGGAGACCTCCACGATCGGGGCGTCACCGAAGTGCCGCGAGAACCGCTCCGGGTCGATGGTGGCCGAGGTGATGATCACCTTGAGGTCGGGCCGACGCGGCAGGATGCGCTTGAGGTAGCCGAGCAGGAAGTCGATGTTCAGGCTTCGCTCGTGCGCCTCGTCGATGATGATCGTGTCGTACTGCCGCAGCAGGCGGTCGTGCTGGATCTCGGCGAGCAGGATGCCGTCGGTCATCAGCTTGACCAGCGTGTTGTCGCCGGAGGTGTCGGTGAACCGGACCTTGTAGCCGACGGTGGTCCCGAGCTCGGTCTTCAGCTCGGCCGCAATGCGCTCGGCGACCGTCCTCGCGGCGAGCCTGCGCGGTTGGGTGTGTCCGATCTGCCCGCGCACGCCCAGACCGAGTTCGAGGCAGATCTTCGGCAACTGCGTGGTCTTGCCCGACCCCGTCTCCCCCGCGACGATCACCACCTGGTTGTCGCGGATCACCTCGGCGAGGTCGTCCCGGCGCGCGCTGACGGGCAGCTCTTCCGGATAGGTCACCTCGGGAAGGGACTCCCGGCGGCGCCGGAGGCGTTCCTCGGCGCGCTCCACGTCCGCGGCGATGGCGGCCAACGCGTCGGGCCGGGGACGACGAGCCTTACGGAGTCCGTCGAGCCGCCGGCTCAGCCGGTACGCATCGCGCACCATGAGGCCGGACAGGCGAGACCGCAGCTCGCGGACGGTGGCCTGCGGAAGGGATGAGGAGGACATACGGTAGCCAGCTTAACCGGCCCTCGTCGGGCCGAGGCCACCCGTTTTCGGAAGAACTCCCGCGCCGCCGTCACTCCTCCGGGTACCCTGCGACGCCATGAGTCAGCCGTGGCAACCGCACACGCCCGGACAGCAACCACCGCAGCAGGGCCAGCCACCGGTTCAGGCCGCCCCCGCTCCGCAGCCGGGCCAGCCGTACCCCCAACAGCCCTATCCACAGCAGTCCTACCCGCAGCAGCCCTACCAGCAACAGGGCCAGCCGTACCCGCAGCAGCCCCAGGGGCCCATGCCCTATTCCGTCCCGCCGATGCCGGGATTCCAGCAGGGGCCGATGCTCCGGGGACCGCTCACGCTGCCGAACTGGAGTGCCGCCCTCGCGGGGCTCGGCGGGATCCTGGTCGCCGTCGGGCTGTTCGCCCTCCCCTGGCTCAGCGGCATGGGGGAGACGATGACCCTGCCGGAGCTGAGCGAGTACGCGGGCGACGAGGCGTTCACCATGCCGGAGATGTACGTGAAGTGGTTGGCCTACGTCATGTTGGCCCTCCAGCTGCTGTACTCCCTGGCCTGGACACTGGGTGCGATCCGCACTCAGACGATCGCCAAGCTGATGGTCACCTGGCCCAACTCGGAGCTCACCCACGCCAGCTTCACGCGGTACCGCCTGCTGTTCGGCTTCTCCCTCTCCTGCTCCTTCCTCGTACACGGCCTCGGCGTCCTGACGGTGTACGAGGGTCACTTCGACCTCGCCGGAGCGGGCCCGTGGGTGGTGCTGGCGGGAACAGTCCTGACCGTGATCGCGTCCTTCATCGGTCCGCGCAAGGGCCCCGGACTGCCCCCGTCCTGATCCGGCACGGTCAACGCCGCACGAGTACTTCGGGGCCGAGTTCGGCCACGCTGCGGTGGCCGGACAGCCCGAGCGTGAGGTCGAGGTCGGCGAGCAGGCTCCGCAACACGTGCCGCACGCCGTCCTCGCCCCCGAGGGCCAGCCCGTAGACGTACGGGCGTCCCACGAGCACGGCCTTCGCGCCCAGCGCGAGGGCCTTCACCACGTCGGCGCCCGTGCGGACCCCCGAGTCGAACAGCACGTCGAGCCGGTCGCCCACAGCCGTGGCGATCTCGGGCAGCATGTCCAGCGACGCGACGGCGCCGTCGACCTGGCGTCCGCCGTGGTTCGACACCACGATGCCGTCGACACCGGCATCCGCCGCCCGACGGGCGTCGTCGACGTGCTGGATTCCCTTCAGCACGATCGGACCGTCCCAGTGTTCCCGCAGAAACGGCAGGGCGTCCCAGTCACGGTCCGTCCCGGTGATCATCGAGATCCAGCGCAGCACGGCCATCGCGAGGTCCTCATCCGGGGCGGATTCGAGCCGTGAACGGAACACCGGGTCGGTGAACGGCACGGCCGTCCCCTCACCCTTCAGAAACGGCAGGTAGCCGTTGTCGAGGTCGCACGGCCGCCAGCCGAGCGACCACGTGTCGAGCGTGACCACCAGTACGGAGAACCCGGCGGCTCGCGCCCTCGCGAGGATGCTGCCGCACACGTCGGGGTCGTTCGGCCAGTACAGCTGGAACCAGCGCGGCCCGGGTCCGGACACGGCCGCGACGTCCTCGATGCTCGTCGAGGAGGCGGTGGACATCACCATCGGCAGCCCGAGCCCAGCAGCCGCCTTCGCGGTGGCCCGCTCGGCCTCGGGGTGCACGATCGACTGCACACCCACCGGCGCGAGCACCACGGGTGCGGGCAGCGTCTCACCCAGCACCGTGGTGGCCAGCTCGCGCTCGGTGGCGTCGGTGAGCATGCGCGGCACGAGGGCCCAGCGGTCGAACGCCTCCCGGTTGGCGCGACTCGTCGCACCCGACCCCGCTCCCCCGGCGACGTAGGCGAACGGCCCCGGTTCCAGCACCCGCTCGGCGACCGCCTCCAGCCGGGTGAGGTCCGTGGTGAACGCCGGTGTCGTGCCGCCGTAACCGGAAAGGTAGATCTCGCTCTGGTAGTGACCGAACCGCTCGCTCATCCGCGCCTCCTCGCGCCGTGCCGCCGACTCGCCGGGCATCCTACGGTTGACCTTCGAGTCGCTCGAAGCCCCAGACTCGGCGCCATGGACACGATCAGTACCTTCGCGCGACGCGTCGGGCTCACTCCGAGCGCGCTGCGCTTCTACGACGACTGCGGCGTCCTGCGGCCCGCGCACGTGGACCCGGACTCCGGCTACCGCTACTACAGCGCGGACCAGGAACGCGATGCCGCGTTGCTGCGCGCCCTCCGGCAGGCCGAGGTGCCGCTCGCCGACATCACCGCCGTGCTCGCAGGCGATCCGGCCTCCGCACGCGAGGTGCTGACGGCGCACGCCCGGCGGCTGCGGTCCCGCGCCGACACGGCCCACGCCGCGGTGGAGGCCGCTCTGCGGATGGTGGAGCAGCCGTCCCACGGCGAGGTGAGCGTCGGCGGAGCGGAACTCGCCAGCGCGATCCGCCAGGTACATCCGGCCGCGGCCCGCACTCCCGAGGTCCCGGAACTCGGGTGTGTGCTCGTCGAGTGGACCACCGAAGTGCTGCGGCTCGTGGCCACCGACCGCTACCGCCTCGCGGTGCGGGAACTCGTCCCCCACCGCGTCGTCGGGCCGCCGAACCGGCTGCTGGTCCCGGTCGACGCGATGGTGGCCGCACTGCCGTGGGCCGTGCGCCACGACGCCGTGCGGCTGGTCGCCGAGGCTGACGACGCCTCACTGGTGGCGGACCACCCCGGGGACGACGCGGCCACGGGCGAAGTGCCACTGCCCACACGAGACGGGAACTATCCCGATTACCGCCGGGTGCTCGACACCCTGGCCCCGCACACCTGCCGGATCGTCACCACCCGGACCGCGCTGCTCGACGCGCTGGCCGCTGCCGGGAACCCGGTCGTGCTGGAGACCGGTGGGGACACGGTGCACGTGGGCGATGCCACCGTGTCCGCCGTGTGCTCGGGCACCGCCCGCCTGGCGTTCGATCCCGCCGTGCTCGCGCCCGCCGTGGCCGCCGGGGTCGGCCCCGACGTACTGCTGGAGATCACCGCGGCCGACCAGCCGACGGTGGTCCGCTCCGCCGACCAGGGCAGTTTCACGACGCTCGTCATGCCCGTCCGCATGGACCAGTGAAGGGAAGAACCACAGTGGCCCCCCTGGACCCCGAGAACCCCGTCATTCGCCTGTGTTCCGAGGGAATGCGGGCCGAGGTCGAAGGTCGGTCCGGCGACGCGAAGACGCTGTTCGAACAGGCCTGGGAGCGGGCGAGCGACGACTACGAGGCATGCGTCGCCGCGCACTACCTCGCCCGTCACCAACCGACGGTCGCCGACGAACTGCGCTGGAACGAGGTGTGCCTGGAGCGCGCCGACGCCGTGGCCGACGCCAGGGTCGCCGCGTTCTACCCGTCGCTGCACGCGTGCCTCGCCCGCTGTCACCGCGAGCTGGGCGACATCGAGAAGGCCGGGACTCATTTCCGCCTCGCCGCCGACCATCTCGACGCGCTGCCTCCGGGCTCGTACGTCGACTGGCTCCGCTACGTCGTGGCCGAGGGGCTGCGAGACACCGGCGTCCTCGTCCGAAGCCCCGGCGAGGAGAGGGTGGCGGACCTGCTGGCCGTGCTCTGCGAGGACCGCGACCTGCGGTCGCTGGCCCTGCTGCTGCCGGCGTTCCTCGGTCACACGGGCACCGCCGCCGACCGGCAACGGCTCGTCGAGGCGGCGCACCAGCTGCACGCCGGACGGCGGTTGTCCGTCCCGGCACAGGGAATCCTGCGCGACGCACTGACCGCCTTGGCCTGAGCCGTCCGGAAACCACCGCGGTCAAGGCCGCGGCGGTTCCCGCCCACGGTGACCTCGCCGACCCGCCCGGCGTGGTCGCCGTCACGGCCACGTCGGCCGACGGCGTCCCGAATCCGGCACGAGACCATGGCACACCCCCTCCGACCAGCGAACTTGAATACCCCGGTGGGTATATGCCAGAGTGGAGAGGTACCCGGACACGAAGAGGGAGACGCCATGTTGCTCGAACGCATTTACGACGAGGACCTCGCCCAGGCCAGCTACTTCATCGGCTGCCAGGCGAAGGGGGAGGCCGTCGTGGTCGATCCTCGCCGCGACGTCCGCGAGTACCTCGACCTGGCGCAGCGGCACGGGATGCGGATCGTGGCGGTGACGGAGACGCACATCCACGCCGACTACCTCTCCGGCACCCGAGAGCTGGGCGCGGCGACCGGAGCGCAGGTGTACGTCTCGGGGGAAGGCGGGCAGGACTGGCAGTACGGCTTCGACGCCACCCGCCTGCACGACGGTGACACCATCACCGTCGGCAACATCACGGTGCGGGCCACCCACACCCCGGGGCACACACCCGAGCACCTCTCGTTCCTGGTCACCGACGGCGCGTTCAGCGACGAGCCGGGGTACCTGCTCTCCGGGGACTTCGTCTTCGCGGGCGACCTCGGCCGCCCCGACCTGCTCGACGAGGCGGCCGGCGCGGTGGACACCCGCTTCGAGGGTGCCCGCCAGCTGTTCGCGAGCCTCCGTGACACCTTCCTGACGCTTCCCGACCACGTGCAGGTCTACCCCGCGCACGGGGCGGGCAGCGCGTGTGGCAAGGCCCTGGGCGCCCTGCCCTCGACCACGGTCGGCTACGAACGCCTCAACGCCTGGTGGGCCCCGTACCTGCGCGACAACGACGAGCAGGGCTTCGTCGAGGCGCTGCTCGACGGGCAACCGGACGCCCACGCGTACTTCGCCCGGATGAAGCGCCAGAACCGGGAAGGGCCGCGGATCCTGGGGTCCCTGCCGCCGCTGCCGGAGCTGGGCAACGACGAGATCGCCCGGTCGCTCGACGCGAACGAGTCGGTGTTCGTCGACACCCGTCCCCACACCGAGGTGCACGAGGGCACCGTGCGGGGTGCACTGAACATCCCCGGACCCGCCAAGGCCGCGAGTTTCGGCGCCTGGGCGTACGACCCCGAAACCGAGAGCACACCGCTCGTGTTGCTGGCGCCCGACGGGGACACGGCACGGGCCGTGCGAGACCACCTCCTGCGCGTCGGCATCGATCACGTCGCCGGCTACACCACCAGCCTCGAAGGCCTGCCGAGCACCCGGCCCGCGCTCGTCGCACCCGCCGATCTGGAGCGCTCCGGCGCCGCGCTCGTCCTGGATGTTCGGAACAGGACCGAACACGCCGCCGGACACATCCCCGGTTCCAAGCAACTCAGCGCGGGACGCCTGCTCTGGCACCGCGACGAGCTGCCCACGAACGGCACCATCGTGACCTACTGCCAGGGCGGGGTGCGCAACTCGGTGGCCGCCAGCGCCCTGCGCCGGGCGGGCTACGACGTCGTCGAACTCGACGGCAGCTACGCGGGCTGGACGGCCTGGAACGAGGCCCGGCACGGCGCCGACCGCGCCGAGTCCGCAGCCGCGGGAGCCTGATCCGGCTGGTCGCGACCCGATTCGGCACCACTTCCCCTCCCGGTGGCCGCCGGCTGCCGACCGGTTCGCCGAACGCCGGTCCGGAAAAGCCGGCGACCACCGCCGACCACCACTGATCACCTCGACCGGAGACGACACATGGACAAGACCGTCATCGACGCACCCACGTTGAAACAACGAATCGCCGAGGGCGACGAACTCACGATCATCGACGTACGCACACCGGCCGAGTTCCGCTCGACCCACATTCCCGGGTCCCACAACATCCCGCTGCAGCTGCTCTCCGAGAACACCCGTGACCTCGCCGAACGCCTCGGTGGCAACGTGGTGCTCGTCTGCCAGTCCGGAGCCCGGGCCGCCCAGGCCCAGCAACGACTGACAGCGGTGGGCTTCGACAACGCCGACGTGCTCACCGGTGGTGTCTCCGCCTTCGAGTCGGCCGGAGGCGACGTGGTCCGTAGCGCCCGGCGCTGGGCCATGGAGCGCCAGGTCCGCATGGCAGCGGGCTCCCTGGTGCTGCTCGGCTTCCTCGGGTCCAGACTGATCGATCCCCGGCTGGGCTACCTGTCCGCCGCGATCGGTGGCGGGCTGACGTTCTCGGCGCTGACCAACTCCTGTGGCATGGCGGCGGTACTGGCGAAGATGCCGTGGAACAGGACGGCCGCGAACCCCACGCTGGAGGAGGCCGTCTGCAACCTCCCGACGGCGCTCCGGAAGGACTGAGGCGTTCACCATGCCGTGTGACACCGGCACCGACGAGGCGGCGAGACGGCTGCCGTGGCAATCCCGATGAGCGGGTCACCGGGACCCGGGCACCGTAACGGGGAGGAAAGATGGAGACCGGCCTGATCATCGTTCTGGTTCTCGCCGTGGCCGTGGGCCTCTCGCTCGGGCTGCTCGGAGGCGGGGGTTCCATCCTGACCGTCCCTCTGCTCACCTATGTCGCGGGCATGGGAGCCAAGGAAGCCATCGCCGCGTCGCTGTTCGTGGTGGGAACGACCTCACTGATCAGCGCGGTCGCGCACGCCAGGAAGGGCAACGTCCGCTGGCGCACCGGGCTCGTCTTCGGAGCGGCGGGCATGGTGGGCGCCTTCGCGGGAGGGCTTGCCGGCGGGTACCTTCCGGACACCGTCCTGATGATCGCTTTCGCCGTCATGATGGTGGCCACCGCCGTGGCGATGATCCGGGGGAAGAAGAAAACCACCGCCGATGCCAGCGGAGGACCGCAGGGGCTTCCACTGAAACGGGTCATCCTCGACGGGCTCGCCGTCGGCCTTGTCACCGGACTCGTCGGTGCCGGTGGCGGCTTCCTCGTCGTCCCCGCGCTCGTGCTGCTCGGCGGCCTGTCCATGCCGGTCGCGGTGGGTACCTCGCTGGTGGTGATAGGGATGAAGTCCTTCTCGGGCCTCGCCGGCTACCTCACCACGGTCAGCCTCGACTGGTCCCTGGTCGTCGGAGTCACCGCCGCGGCCGTCGTCGGATCGCTGCTCGGCACGCTTCTGACCTCCCGGGTGCCGGAGGTGGCGTTGAGGAAGGGTTTCGGCTTCTTCGTACTCGTCATGGGCGTCTTCGTGCTGAGCCAGGAGCTCCCGTCCCCGGCCGGTCTCGTGGTCGTGGTCGCCGCGACGGTGCTCTCCTGCCTGGTCGCCGTCTGCCGCCTGACCTCAGTGCGCTGCCCCCTCGTGCCGCGCCCACAACCGCGGTAGCGGCGTGACATCCTTCCCCGTTGGAAGGGACGGAACCCAGATGGCCACATTCGACCTCACCGATGAGGACTTCATGCCGACGATCCCCGGCATCGTCCTCGCCGACTTCTGGGCGGGCGGTGCGGACCGTGCCGTGCTGGACGCCCGCCACGCATCACGCAGAAAGTGAGTGCTCCCCATGAGAAACGCAGACCCCGAGACCCAGCGCCGCATCCTCAACCGGCTCAAGCGCGCCCGCGGTCAACTCGACGGCGTGATCGCAGCCGTGGAGAACGGCGGTTCCTGCCGGGACGTCGTCACCCAGCTCGCCGCCGTCTCCACCGCGCTCGACAGGGCCGGCTTCACCATCGTGTCGAACGCCATGAAGTACTGCATCACCGACCCCGAGGAGACGGCCAAGGTCGAGGACGGCCTGACGACCGAGGAGCTGGAGAAACTGTTCCTCGCACTCTCGTGACCACGGGCGCCGGTACGCGACACACCGCCGACCGTGGACGGCGCGGACAGCCCGGGGGCGGGAGTGCCCCACCCGTTGTCGCCGGACCCGCCGCACCGGCGTCGACGCACTGACCGCCTTGTCCCGATTCGCCCGGAACTCGACAACATCACATCTGCCGCGGAACACTTAGGGTCCCTAAGCGGTTGTGCGTGGTCGAGACCAGAGACCACGACGCAACACAGGAGGTCAGGTGGCCACGAGCGTGGCAGGAACCGCACCGGCTACGGCATCCACGGCATCCACGGGATCCACGGCGTCCACCGCATCCACGGCATCGGCCACCCGGCCCCATCGCACCGCCCGCTACGCGCTGCTTCTCGGCGGCCTCACGGCGTTCGGACCGCTGTCCATCGACATGTACCTGCCCGCCCTGCCCGTGATGGCGCGTGAGTTGCACTCCACCGACACCCAGTTGCAGCTCACCCTTGCCGTGTTCCTCGTCGGACTCGGTGTCGGCCAGCTCGTCGCCGGGCCGCTGTCCGACGCGTTCGGCAGGCGCAAGCCGATGCTCGCGGGCGTGGTGGTCTTCGCGGTGGCGTCCGCGGTGGCCGCGCTCAGTCCCTCCGTTCCGGCCCTGATCGCGGCGAGGGCGGTGCAGGCGCTGGGTGCTGCCACCGGCATGGTGATCGCCAGGGCCGCGGTGCGCGACCTGTACTCGGGTGTGGCGATGGCACGGTTCTTCTCCACGCTCATGCTCGTGACCGGCGTCGCCCCAGTGCTCGCGCCGCTGATCGGCGGTCAACTGCTGCGGTGGACGTCCTGGCGGGGGATCTTCGTCTCCCTCACCGTGTTCGGCGTCGTCCTGCTCGTGGTCGCCGCGCTCGCGCTGCCGGAGACCCTGCCCCGGCACAACCGGCGTTCCGCTCACCCCGGCCGCATCGCCCGCACCTACGCCGCGCTGTTGCGCGACCGCGTCTTCACCGGGTACGCGCTCACCGTCGGGCTGGCCTTCTCGGCGATGTTCGCCTACATCTCGGGGTCGAGCTTCGTCCTGCAACACACCTACGGCCTCTCCCCGCCCGAGTACGGCCTCGTGTTCGCGGTCAACGGTGTCGGTCTCGTGCTCGTGGGGCAGGTCAACGGCAGGCTGGTGGGCCGCTTCACCCCGAGGACACTGCTGTGGACGGGGTTGACGAGTGCGTTGACCGGCGGGCTCGGCGTCGTGGTGGCGGCGGTCGAAGCGCCGTTACCGCTGCTGCTCACGCCGCTGTTCGTCACCGTGTCGTCGGTCGGCATGGTGGGCCCGAACGCCACCACCCTCGCCCTGGCCGACCACCCCCACACGGCCGGCTCGGCGTCGGCGCTGCTGGGACTGGTGCAGTTCCTCGTCGGTGGCGGGACGTCACCGGTCGTCGGGCTGTTCGGTGGGTCCGCGCTGGCGATGGCCACCGTGATGGCGACGGCGGCCGCGGCGGCGCTGCTGGTCTTCGCTCTGCTCACGCGCGCGGCGACCTCCGGTGAAATCGGTCGAATCGATCACCAGAAGTGATGTTTGCGGCTACAGTTTCCCCGGGTGGACGAAGGGGGGAGCTGGATGAGTTCGCGAGACGAGTGGACCGTCGCCTGCCGTGATCTGGCCGGGCGACGCCGGGAGTTGACCGTGTTCGTGAACGCGGGCCGGGTGGTGCTCGTCGCGCCCCCCGGCGAAGCTGCCGTACTGACGTCCCTGGACGTGGGCAGGCTGAGAGCGGCTCTGCGCGAGGCGGTCATGCAGGTCGACGACATCCCCGAGGACGAGGACGCCCCGGACGACTGACCGACATCGTGTCCGCAGTCTGCGCACGCGTGTCCGCACCTGACGTACGAGTGTCCGCGATTCCCGTACGCGGCGGCTAGTCTCACGTCATGGACCAAGACCGGTGGACCGCCGTGGACTCCTACTTCGACCAGCACCTCGCACCACACGACGACGCACTCGACGCCACGATGCGGGCATGCGCCGAAGCGGGGCTGCCGGACATCGCCGTGGCGGCCAACCAGGGCAAGCTGCTGCAACTCCTCGCCCGCATGGTCGGCGCCCGCCGCATCCTGGAGATCGGCACGCTGGGCGGCTACTCCACCATCTGGCTCGCGCGTGCGCTACCGGCCGACGGGCGGCTCGTGACGATCGAGGCAGACCCCGCCCATGCCGACGTCGCCCGCTCCAACATCGAGCGCGCCGGGCTGGCCGACCGGGTGGAGGTCCGCGTCGGGCAGGCGCTCGACATCCTGCCCACACTCGACGCGAACACGCCGTTCGACCTGGCGTTCATCGACGCGGACAAGGCCAACAACGCGAACTACGTCCGTTGGGCGCTGGAACTCGGAAGGCCGGGCGGCGTCATCGTCGTGGACAACGTCGTGCGCCGCGGCCGGGTGGTCGACGCCGACAGCGACGACCCGTCGGTGCGCGGTACCCGCGAGGCGATCGAGCTGCTGCGCAGCGAACCTCGCCTCGACGCCACCGCGCTTCAGACAGTGGGGGTGAAGGGCTACGACGGACTCGCCGTGGCCCTTGTCACCTCCTGACATCGTGTCCGCACCTCACGTACGCGTGTCCGCACTTCCGGTACGGCACAACGCCTGGCCCGCCTCCCGGCGTGTCCACGAACTGCGGACACGCGTGCACAACCTGCGGACACGCCGGGGAGGGTCAGGACTTGTCGGCGTACAGCGGGTGCTTCTCCGCCAGGGTCGTCACGCGGGAGCGCAGCTCCTCGCGGGTGGCGTCGGAGAAGCCCGGCCGCAGAGCCTTGGCGATGACGTCGGCGACCTCGGCGAAGTCGTCCGCGCCGAACCCGCGGGTGGCCAGCGCCGGGGTACCGATGCGCAGACCCGAGGTCACCATCGGCGGGCGCGGGTCGAACGGCACCGCGTTGCGGTTGACCGTGATGCCGATGCTGTGCAGCCGGTCCTCGGCCTGCTTGCCGTCGAGTTCGGAGTTCACCAGGTCGACGAGCACCAGGTGCACGTCGGTGCCGCCGGTCAGCACCCGAACACCCGCCGAGACGCAGTCGTCCGCCGCCAGCCGCTCCGCGAGGAGCCTCGCACCGTCGAGCACGCGCTGCTGCCGCTCGCGGAACTCCGGCGTCGCGGCGATCTTCAACGCCACCGCCTTGGCGGCGATGACGTGCTCCAGCGGCCCGCCCTGCTGACCGGGGAACACCGCCGAGTTGATCTTCTTGGCGTACTCCTGCTTCGACAGCACGATGCCACCGCGCGGACCGCCGAGCGTCTTGTGCGTCGTGGTGGTCACGACGTCGGCGTAGGGCACGGGGTTGGGGTGCAGCCCGGCCGCCACGAGACCCGCGAAGTGGGCCATGTCGACCATGAGCTTGGCGCCCACGGAGTCGGCGATACGCCGGAACTCCGCGAAGTCGAGCTGCCGCGGATAGGCCGACCATCCCGCAACGATCAACTTCGGCTTGTGCTCGGTGGCGAGCCGCTCGACCTCCGCCATGTCGATCCGGCCGGTCTCGCGGTCGACGTGGTAGGCGACGACGTTGTAGAGCTTGCCCGAGAAGTTGATCTTCATGCCGTGGGTGAGGTGCCCACCGTGGGCGAGGTCGAGACCGAGGATGGTGTCACCGGGGTCCAACAGCGCGAACATCGCGGCGGCGTTGGCCTGCGCACCCGAGTGGGGCTGCACGTTGGCGTGCTCGGCGCCGAACAACTTCTTGGCCCGCTCGATGGCGAGGGTCTCGATCACGTCGACGTGCTCGCAACCACCGTAGTAGCGCTTGCCGGGGTACCCCTCGGCGTACTTGTTGGTCAGCACCGAACCCTGCGCCTGGAGCACACCGGCGGGCGCGAAGTTCTCCGAGGCGATCATCTCCAGCGTCGTCTGCTGGCGACGCAGCTCGGCGGCGACCGCCTCGGCGACCTCCGGGTCGACCGTGGCGAGGTCGGCGTCGAACGAGTTCATGTCAGCCCTCCTGAATCAGCGCGGCGTAGGCGTCGGCGTCGAGCAGCTCCGGCACCGACTCGGCACGGACCGTGAACAGCCAGCCCGCACCGTAGGGGTCGGCGTTGACGGACTCCGGCGAGTCCACGACGGACTCGTTGACCTCGACGACCTCGCCGGTCACCGGCGCGTACAGCTCGCTGACGGACTTGGTCGACTCGATCTCGCCACACACCTCACCCGCTGTGACGGTACTACCCACTTCGGGGAGATCGACGAAGACCACGTCGCCCAACGACTCGGCGGCGAACGCGGTGACCCCGACCGTCACGACCCCGTCACTTCCGGTGCGGGCCCATTCGTGTTCGCGGCTGTAACGGAGGTCCTGCGGAATGTTCGTCAACGGAGTCAGCCTTTCGTGCGCTGGTAGAAGGGCAGGGACACGACCTCGACGGAGGCCGTGCGGCCTCGGATGTCGACCGACAGGGTGGTTCCGGGCTCGGCGACCTCGGGCGTGACGTAGGCCATCGCGATCGGGTAGCCGAGGGTGGGCGACAACGCCCCGCTGGTGATCTCCCCGACCTCGCGGTCGCCGTCGAGCACGCGGTAGCCGTGGCGCGGAGCCCTGCGGCCCTCGCCCCGAAGGCCCACGAGCACGACGTCGGGATCGCCGACCCGCTCCAACGCGGCGCGACCAACGAAGTCGCCGGGCTTGTCGAACTTCACGACCCGTCCCAGGTTCGCGTGGAACGGGGTACGCGCGGCCGTCAGCTCGTTGCCGTACAACGGCATCCCGGCCTCCAGCCGCAGCGTGTCACGGCAGGCGAGGCCCGCGGGCAGCAGGCCGTGGGAGGCACCGAGCTCGGCGAGACGCCGCCAGACGGCGACGGCGGCGTCGGCGTCGGTGCCGATGTCCACGAACAGCTCGAAGCCGTCCTCGCCGGTGTAGCCGGTGCGCGCGAGCAGCACCTCGTGTCCCGCGACGGAGGCGGGCACGCTCGCGTAATAGCGCAGCGAGTCGAGGTCGGCGCCGGTCGCCCGGCCCACGATCTCCGGGGACACGGGGCCCTGCACGGCGATGAGCGCGGTGCGTGCGCTCACGTCGGTGACCGTCGCGTCGAACTTCTCGCTCCGCTCGCGCAACGCGTCGGCCACGAGCGCAGCGTTACCCGCGTTGGCCACGACGAGGTAACGCTCCTCGGCGAGCCGGTAGACGACGAGGTCGTCCAACACCCCGCCGTCGGCGGCACACAGCATGGTGTAGCGCGCCCTTCCGACCTTCACCGCCGAGAGGTTGCCGACCAACGCGTAGTCGAGCGCGCGAGCCGCGTCGGGCCCGGTCACCTCGATCTCGCCCATGTGGGAGAGGTCGAACTGCCCGGCCGCCTCGCGCACGGCGCGGTGCTCGGCCAGCTCGCTGGAGTACCGGACGGGCATCGACCAGCCCGCGAACTCGGTGAACGAGGCACCCAGCTCGACGTGCACGTCGTGCAGCGGGGTGAGCAGCGGATTCGACAATGCGGTCACGACACCGAACCTGCGCTTTCGTAGGAGGAGACGGGCGGGCAGGAGCAGACGAGGTTGCGGTCGCCGTAGGCGCCTTCGATACGCCGGACCGGCGACCAGTACTTGCCTTTCGGCGAGGTCCGACCCGGATAGACGGCGGTACGCCGATCGTAGGGCAGGGTCCACTCCCCGGCGAGCTGTTCGGCCGTGTGCGGCGCGTTGCGCAGTGGACTGTCCTCGACGGCCCAGGTGCCGTTGGCGACCTCGTCGATCTCCCGACGGATCGAGATCATCGCCTCGCAGAACCGGTCGAGCTCGGCGAGGTCCTCGCTCTCGGTGGGCTCCACCATGAGCGTTCCGGGCACGGGGAACGACATGGTCGGCGCGTGGAAGCCGTAGTCGATGAGCCGCTTGGCGACGTCGTCGACCGTGACTCCGGTCCGCTTGGTGAGACCACGCAGGTCGAGAATGCACTCGTGGGCCACGAGCCCGTCCCGTCCGGTGTAGAGCACCGGGTAGTGCGGGGCGAGCCGCGCGGCGACGTAGTTGGCGTTCAGCACGGCGACCTTGGTGGCCTCGGTGAGCCCGGCCGCGCCCATCATGCGCACGTAGGCCCAGGAGATCGGCAGGATCGACGCCGAGCCGAACGGCGCCGCCGAGATGGGCCCCACGCCGGTCTCCGGACCGGCCTCGGGCGCGAGCGGGTGGTTCGGCAGGTACGGCGCGAGGTGCGCGCGCACGGCCACCGGGCCGACGCCGGGGCCGCCACCGCCGTGGGGGATGCAGAACGTCTTGTGCAGGTTCAGGTGCGAGACGTCGCCGCCGAACTCGCCCGGCTTGGCCAGCCCGAGCAGGGCGTTGAGGTTGGCGCCGTCGACGTAGACCTGACCGCCCGCCTCGTGCACGATCTCGGCCAGCTCACCGATGCCGGTCTCGTACACGCCGTGGGTGGACGGGTAGGTGACCATGATCGCGGCGAGCGTGTCGCGGTGGGCGTCCACCTTGGCACGCAGGTCGGTGAGGTCCACGTCCCCGTCGTCGGTGCACGCCACCACGACCACGCGCATCCCCGCCAGCACGGCCGACGCCGCGTTGGTGCCGTGCGCCGACGCGGGGATCAGGCACACGTCGCGCTCGGGCTGGCCGTTGGCGCGGTGGTAGGCGCGGATCGCCAGGAGCCCGGCGAGCTCGCCCTGGCTACCGGCGTTGGGCTGCAAGGACACGCTGTCGTAGCCGGTGACCTCGGCGAGCCACCGGGAGAGCTGGCCGATCAGCTCGCGGTAGCCCTCGGCGTCCTCGGCGGGCGCGAATGGGTGGATGTTCGCGAACTCCGGCCAGGTGATGGGCTCCATCTCGGTGGTGGCGTTGAGCTTCATCGTGCACGAACCGAGCGGGATCATGCCGCGGTCCAGCGCGTAGTCGTAGTCGGCGAGCCTGCGCAGGTAGCGCAGCATCGCGGTCTCCGACCGGTAGGAGTGGAACACCTCGTGGGTGAGGTAGGCGCTGGTGCGTTCGAGGCCCGAGGGGAACGCCGAGCGCGACGCCGGTTCCGGGGTGGCCCGGACGCCGAACGCGCCGAGCACCGTGGCCAGCACCTCCGGGGTGGTGACCTCGTCACACGCCACGCGCACGTGGTCGGCGTCCACACCACCGAGGTTCACGCCCGCTTCCCGCGCCGCGGCCAGCACCTCCTCGGCGCGACCGGGCACGCGGGCGAGCACGGTGTCGAAGAAGTGGTCGTGCACCACCTCGACCCCGCCCGCGCGCAGGGCGTCGGCCAACGCGACCGCGTGTCCGTGCACCCGCTCCGCGATCCGCCGCAGCCCTTCGGGGCCGTGGTAGACGGCGTACATCGACGCCACCACGGCCAACAGCACCTGGGCGGTGCAGATGTTGCTGGTGGCCTTCTCCCGCCGGATGTGCTGCTCCCGCGTCTGCAACGCCAGCCGGTAGGCGGGGGCACCGGCGGCGTCGACGGAGACCCCGACGAGCCTGCCGGGCAGGGAACGCTCCAACCCGGAGCGCACGGCGAGGTAACCGGCGTGCGGACCGCCGTAGCCGAGCGGGACACCGAACCGCTGCGTGGTACCGGCGGCGACGTCGGCCCCGAACTCACCCGGAGCGGTCAGCAGGGTGAGGGCGAGCAGGTCGGCGGCCACGCAATAGAGCGCCTTGACCCGCTTCGCCGCCTCGCCGATCTCACGGTAGAAGTCGGGGTCGCGCAGCACGCCCGAGGCTCCCGGATACTGCACGACGACCCCGAAGAACTCGTCGGGCAGCCCATGGGACAGGTCACGCACATCGACCTCGATGCCCACCGCCTGCGCGCGGGTCCGCACCACCGCGACGGTCTGGGGCAGGCACTCGGCGTCGACGACCACCGTGTTCGACTTCGACTTCGACGCCCGCTTCATCAGCATCATGGCCTCGGCCACGGCCGTGCTCTCGTCGAGCAGCGACGCGTTCGCGATGGCCAGGCCCGTGAGGTCGGAGACGGCGGTCTGGAAGTTGAGCAGCGCCTCCAGCCGACCCTGCGAGATCTCGGGCTGGTACGGCGTGTAGGCGGTGTACCAGGCGGGGTTCTCCAACACGTTGCGGCGGATGACCGCCGGGGTGACGGTGTCGTAGTAGCCCAGGCCGATCATCTGGGTCATCGGCCGGTTGCGCCGAGCCAGCTCCCGCAGCTCCGCGAGGGCCTGCTCCTCCGAGACGGGCGCGGGCAACCGCAGTTCCCCGTCGGTACGGATCGCGCTCGGCACGGCGGCCGCGACCAGCGCGTCGAGACTGTCGAAACCACACTCGGCCACCATCTTGGCCCGTTCGGACGTCCCCGGGCCGACGTGCCGGGAGGCGAACGGCGTGGATGAGTGGGACATGGGAGCTCCTCCTCGCAGTACCACAGGGTTACCCGCCCCGTGCTGGGAACTCCCCCTCTGTCATGGGCACCTGAGAGTTTCACCGCGCGCGAACGCCCGGCTTACACCTTGGGTGAGGCACGCGAAGTGCCTGCTTTCCAGAGTGGCCTCGCCGAAAGCGGTAGGTGGACCTGAGAGATTATGGGGCGTTTACTCCTTCGGTGCCCCGCGACGGCGCGGGGACTCTCCCGCTCCGGCTCGAACGGCCGCGATATCCGATTGTGGGTTTCGGTTGTCGAGTTACAGACCGTACCGACCACGACGGGGTCAGTCCACAACGCGCAGTGAACGGTGACGCAGACCGCTTTCTTCCCCGACGGTACCCCCGGGCCCCGAACGGAAGCGGCCGTCGTGCGATCGGGTGAATTCCGCGCCTATCCCACGCCGACTACCGTGAGCGTGGCGCCGCTGTCGCGTACTCGTCGTTGCTCGGCCACCGGGAGCCCGTCGTCGGCGAGCACGAGGTCGAAGTCCGCCAGCGGCGCGAGCGCGTACAGGCCGTCGCGCGTGAACTTCGTGTGGTCGACCATGAGCACCGACCGCGACGCCGAGGCCAGCATCGCGCGCTTGACTTGCACCGTGGCCTGGGAGTGGTGGTAGCAGCGGTTACCGGCGACGGCGGTGGTGGACATGAACAGCGTGTCGGCCCTGACCTTGGCCACGCCCTCCGCCGTGTAGAGCCCGAGGAACGCGTCGTAGGCCGGGAAGTACTCCCCGCCCAGCGCGATGAGCGTGATGCCCGGAACGCCGGCGAGCATCGTCACCACCGGCTGGAAGTACGTGATCACGGTCAGCGGGGCACGCTCGGCGAGACGTTCCGCCAGATGCAGGCACGTGGTGCTCTCGTCGAGCATCACGGTGTCGCCCGGTCGCACGTGCTCCAGGGCCGCGGCGGCCAGCGCGCGCTTCTCACGTCGCATCGCGGTCATCCGCTGCGCGATGTCGCCGTGGAAGGTCTGCGACGGCATCGCGGTCGCCCCGCCACGCACCCGAGCGAGCCAGCCCTGGGTCTGCAGCGCGTCGAGATCGCGGTGGATCGTCATCACGCTGACGCCGAACTCCTCCGCCAGCGCGGACGTGCGCACGAATCCGTCCGCGCGGACCCGATCCCTGATCAACGCCCGCCGCCGCGACCGGAGGGTGCCGTCCATGCCGTGCTCTCCTGTGAAGAAATGTGAACTTCTGCGCACCGCCACATCCGAGCGAGCCACTCTACCAGCGCAGACGGCGCTTTCCGGTGACACGTCTTCACACGACGGCGGTGCCGGCCCCCGTGCGAAAGCGGCTCGGCCATTGCTCCCCGCGCCCGGCCGGGGTGTGCTGAACGGCGGGGCGGAGTGTTCGACGAAGGAGGGCGGGATGTCGGCGATCGCGATCGACGCCGGAACCTCGCTGATCAAGGCGGTGGTCTTCGACGACGAAGGACGCGAGGTCACGGTGGCGCGCCGCGCGACGGAGGTACGCAGGCCCCGTCCCGGTTGGGCGGAACAGGACATGCCCTCCGTCTGGGAGGCCGTGGCCGACGCCGTACGGGAGGTCCTCCCCGCCGCGCCCGACGGTGTCCGGTTCCTCGCGGTGACGGCCCAGGGCGACGGCTGTTGGCTGGTCGACGACCACGGCGAGCCCACCGGACCGGCGATCCTGTGGTCGGACGGGCGGGCGGCACCCTTCGTCGACCGGTGGCTGCGCGACGGGGTGGCGCAGGAGGCGTTCCGCGTCAACGGCTCGCTCGGCTTCGCCGGACTCCCCCACGCGATCCTGTCGTGGCTGCGGGAACACGACCCGGAGCGCGTCCGCGCCTCGGCAACCGCGCTGACCTGCGGCGGCTGGCTGTTCTCCCGGCTCACCGGCGTGGTGGGCGTGGACAGCTCCGACGCCTCCGTGCCCCTGCTCGATCCGCGAACCCGCTCGTACTCCTCCGAGCTGCTGTCCCTGTTCGACATCGAGTGGGCCCGCAGGCTGCTGCCGAGGGTCCTCGACGGCGCCGACACCACGGCGGGCCTGACCGCGCGGGCGGCGGACGACCTCGGACTGCCCGAAGGCACCCCCGTGGTCCTCGCGCCCTACGACGTGGTGTCGACGGCGCTGGGCGCGGGCTCCACCGAAGCGGGGCTGGCGTGCACGATCCTGGGCACGACACTGTGCACGGAGGTGTTCACGCGCACCCTCGACACCTCCGGCACGCCGTCCGGGCTCACCCTCGTGCCGGGCGCCGGTGTCGACGTCGTCCGCGCCTTCCCGACCCTGGCCGGGACCGAGGTGCTGGGCTGGGCGAGCGACCTGCTCGGCCTGGCCCACCCACGCCAGCTGAGCGACCTCGCCGAGCGATCCACCCCCGGCGACGACCTGGTGTTCCTGCCCTACCTCTCCCCCGCCGGTGAACGCGCCCCCTTCCTGGACACCGCCGCGCGCGGCACGTTCTGGGGCCTGAGCCTGGAACACGGACGCGAGGCAGTGGCTCGGGCCGTGTTCGAGGGCCTCACGATGGTCGTCAAGGACTGCCTCGCGGCCACGACGGCGGAGACCACCGAGCTTCGGGTCTGCGGGGGCGGCGCGAACAGCGAGCTGTGGTGTCGCCTCATCGCCGACGTCACGGGCGTGCGGGTCGTACGCCCCGCCGACGGCGAGGTCGGGGCCAAGGGCGCGTTCCTGGTCGGACTCGTCGCCACCGACGCGCAGCCCGACGTGACCGGCGCGGCGCGGCGATACGTCCACCTCGACCGCACCTACGACCCGCAGCCCGCTCTCGTCGACCACTACGCCGAGCGGTACGAGAGGTTTTCGGCCCTCCGCGAGATCTCCACCCGAGGGTGGCACCTCGGAACGCGATGACTGTCGACCGAGCTTCGACAGGAGTCCTCGACAGACGGAACGGAAAGATCTGACATGGCAACCAGCACGCGAACCCCGACCGGGAGCTACTCCCCCGTGTGGCTCGGCCTCGACATCGGCACCCAGAGCGTGCGATGCGTGGCCACTGACCGGACCGGGACCGTGGTGGCGAGCGCCGCGCGACCGCTGGACAGCGTCCGGGAAGGGCGACGGCACGAACAGGACCCGCGGCAGTGGTGGTCGGCACTCGTCGGCGCCTGCTCGGAGGCGATGGCGACGGTGGGCACCCGGTCGGTTCGGGGACTGTCGCTGTGCGCGACGTCGGGCACGATCCTGCTCGCCGACACCGACCTGCGTCCCCTCACCCCCGCGTTGATGTACGACGACGCGCGGGCGGCCGACGAGGTGGACCGCGTCCACGAGGCGGGTTCCGCGCTGTGGGAGTCGCTGGGGTACCGCCCACAGGCCTCGTGGGCGCTGCCGAAGCTGCTGTGGCTGCTGCGAGATCACCCGCCCACGAACCGGACCCGCCTGCTGCACCAGGCCGACTACCTCACGGGCCTCCTCGCCGGGCGCCTCACCGCGGTCGATTCGAGCCACGCCCTCAAGACCGGCTACGACCTGGACGGCGAACGCTGGCCCACCGACGTCGTCGACGCCCTCGACATCCCGGCCCACGTGCTTCCCGAGGTGGTGCGGCCCGGCACCCCGATCGGCGAGGTGTGCGCCGACTCGGCGCGAGTCACCGGTATCCCGGAGGGAACACCGATCGTTGCCGGGATGACGGACGGATGCGCCTCGGTGCTGGGGTCCGGCACCTTCTCGGTGGGGTCGTGGAACAGCGTGCTCGGCACCACGCTGGTGCTCAAGGGGGTCACGGACACCCGGCTACACGACCCGCTCGGCGTGGTCTACTCGCACCGCGCCCCGGACGGCAACTGGCTTCCCGGCGGAGCGTCCAGTGTGGGCGCCGGAGTGATCAGCGACCTGTTCGGCTCGGCGGACCTCGACCGGCTCACCGCACTGGCGTCCGACCGTCCTACCACAACACTCGTGACGTATCCGTTGGTGTCGCGCGGGGAACGGTTCCCGTTCGTCGCTCCCGAAGCCCGACGCTTCACCCTGGGCACCCCCGCCGACGAGGTGGACGCCTACGCCGCCGTCCTGCGCGGCGTCGCGTTCATCGAACGACTCTGCTTCGACTACCTCGACCTGCTGGGCGCGCCGGTCGACGGCACCCTCACCACCACCGGCGGAGGTGCCCGCAACGACTACTGGACCGAGGTGCGCGCGACCACGCTCGGCCGTCCGCTCACCGTGCCGAGCAACGCCGACCCCGCCGTGGGCATGACGTTGCTCGCCCGGTCGGCCGAGTCGTCGCTGGCCGAGGCCGCGCGGGAGGTCGTCCGCGACGCCGTGACCATCGACCCCGTGGCCGCCGACACCGACGTCCTCACCGAGGGCTACCTGGCGTTGATCGACGCCTTGCACGAGCGAGGCTGGCTGCCCACCGAACTGACCGACCACGCACACCACCGGAGCACGCGATGACCGAACTCGTTCTCGTCCGCCACGGGGAGACCGTGTGGCACCGGGACAACCGCTACGCCGGACGCTCCGACGTGGCGCTGACCGACCACGGCAGGCGCCAGGCGGAGGTGCTGGGCGACTGGTCGGCCACCGCCGGGCTCGACGCGGTGTGGGTGTCGCCGCTGTCGCGAGCTCGCGAGACCGCCGCGCCGGTCGCACGGGCGACCGGGCTCGATCCGCACGTCGATGAGCGGATCATCGAACTCGACTTCGGCCGCGCCGAAGGGCTCACGGCTCGGGAGATGGAGCGTGACTTCCCCAAGGCACGCGCCGCGTTCGTCGCCGACCCCGTGACGAACTACCTGCCCGGAGGCGAGGACCCGGCGCTGGCGGTCAAGCGGATGACAAGCTGCGCCGGCGACATCGTGCGCGCGTATCCGAGCGGCCGGGTGCTCGTCGTCGGGCATTCCACGGCCCATCGTCTGCTGCTGTGCCACCTGCTGGGGCTGCCGCTGCGCTCGTACCGCCGGGTGTTCCCAGTATTCCGCAATTGCGCCCTCACCACGGTGCGATGGGACGGGGAAGGACAGGCGGCGTTGCTGGAGTTCAACACCCCGGTGGAGTCCTGAACCGGGTCGCGGGAACACCCTCCCCGCGACCCGGTCCCGGATTCACCGCGCCTCGGCGTACATCCGCTCGAAGTTGTCGCGATAGGCGTCGTAGACCTCCCGCAGATCGGTCTCGATCATCGCTTCGTCGTTGCGCCGCAACGAGGTGTGGTTGAAGTTCGGGCTGCCGGTCAGCACCCGGCGGGCGTCGGCCTCACCGGACACCTCGCCCTCGACGATGAGGTACTTCGAGTGGATGCGTCCCGGCAGCTCCTCGCCGTCGTCGAGCGTTCGCGTGGTGATGCCGTCGTGGCTCGCCAGCAGGTCCGCCACCTCGTCGTCCACCGGACCGTGCACGATCCGCACCTGGCACCCCTGCTCGGCCAGTTCCACGAGCCGTTCGGCGATTCCCACGCGATAGTTGTCCCATTCGGACATTCCAATGCGGATGACGGTGTCGCCGTCGCACTCGACGTCGGCGAGGAAGTCCACGATCGGATCGCCCTGTGCCCTCGGGAAGAAGTGCGCCCGGACGAAGCCCTCGGGCATCTCAGTGGTGACGGTGCGGTAGTAGTCCTCGTCCTGCTCGTCACGGGCGAGGTCGGCGAAGTACGACGCGTAGGCCTCGTACAGCCGGTCGTTGCCCACGATCGTCGTGGCGTTGTTCCAGTACAGCGACGAGTTGAGGTCGGTGAAGTTGGCCGACGACTGCACCACCACGTTCGACCGGCCGCCCGTGCGCGAGAACAGGTAGAACTTGTTGTGGTTGCCCTTCGTCCCGATGCACGAGGACGTGTTGCCCTCGGGGGAGAGGTTGCCGCAGACGTGCAGCCAGGACGCCCGCGACTCGTCGGTGCCGAGCTCCTCGCGCAGGGTGGCCACGGCCGGGGTGTCGTCCTGCCAGCCGTCGAGGATCACCTGCACGTCGACCCCGCGCCGGTGGGCGTTCACCAGCTCGTCGGCGAAGTCCTGTCCCGCGTCACCGGAGATGACGAAGTGGGCCAGCCGGATGGACGAGCCGGGTTCGGCCTGCTTGACCAGCGAACAGACCTGCTCGACCACGCCGGTGGGATGCCCGCCCGCCGGGTCGTTGAACGCCGCGCCGGTACTCACCGGCACGGTGGGCGCGTCGGCGCACGGTCGAGGTTCGGGCTCGGCCGTGGCCGGTGGGACCGCCAGCAGAGAAACGGCGACGGCGGTGGAGGCGAATACTGCCCTGGCACGCATGGGACCTCCTTGTCCGAAATGAGCGCCGGATCCGCTCCCGATCGGGCTCCCGGTCGGGCTTCTCGGCGCGGCCTCACTGCCGGGGAAGCGCAGCACGGATCGGCTCCGTCGCGCGGGAAACGACTGTCACGCGGGCGGAGCGAGTTCGGCAGTGAACGTTAACGGGAGCGTTAACGCTATGTGTCGCGATCACCGCCGTCAAGCCTTCTTTTTTCCTTGGTCCACACCGTTGACTTCCCGAGCACGACCGGGTTAGCTTCCCTGCACAGCGCCACATGAGCGCTCACGTTAACGTTCATCCTCCCCTACGCCCTGTCTCCAGGAGCTGAAAAACGTTGGGTAACACCACTGACGCGAACCTGTCCGCGCAACTGCGGCGGGCCCTGCTCGACGCCGATCCGGCGTTGTCGCGGTACAACCCGCTGTCGCGCATCCTCGTCTTCGACCAGTTCAACTCCGGCACCCACGGCTGGACCGAGCTGATCGGCAACCACGACGGCAAGGGCGATCTCGACACCGTCGACGTCCACATGAAGGACTTCCGGCCACCGCAGCTCAGTTCCTGCACGTTCTTCGACACCGGAACCCACGGGGCGATGACCGGCACCTACGCCCTGAAGATCTCCACCCGCCCGCTCGCCGGGCACACGGGCGTGGCGATCCGCAGGCTCACCATGGCCAAGAAGGGCCTCGTGCAGTTCGAGACCTACTTCACCTACAAGGCCGAGGCCTCGTCGGAGGAGAACCGCGCCTTCGAGCAGGCCGGAGCGGGCAAGTGGGACGGCAACATCCACCCCTCGGAGCAGCAGTTCGGTGCTTTCACCATCGCCACCGACATCTGCGACGACCGCGGGGTGCGCTACCACAACGTGATCCGCTACCAGAACACCGATCTGGAGAACCGGTTCACCCGCCGCTGGATGTACCCGGTGGTGCCCGAACCGACGCCACGGGAACACCTGGAGGGCAAGGCCAACCTCGGCCCCACCGACGACTTCACCGCCCCGAACCCCGAGGACTGGCGCACCTTCGGCGAGCCGCAGTCGTTCTGCTACAACGAGGTTCCCACGAAGGTCAACTGGCACTACCTGCGCTGGCAGATCGACACCGAGGCGCAGCGCAACGTCGAACTGCAGGTCAACGACCGCGTCTACGACATGCGCGACATCCCCGTGCCCACGTACGCGGAGCGCTACGACTCGCTCGACAACCTGCTCAACTTCTACGTCAGCACCCGCACGCACACCAACGTCCGCAACTTCATGTTCCTGGACTCGGTGCTCATCTCGGTGGATTGGTAGGTCCTCATGCGACAGACACAGACAGCGGTTCTCGAACGTTACCGGGTTTTCGACGGAGACTTCGCCACCGAGCCCTTCGAGGCGGCCTGGGCCGGTGAGGCCCGCTGGTTCGTGCAGGTGCTGGAGGCCTCGAAGCCGACCACCCGGCTGAGCATCACCACGCAGATCTCGCCGGACGGCCTGCACTGGTGCGACGCCGAGGTGCCCACCCAGGTCATCGAGGGCACCACGCTGCACTCGTGGCCGGTGCGCGAGTTCGGACAGTGGCTGCGCATCAAGGGAACCGTCGAGGGCGAGGGGGAATCGGTGAAGGTGCAGATCTACCTCACGCTCAAGGAATGAGTTCCGGAGAATCCCATGGCAACCCCCTTCGACCGGCGTAGCTTCCTCAAGATCAGCGGCTTGGGTCTCGCCGGCGCCTTCCTCGCCTCCTGCAGCTTCGGAGGCGGTACCCGTGCCGGGGCCGAGGGCCTGCTGCGGGCGGCGTTCAGCCAACCGATCAACGACCTCGACCCCCACGGTCCCAGCAGCGTCGACGAGAGCACCCTGCTGGCGAGCAGGCTCGTCTACGACACGCCCATCCGGCGCAACGGCGAGAAACTGGAGCCGAGCGTCGCCACGTCGTGGGAGCAGACCACTCCCACCACGTGGGTGCTGTCCCTGCGGGACGACGTGACGTTCCACGACGGCACCCCGCTCACCGCGCAGGACGTCAAGGCCTCGCTGGAGCGGGTGCGCGACGCCGGGACGGCGCAGTCGGCGCTGTGGACGTCGGTCGTCGAGGTGGAGGCCACGGACGACCACACCGTACGGGTGGTCACCGACGAACCCCTGGGCACGCTGCCGGTGAACCTCACGCTCCTGTTCATCCTGCCCGCGGACAAGATGGACGGTGAGGGCTTCTTCCGCAAGCCCATCGGCAGCGGCCCGTTCCGGGTCGAGTCGTTCACTCCCTCATCCTCACTGGAACTGGTGGCGACGGACTACTGGGACGGCAAACCCGCCCTGGAACGAGCGGAGCTGCCGTACCTCCCGGAGACGTCGAGTCAGATCACCGCGCTGCGGACCGGCGAGCTGGACGTTCTCTGGCCGGTCCCGCCCGACCAGGTCCGGCAACTCGACGGCCGCGACGGCATCGAGTTGGACACGGTGTCGAGCTGGGCGTACTACTTCAACTGGTTCAACTGCGGCCGCGAGCCGTTCACCGACCCCCGCGTGCGCAGGGCGCTGTGGAAGGCCGTGGACGTCGCGACCATCGTCGAGAACCTGTTCGGTCCGGGCGCGGAGTTGATGACCGCTCCCATCCCGTCCACAGTGTTCGGGCACGCGCCCCAGCAGCCGTACCCGTACGACCCGGAGGCGGCCAAACGGGAGCTGGCCGAGGCCGGATACGGCGACGGATTCCGCACGTCGCTGATGTGGTTCTCGGGCACGGGTCCCCTCGCCGACGGTCTCGCTCAGGCGATGATCTCGGACTGGGCGAAGATCGGCGTCGTCGTGGAGGCGCAGAACGTGGAGAAGGCCGAGTGGCTGCAACGCCTCAACGACAAGGACTTCGACATGGACCTGCAGATCAACACGGTCACCACGGGCGACGCCGACTTCACGTTGGGCAGGCTGTACGACTCGGCGGCCGACCGGATGGGCTACGCCAACCCGGAACTCGACTCACTCCTGCGCCGGGCTCACCGGGAGTCCGACCAGGCCACGCGCGGCGAGCTGTACGCGCGGGCGTGCCGCATCATCTGGGACGACGCCGTCGGTATCTTCCCAGCTGCGTTGGTCAGCACCTACGCGCGGCGCAGTGAGGTGAGGGGGTTCGAACCCGTTCCGAGCAATCAGCCCGACCTGCGCGGCGTGAGGCTCGAGAACTGAGGGGAAGATCATGGTTGAGTCGCGTCGGGTGACGCTGAAGGACATCGCCAAGTCGCTCGGGGTGTCGGTCAACACCGTCTCCCGCGCGCTGGCCGACAAGGACAGCGTCAGCGAGGACACCCGAGCGAAGATCAAGGCGGAGGCCGCGCGTCTCGGGTACGTCCCGAACTCGATGGCCCGGTCCCTCGTGCTCGGCTCCGCCATGACCCTCGGCCTGGTGATCACCAACCCGTCGAACCCGTTCTACGCCCAGTTGATCAGCACCATCGAGCAGCGCGGCCGCACCCACGGCTACTCGCTCATGCTGCTGGTCACCGAGGAGAGTCCCGAGGTCGACCGGAAGGCCGCGGAGACCCTGCTGCGGTGGGGCGTGGACGGCGCGCTGGTCGTGCCCGTCCAGGGCGAGGGTGAGCACTGGGCCCGGCTTCCCGAGTCGGGCATCCCGATGGTCTGCCTCAACCGTGACTTCCCCGCACTCGACCTCGACTTCGTGGGGGTCGACTACCACCACGCCTCGTTCCAGGCCACTCGCCACCTCATCGAGGGCGGCGCGCGGTCGCTCTGCCTGTTGGAGGAGGACCTCCCCATCTCACCCGTGGCGGAACGGAGCGCCGGCTTCCGCAAGGCCCTCACCGAGGCGGGCATCACCTCGTCCGAGGACCCCGTGATCTCGGTCCCGACCCGACGTCGGGAGTCACTCGCCCTCCCGTGGGAACCCGCCGACGCCTACCGGTTGGCGCAGGACATCGTCAACCGCGGCGACCTCCCCGACGCCGTCATGGTCGGAAACGACTACTTCGCACTCGGTGTGTACCGCGCACTGACCGAAGCCGGTCTGCGGGTGGGCGACGACGTGCTGGTCGGCGGGTTCGGCGACCACCCGTTCTCCGCCTACCTCAGTCCGGGGCTGACCACCGTGCGGCTGCCCGCCGCGGAGATCGGCACCGCCGCCGTCGACCTGCTGCTCCAGCGCATCCGGGGCAACGACGGCAACGCGGTCGCGGAGAAGCGACGCGAACGGTGCGAGCTCGTCGTGCGGGCATCCAGCCGAGCCAGTAAGGGCACAACGACGTGATCATCTACATCGCACGCCGGCTGGGACAGTCGGTATTTCTCATCTTCGGCGCGATCACCATCGTGTTCGTGGTGTTGCGCGTCGTCTCCGGCGATCCCGCCTCACTCATGCTGGGAGCTTCGGCCACCAGGGAGGAACTGGAGGCGGCGCGCGAACAACTCGGTTTGAACGATCCCCTGTGGGACCAGTACGTCCGCCACCTAGGCGAGGTGCTGACCCTCGACTTCGGAGAGTCGTGGCGACTCGGCGGCGACGCGCTGTCGAACGTGCTGGAACGACTCCCCTCCACGCTCACCCTGGCGGGCTGGGCACTGGTGCTGACCGTGCTCATCGGTTTTCCGCTCGGCGTCTACGCCGCCCGCCACACCGGCAGGCTCGCCGACCGGCTGGTGTCGTACCTGTCGCTGGCGGGTCAAGCCCTGCCGTCGTTCTGGGTCGGCATCATGCTGGTGCTCGTCTTCGCCAGGATGCTGAACCTGCTGCCGGGCACCGCCGACGGCACGCCGGTGGGCGCGATCCTGCCCGCGTTCACGCTCGCGCTGCCGTTCGTCGGCTGGCTCGCCCGGCTCGTGCGCAACGGAACGCTGGAGGAGCTGGGCAAGGAATACGTCCGTACCGCGCGGTCGAAGGGCCTGCCCGAACACGTGGTGCTCAACGTCCACGTCCTGCGCAACACCCTGACCCCCGTGGTGACCGTGCTCGGTCTGGTGATGGGTAACTTCATCGCCGACGCGGTCATCATCGAGCAGGTCTTCGCCTGGCAGGGCATCGGCTCGTTGATGATCGACTCGATCGTCTACCGCGACTACGCGGTGGCGGAGGCGGCGATCCTGCTGATCGTTGTGTTCTACATCGGACTCAATTTGCTGGTCGACGTCCTGTACTTCTACCTCGACCCCAGAATCACCCTGGAGACCGTATGAGGTCCACGGCTGCCAAGATCGCGGGCGGAGTGCTGACGCTGTTCGCGCTCCTCGCGGTGTTCGGTCCCCTGATCGTCCCCTACGACGGCGTCGCCACCCGCGTCACCGACCGTCTGCTCCCTCCTGGAAGCACCCTGTCCGACGGCAGCTTCGCGCTGTTTGGAACCGACCAGGACGGCCGCGACGTGTTCGCGCAGTTCATCGCCGGATCTCGGGTCTCGCTCCTCGTGGCGGTCACCGTGGTCGTCGTCGGTGGACTCATCGGCCTGGTGCTCGGTCTGCTGGCCGGCTACTACGGAGGGTGGCTCGACACCCTCATCTCCCGCGTCGGCGACATGCAGCTGGCCTTCCCCAGCATCCTGCTCGCCATCCTCGTGGCGGGTGTCCTCGGGCCGAGCCTGCTCAACGTGATCATCGCGCTCGCGGTGACCCGCTGGGTGATCTTCGCCCGCGTCGTACGGGGTTCGGCGTTGACCGTCCGCAATCGCGAGTTCGTCGACTCGGCGCGGGTGATGGGCGCGAGCGACGTGCGGATCATGGCCCGCTACATCTTCCCGTCCTGCGTCCAGCCACTCGTCGTGGCCGCCACGATGCAGGTGGGCCTCACCATGGTCGCCGAGGCGGCCCTGTCGTTCCTCGGCCTCGGCGTTCCGCTCGACCAGGCGTCGTGGGGATCGACCATCGCCAACGGACGCGACTACCTCGACTCGGCCTGGTGGATCGCCACGGTGCCGGGAGTGGCGCTGACGCTGGTGGTGATCTGCGTCGGCGTGCTCGGGGACGCGTTCCGCGACAGCGCCGACCCGAAGAGCGCGAAGAACCGAAAAGCCACGGAGACCACGACGACCACGGCGGTGATTCGATGAGCACGCTACTGGAGGTGTCCGACCTCGCCGTCGCGTTCGGCGACGTGAAGGCGGTGCGAGGCGTGTCGTTCACGGTCGAGGCGGGGTCCTCGCTCGCGATCGTGGGCGAGTCGGGCAGCGGGAAGAGTCTCAGTTCCCTCGCCGTGCTCGGGCTCCTGCCGCCACAGGCTCGGGTCGTCTCGGGCAGCATCCGCTTCGACGGACGCGACCTGCTGTCGTGCACCGACGAGGAGTTGCGACAGCTCCGCGGCGAGGAACTGGCCATCATCTTCCAGGACCCGCTCAGCGCGTTGAATCCGTCGTTGACGGTCGGCTACCAGATCGGCGAGATCTTCCGTCGCCGCCGGGGACTCGGCCGGAGCGAGGCGCGGCAACGGGCGATCGAGGCGATGACCGAGGTCGGCATCCCGGACGCCGCCGCCCGCGCCGGCAACTACCCGCACGAATTCTCCGGCGGAATGCGCCAACGAGTCATGATCGCGATGGCGATGGCGCTCCAGCCGCGGTTGCTGATCGCCGACGAACCGACCACCGCGCTCGACGTCACGGTGCAGGCCCAGATCCTGAGGCTGCTGCGCCAGCGCCGCGAGGCCGGGCTCGCCCTCATCATGATCAGTCACGACCTCGGAGTCGTCGCCCGGACGGCCCAGTCGGTGGTCGTGATGTACGCCGGGAGGGCCGTGGAGACGGGCACGGTCGCCGACCTGTTCAGCGCCCCCGCACACCCCTACACCCGTGGGCTGATGGCGGCGAGCCCGTCGGCTCGGGACCCACGTCGCGCCATCCGCCCCATCGACGGCTACCCACCGGACATCACGTCGCCGCCGAGCGGCTGTGCGTTCCATCCCCGGTGCCCGTTCGCGCGGGAACGTTGCCGTACCGAGGAACCCGAACTGCGCCCCGTCTCGCCGGGTCGGACGAGCGCGTGTCACTTCGCGGAGGAGGTGGTGACCCATGACGAGCCACTCACGACCCGTGCTTGAGCTGGTCGACCTCGTCGCCGGCTACCGACAGCGGCGAGGCGCCTGGGGCCGACGGAAGGAGGTGCGCGCCGTCGCCGGGGTGAACCTGACCGTGTATCCCGGTGAGACGGTGTGTCTCGTGGGCGAGTCGGGCTGCGGCAAGTCCACCGTGGCTCGCAGCGTGGTGGGGCTGCTGGAACCGTTCTCCGGCGAGGTGCGCTTCGACGGCCGCGACGTGCGGACGCTGTCGGCCGCCGAACGGAAGCGGCTCCGCAGGGACGTCCAACTCGTCTTCCAGGACCCGTACGCCTCGCTCAACCCCACCATGACGGTGTACGAGTTGCTCAGCGAGGCGTGGCGTATCCACCCCGGACTCGTGGCGCGGGAGGACTGGGACTCCGAAGTCGCCTCGTTGCTGGAGCGCGTCGGGCTCAACCCGAGCCACGCTCGGCGTTACCCGCACCAGTTCTCCGGCGGGCAACGTCAGCGCATCTCCATCGCGAGGGCGTTGTCGGTGAGGCCCCGGCTCATCGTGTGCGACGAGGCCATCTCGGCGCTCGACGTGTCGATCCAGGCGCAGATTTTGAACCTGCTCGCGGAGCTGCAACGGGAGTTGGGGGTCGCCTACCTGTTCATCACCCACGACCTCGGCGTGGTCCGGCACTTCGCCGACCGGGTCGCGGTGATGCATCTGGGCACGATCGTGGAACTCGGCGAGGTCGCCGACCTCTACGAACGGCCCGCGCATCCCTACACACGGGCGCTGCTGTCGGCCGTGCCGAGCCCGGAGGACTGGCGTTCCGCGGAAACCGACGAGATCGTGCTTCGGGGCGACGTCCCGTCGCCGCTCGACCCGCCACAGGGTTGTCGGTTCCACACGCGATGCTGGAAAGCACAAGATCGGTGCCGGGTCGACGAGCCGCGACTCGTGGACCGCGACACCGATCATCCGGTCGCCTGTCACTTCCCTCTGGAGGCACTCGCGAGTTCCGCGGCGGACTGAAGGTGAATTACTCGGCGTAGTCCACCATCGTGGCGTAGGCGACGACGTTGTCGCGGTAGCTCGCCACGGAATGGTCGAAGTCACCGCCGCAGGTGATGAGCCGTAACTCGGCGCCCTCCGTGTCGCCATACACCTTCTCGGTGGGGAACTCGTTCTTCGGGTACTGCTCGACCTCGTTGACGACGAACCTGATCGACGTGCCGTCGGCTCGGTCGACGATCACGTCGTCACCGACCTCCAGGTTGCGCAGTTCGAAGAACACGCCTTTCTGGTTCTGCCAGTCGACATGGGCGGCCAGCACCGAGGGGCCGCGTTCCCCGGGGGTGGGTGACTCGACGTACCAGCCGACGGCCTCCGCCCCCTCGGGCACCTCCAAGGTGTTGTCCGGCTGCAGGCCGAGCCCCACGAACATGTCCGAGTCGACGCCGAGCGCGGGGATACGCAGCCGTTCCGGCGGCGACGGCGGCAGGAACTCCGGGGCTTCCTCCCGGACCTGTTCCGTCCCCGCCTCGGCGTGTCCCGAGATGCGCTCGGTGATACCGCAGCCGGAAAGCAGCAGCAGGAGGGCCAACGCCACCGTTCCCGCCAGTCGGCGAACCGACGGGCGGGAACGGTGAGACGTCACGTCACGCATCGTGGACCTGGTCAGAGCAGGGCCGCCAGCGAGCCGTCACCGGTCTCGACACCGCCGTGCGGCTTCTTGTGGACCTGCTTCTTGTGGTGCTTGTGGTCCTTGTCCTTGTCGTGACCCTTGTCGTGGTCCTTGTCCTTGTCGTGGCCCTTGCCCTTGTCCTTGTCGTGGTCCCAGTCCTTGCCGTGGTCCCAGTCCTTGCCGTGGTCCCAGTCGTCGTCCTCGTCGTGGCCCTTGCCCTGGTCCTCGTCCTTACCGGGGTCCCAGTCCTTGCCGTGATCCCAGTCCTTGTCGTGGTCTTTGTCCTTGCCGTGGCCCTTACCGTGGTCTTCGTCCCCGTCCTGGTCCTTGCCGTGGTCCCAGTCCTTGTCGTGCTCCTCGTCGCTGCGGGCGAACTCGTACTCGGCGCACTCAGTGTCGGACAGCGAACGCACGGAGGTGCCGGTGGCGCAGTCCTCGTCGGTGGAAGCGTTGGTGGTGCCGGAAACGGCCAGCGCGGCGCCGATCGCGATCGCAGTGACGACTGCACCTTTACGGATTGCCATGGTGAGAGTTCTCCTCGGAAATGCTGGTTTCGATCACAACAACGGTGCGCTAATCAAGTACGCTCCGCGCCCGTGTGGATACAGGTTGTGCAGTGGCCGAGATCGGCAATCCTCCTCGCCGCGCGAAACAACCGCGTGAGTGACGTGCGAACCCCACGTCCGGGTAATCGGAGTCCACTTTCTACTGACGGTGGAGGAAGACCCCACTATCGCGGACCGGGGGTCGGATTGCCCCGTCCCGCGGACGGGGATCGCTTCGGGGATGACAGCGGACATGCGAACCGTGCGCACGCTGGCGGAGCTCGCCGAACTCACGCGCTCCGGTGAGGCTCCGTACCTGCGCTACTCACCGGGGCCCGAATCCGATGCCGAGCACTCCAGCACCGACCACGAAAGCGGGCTGACGATGCCGGGGGTGTCGGCGAACCCTCTCACGGCACCGGGATGGTGGACGCTTCCCCTGGAGGATTGGCTCGCCCGGCGCGTGTGCCAGTACCTCCGGGAAGTCGACGAAGGCGCCCGGCCGTGGTTGCTGTCGGGCAGGGAAGTGGACTTCGGCCCCGACAACGAACCACTCCTGGTGGACATCCGGCCGGTCGCGTGGATCGCCCCCGAACTCGTCGAGGAAGCACGCGAGCGCTACACGACCCGACTCAACGCGGGCGCCGCCACCCACCGCGACCACTGACGCCCCACCCCATAGACGGCGTGTCCGCAGGTTGTGCACGCGTGTCCGCAGTCCCCGTACGCGGACCTACCGATCGACGCCGCGGCGAGCGTGCACCAACCGCACCAGACCTCCGGGCACCAGCTCGTCCCGGCGCTCCCACAGGTCGGCGGGCACGGCGGCACGCTCGCTGTGATCCGCCACCACGGCGAACCCGTGGCTGCCGAGCAACGCCACCACACCGTCAGGCGGGAACGTGCTGCGCCACGGCTCCCCTCCCTCCGAAGCCACCACGGACACCGCGCGAACGTAGAGCTCGTCGCGGGTGTCCCGCCCTCGCGGCGGGACGCGGTAGTCGGCGACCAGCTCACTTCCGGGGCACGTACGAGCCAAGTCGGCGAGTATCCGATCGAGTTCACTCCGCCCGAAGTACGGGACTCCACCGAGCCAGCTCACGAACACCGGCCGCGAGGGATCGAGTCCGGCCTCCACCGCACGGTCGAACACCGAGTCGAGGGTCAGGTCGAGTTCGGCATAACGCACGGTGCCGGGAACATCCACACCGGATTCCGAAAGGCGCTGCCGCTTCCATCGTTGCGTACCCGGATGGTCGACCTCGACGACGAGGAGACCGCGAGCGAGCTCCGAGCGCGCGCGCCGAACGTGTCGAGCCCCGCCCCCCACCAACAAGTACTGGTCCACACCACGGTCGACGGCTTCCCGCAACGCGGTCTCGGCGAACCGGCTGCGCACGGTGGCGGTCACCCTGGTGTTGGCCGGGATGGGATGACCGCCCCGCTGCCGGTGATAGCGGATCATCTCGACGCCCGTACTTCCGAGAACACGCTCGGCCACGGTGTCGCGGAAGAGGAAGGGTTCATCGTCGACGGTGAGATGCGCGGCTCGGGCCGCCGCGGACAACAACGCGGTACGGCTCGACTGAAGATCAACTGCCATACCGACAGGCTATTTCAAATCAAAATAATAATATTAAAAAATAACATTTTCCGCAAGGCAAAATTCGTTTCGAACGAATAACCACATCGGTCGCATACGGAGGTCTCCGCAGCGGTGTCAGCCGTCATCGACCGAGTTCCGCCAGCAGACCCCGCACGGCCTCCCGACCGGCCCGGTTCGCGCCCACGGTGCTCGCCGACGGACCGTATCCCACGAGACGCAGTCGCGGCACACCCACCACTCGCGTGCCGTTCATCCGGATGCCCCCGCCCGGTCCGCGTAGCCGCAACGGCGCCAGATGGTCCAACGCCGGGCGGAAACCCGTCGCCCACAGGATCACGTCGGCGTGTTGCCACCGCCCGTCCGGCCACCACACGCCGTGCGGGGTGATACGCGCGAACATCGGCCGCCGCTCCAACAGCCCGGCGTCCCGAGCGGCTCGCACCTCGGGCGTCAACGTCAACCCGGTCACCCCGACGACACTGCCGGGCGGCCTCCCCTCCCGGACCCGCCGGTCGACCTCGGCGACGACTTCGCGCCCGTACTCCGGGGTGAACTCCCCCTCGTGGAAGACCGGGGGCCGCCGCGTGGCCCAGGTGGTGCTGCCCGCGACCTCCGCGATCTCCACGAGCAGCTGCACCGCCGACGTCCCACCACCCACCACGACGACGTCCGCGCCCGCCATCGACGCGGGCCCGGTGTAGTCGGCGGTGTGCAGTTGCCTCCCCCGGAACTCCTCCCTGCCGGGGTAGTACGGCCAGAACGGCTTGTCCCAGGTCCCCGTCGCGTTGATCACGCCTCGGGCGAGCCACGTCTCCCCCGAGGTGACGACGAGGAACCGGCCGTCGGGCACCCGGTGCACGGCACGCACGCTCACGGGCCGCCGGACGGGCAGGTCGAACACGCGCTCGTACTCGGCGAAGTAGGCGGCCATCACCTCGGCGGCGGAGTCGGTGGGCTCGAAGGCGATCTCGGCGAGGCGGAATCCGGGCAGGTCGTGGACACCGTGGACCCGGTTCATCCGCAACGTCGGCCAGCGGTACTGCCAGGCACCACCGGCACGCTTGCCGTGGTCGAGCACCACGAAACCGACGTCGTCGCGCAAGCCCGCACGGTGCAGGAAGTAGGCCGACGACAGTCCCGCCTGTCCGGCACCGATGACGACGACGTCGGTTTCGTGATCAGCCCGCATGCCGAGTGCAACGCCCGATCGAGCGGTCATCTTCCCGAGGAGGGCACACCCGGATGTCGCCCCGCGCACCCGAAACGTGAGTGTGTCCGGGTTCCCGACCACCGTGTCAGCGGCGGCGGAGCAGCCTCCTCACCGCGAGGAAGGCGAAGAGAGCCGCCAGCGCGGCGAGCGCGGGCGCGACGCGCTTGGCGACGGAGGCACCCGCGTAATCGACCAGGTCGATCGGCTCGGCCTCCCTCGGCGTGGAAGCCGTGGGCTTGACGCTCTCCAGCTTCGGCCTTCCGGTGGCCGCATCCGCCCCGGCTCCTCCGGCGGTCTCCGTCGTGGCTCCCGCCGTGGCGCCCTCGGAGGTCTTCGACTCGCCCGCGGCGGTGTCCTCACCCTTGCCCTCGCTCGCCTCACCGAGCATGTCGGCGAGGTTGGCGGCGAAGTTGTCCAGGATCTTGCCGCCGACCTCGGAGATCATGCCGCGACCGAACTGCGCCGGCTTGCCGGTGACGTTGAGATCGGTGGCCACGGCGCCCTTCGTGGAGCCGCCCTCGGCGGTGAGGGTCACGGTCACGGTGGCCGCGGCCGTCCCCGCGCCACGGGAGTCCTTGCCGGACGCCTTGATCACGATCTTGCGCTCGTCGGCGTTCTTCTCGAGGAACTCGCCCGATCCCTTGTACAGCAAGGACACCGGCCCGAGCTTGACCTTCACCGTGCCCTTGAACTTGTCCCCCTCAACGGAGGTGAGGGTCGCCCCCGGCATGCAGGGCGCGACGCGTTCCGGGTCCAGTACCGCCCTCCATACCTCGTCGATGGGCGCCGGAACGGTGAATTCGTGGTCGAGCCGCACGGGCCGACCTCCTTCCTCATGTCCTTCACTGTGCATGGGCCTTGATCACCAAGGCCGTCCCGAGGCCACTGTAACTCGGCGATCACTACCGAACGTGGCCTCGGGAACACAGCCGCGAGGGAGAACTCAGCCGGTGACCGCCGAGGTGAGTGCCCTGCCGGTGAGTACCCGAGCAAGGTGCTGCCGATACTCGGCGTCGGCGTTGTTGTCGGCGGCGGGGCTGGTGCCCTCCGCCGCGCGCTCGGCGGCCGCCCGGATGGCGTCGGCCGTGGCGGGCTGCCCCACCAGGGCTTCCTCGACGGCACGGGCCCGTACCGGCACCGACGCCATGTTGGTCAGGCCGATCCTCGCCTCGGCGATGTTTCCGCCCTCCGTCCGCACGGTGGCGGCCACGGCCACGATCGACCACGCCTGGGCGACGCGGTTGAACTTCTCGTAGTGCGCTCGCCAACCGGTGTGCTTGGGAACCCGAACCTCCACGAGGATCTCGTCGGGACGCATGGCGGTGGTGAAGAAGTCGGAGAAGAACTCCGCCGCCGGGACGGTGCGGGAGCCGTCCATACCCCGCACGACCATGTCCGCGCCCAGCGCGAGGGTCGGTGCCAGGAGGTCACCGGCCGGGTCGGCGTGGGCGAGCGAGCCACCGAACGTGCCGCGATGGCGCACCTGCGGGTCGGCCACGGTAGCCGTCGCTTTGGCCAGCAGCTCCGCGTGGTCGGCGATCAGCGGGTCGTGCAGCACCTCGTGGTGCGTGGTCATGGCGCCGATCACGATGGCGTCGCCGTCGTCGCGCACCCCACGCAGTTCGGCGATCCGGCCGAGGTCGATCAACGTGGTGGGGGCCGCCATGCGCAGGCGCAGCACGGGCAGCAGGCTCTGGCCGCCCGCGATGACCTTGGCGTCCTCCCCCGCCTCGGACAGCGCCCGGATGGCCTCATCCACTGTGGACGGGGCGAGGTAGTCGAACGGGGCCGGGATCACTGCGCACCTCCGTGTTCGGCGTCGATCGAGCCGAGTCCTCCACCGGCCTCGGTGCCGGTGCCACCCGCGGCTCGTTCTCCGGTATGGATCGCCCGCCACACCCGCATGGGCGTGCACGGCATCTCGATGTCGTTCACCCCGAAGTGCCGCACCGCGTCGACGACGGCGTTCACGACGGCCGGGGTGGAGGCGATGGTGCCCGCCTCGCCCACGCCCTTCACCCCGAGCGGGTTGGTGGTCGCGGGCGTCTCGGTGCGCTCGGCGGTGAACGACGGCAGGTCCGCGGCCGAGGGCAGCAGGTAGTCGGCGAACGTGCCGGACATCAGTGTGCCGCTCTCGTCGAACGCGGCCTCCTCGAACAGCGCCTGCGCGATGCCCTGCGCGAGTCCGCCGTGGACCTGCCCCTCGACGATGAGCGGGTTGACCACCGTGCCGACGTCGTCCACACACACGTACTTGCGGATCGCCACCCGGCCGGTCTCGGTGTCCACCTCCACCGCGCACAGGTGGGTGCCGTGCGGGAAGGAGAAGTTCTCCGGGTCGAAGGTCGCCTCGGCGTCGAGCGACGGTTCCACGTCGTCCGGCAGGTCGTGCGCCGCAAACACGGCGAGGGCGATGTCCTGGATGCCGGTGGACCGGTCGGTGCCCTTGACCTTGAACGTGCCACCCGAGAACTCCAGGTCGTCCTCCGAGCACTCCATCATGTGCGCGGCGATGCGACGGGCCTTGGCCACGACCTTCTCGGCGGCCTTCACGACCGCGATCCCGCCCACGGCCAGGGAACGCGACCCGTAGGTGTCGAGCCCCTTGTGCGACGACTGGGTGTCGCCGTGCAGGATCTCCACGTCCTCGAACGGCACCCCGAGCCGGTCGGCCACGATCTGGCTCCAGGCCGTCTCGTGGCCCTGCCCGTGGGGCGACACCCCGGTGATGACCTCCACCTTGCCGGTGGGCAGCATCCGGATGGAGGCGTGCTCCCAGCCACCCGCCGAGTAGTCGAGCGACCCGAGCACCCGCGACGGCGCCAGGCCGCACATCTCCGTGAACGTCGAGACGCCGATACCGAGCTGCACGGTGTCGCCGCGTTCCCGCCGCTCGCGCTGCTCCCGGCGCAGTCCCTCGTAGTCGAACAACTGGAGGGCCTTCTCGGTGGCGGCCTCGTAGTTGCCCGAGTCGTAGGTCAGCCCCGCGACGGTGGTGTAGGGGAACTCGTCGTGGGTGATCCAGTTCTTCCGGCGCAACTCCACCGGGTCCATGCCGAGCTCGGCGGCGAGTTCGTCCATCATGCGTTCGATGGCGTACGTGGCCTCCGGCCGTCCGGCGCCCCGGTAGGCGTCGGTGACGGTGGTGTTGGTGAACACGTTCGTGCACGTGAAGTGGTACGCCGGGATCTTGTAGATCGCGTTGAACATGAACGCGCCGAGGATCGGCACGCCCGGACCGACCAGACTGAGGTAGGCGCCCATGTCGGCGAGCAACTCCACCTTCAGCCCGGTGAGCTTGCCGTCCCGCGTGGCGCAGATGGTGATGTCCTGGAGCTGGTCGCGACCGTGGTGTGCGGCCACCATCGACTCCGACCGCGACTCGGTCCACTTCACCGGCCTGCCGAGCTTTTTGGCTATGAGCAGTGCGAGGAACTCCTCGGGGATCACGGCCAGCTTGCCGCCGAACCCGCCTCCCACGTCGGGGGCGATGACGCGGAGCTGGTGCTCCGGGATACCGAGCGTCAGCGCTGCCAGGGTCTTGGTGATGTGCGGAATCTGGGTGGCCGACCACATGGTGAGCTGCGCGGCCGTCGGGTCCACCACCACGGAGCGGGGTTCCATGAACGACGGGATGAGCCGCTGCTGCCGGAACCGCTTCCGCAGCACGACCTCCGAGTTCGCGATGGCCTGCTCGACGTCATCGCCCGTTCCCGCCTCGGCGGAGTCGAACGTCCACACGGCGCTGCGATTGGTCCCCAGGTCGGCGTGCACGAGCGGCGCGTCCTCGGCGATCGCCGCCTCCAGCCCCAGCACCACGGGCAGCTCGTCGTACTCGACGTCGATCTCGGAGAGCGCGTCGTACGCCTCGCCGGGGCTGCGCGCCACGACGACGGCGATTCCCTCACCCGCGTAGTTGACGGTGCCCTGCGCCAGCATCGGACGCCTCGGCCACTTCATGTCCGGGGTGATGGGCCACGCGCACGGCATGCCGATGGCGCCCTCGGGATCGAGGTCGTCGGCGGTGTACACCGCGACGACACCCGGCATCCGCTCGGCCTCCGACGTGTCGATCCGCGTGATGCGCGCGTGCGCGACGGGGCTGCGCAGCACGGCGAAGTGCACCATGCCGGGCAGGGTGATGTTGTCGGTCCAGCGGGTCCGGCCGGTGATCAGCCGCGCGTCCTCCTTGCGGCGCCGGGCCTTGCCGATCTCCGGTTCCATCGTGGCGGTCATTACTCGGCACCTCCACCCATGCTCGACGCCGTCGCGGTGCCCGTGGTCTCACCGACCCGCTCGGCCGCCGGCCCGGCTCCGGGCCTCATCCGCTCGGCCGCGTCCCGCACCGCCCGGACGATGTTCTGGTAACCGGTACAGCGACAGAGGTTGCCCTCCAATCCCTCACGCACGGCCTTCTCGTCCGGATCGGGGTTTTCGGAGAGCAGATCGAGGGCCTGCATGATCATTCCGGGAGTACAGAAACCACACTGCAGCGCGTGGTTGTCCCGGAACGCCTGCTGCACCGGATGCAGTTCGCCGTCGCGCGCGAGTCCCTCGATCGTCGTGACCTCGGCGCCGTCGGCCTGGACGGCGAGGACCGAGCAGGACTTCACGCTCTGCCCGTTCAGGTGCACGGTGCACGCGCCGCAGTTGCTGGTGTCGCACCCCACCACGGTGCCGACCTTGCCGAGCTGGTTGCGCAGGTAGTGAACGAGAAGTGTGCGCGGCTCGACCTCGTCGGTGTAGCGGGTTCCGTCGACGGTGACGGTGATGCGCATGGGGCCTCCTGTACTGGCTCGACCCGCCGCAGCGGGCCGCGGGTGGAACGGCCTCAGCCGATCATCTCGTGATCGGCCTCACACGCAACCCTGCTACGTCTCCGCGACGACGACAACCCCTGCGGCCGTCGAACCGGTGGGCGCTCCCTCCATCGGGAGGTGACTTTCCAGCGCAGCGACAAAACCCGCGTTTCGCGCCACCGGGACGGGCGATGTCGGCCGCCCCGGTCCCTCGGTGTCCCTCGCTGCCGAGCGGGCGCCCGACTTCCCCCGGCCCGCCCGGTTCCGTAGCGTGCGAGGGAAGGAACGACGATTTTCGGGGGGCGACGATGCCCGACGAAGCCGTCCGGCGAGAGCTGGACAAACCCATCGCGCGGGAGCTGCTGCGCACCGCGCCACTGGCGCGGATCGCCTACCACGGCCCCGACGGATTCCCCCGCGTCGTCCCGGTCGGATTCCACTGGGACGGCACGCACGTCGTGATCTGCACGGTCCCCACCGCCGCCAAGGTCGCCGCGCTCCGCGCCGACGAGCGGGTGGCGCTGACCATCGACACCGCCACCGAGCCACCCCGTGCCCTGTTGCTGCGGGGAACGGCCCGGATCGAGGTTGTCGACGGGGTGCCCGACGAGTACCTGATGGCCAACCGCAAGACCGGTGACCCGGCGCGATGGCGGGTGTTCGAGCAGCAGGTCCGCGACCTCTACGACCGGATGGCGAAGATCCGGGTCACCCCGGTCTGGGCCTGAGCGCTCGACTTCGAGACGACGTTGCCCGGAGCCGTGGAGGAACTCGTTCGGCGCAAGACACCGGAGTGGTCGACCACGCGCTGAGCGGCGCCGAACGGCTCAGCGGTGCCGCTCGGCGTGGATGCGGCCGTCGAGGTCGGACAACCGGCGCCCGCCACCGCCCCAGCGCAGGGCGATGATCTCGGCGGCGATCGACACGGCGGTCTCCTCGGGCGTGCGCGCCCCGAGGTCGAGCCCGATCGGCGACGCGAGTCGTTTCAGCTCGGCGTCGGTCATGCCCGCCTCCCGCAGCCGGCGCATGCGGTCGTCGTGGGTACGGCGCGAGCCCATCGCGCCGACGTAACCGACGTCGAGCCGCAACGCCACCTGCAACACGGGGACGTCGAACTTCGGGTCGTGGGTCAGCACGGTGATCACCGTCCGGCCGTCCACCCGACCGGCCTCGGCCTCGGCGGCCAGGTACCGGTGCGGCCAGTCCACGACCACGCGGTCGGCGTCGGGGAAGCGACTCTTCGTGGCGAACACCGGGCGGGCGTCGCACACCGTGACCTCGTAGCCCAGGAAGGACCCCATCCTCGCCATCGCGGCGGCGAAGTCGATGGCGCCGAACACCAGCATCCTGGGTGGCGGCTCGAACGAGTTCACGAACACGGCCATGCCCTCGCCTCGCCGCTGCCCCTCGGGGCCGTAGTGCAGGGTCGCCGTCCGTCCGGAGGCGAGCAGTCCCCGCGCGTCGTCGGCCACGGCGTCGTCGATCCGGGCCGAGCCGAACCCGCCCGCCACGCGGTCCCGCCACACCAGCATCCGCCTGCCCAGCAACGCCGGATCGGGGTGCTCGACGATCGTCGCCACGGCCACCGGGGTGCCCTCACGCACCGAGGTGACCAGCTCCGGCAGCTCCGGCATCGACTCGCGGTCGACGTGCTCGACGAAGATGTCGATGATGCCGCCGCAGGTGAGTCCCACGGCGAACGCGTCGTCGTCGCTGACGCCGTAGCGTTGCAACACCGGCGTGCGGGTTCGCACGACCTGCTGCGCCAGCTCGTACACCGCGCCCTCGACACAGCCTCCGGAGACGCTGCCCACCACGTCGCCCTCGGGCCCCACCAGCATGGCCGCTCCGGGCGCGCGCGGTGCCGACGAGAAGGTGGCGACCACGGTCCCGACTCCCACGGTCTCCCCCGCCTCCCACCGGCGGTGGAGTTCGTCCAGCACGTCACGCATGTGCGATCTCCCTCAGCAGTCGTTCGAGCGTGGCCAGGCTGTGTCCCGCGAGCAGCCGGTCCACGTGGGGCAGGACCGCGGCGATGCCGGACTGCACGGGCTCGTAGCCCGCGTGCCCGGCGTGCGGATTGACCCAGAACACCCGGTGGGCGAGACGACGCAGCCGGGCGGCCTGCTCACCCAACAAGCGGGCGTCGCCACGTTCCCAACCGTCCGAGAAGACGACGACGGTGGCGCGGCGCGCCATCCCACGCTGGCCCCAGCGGTCGAGGAACACGCGCAGCGTCTCGCCCAGCCTCGTGCCCCCGGCGAAGTCGGCGACCGCGCCCGCGGCGTCGAGCATCGCCCGCTCCGGGTCCCGTTGCCGCAGCTGCCGTGTCACGCGGGTGAGCCGGGTGCCCAACGTGAAGACCTCCACGGCGGAAGGCTCCGCCCGCGCCACGACGTGGGCGAAACGCAGCAAGGCGTCCGCGTAGGGCTTCATCGACCCCGACACGTCCACGAGCAGCACCGTCCTGCGAGGACGCGTCCGCCGCGCGGCGCGGACGAGGCGGCCGGGCTCCCCGCCGTCGGCGAGCATCGCCCGCAGCGTGCGGCTCGCGTCGAGACGACCCCGGCGCGCGGTCCGGTACCGCAGCGACGGCCGGCGCGCGAGCTCAGGGCGCAACGTGTCCAGCAGTTCGCGGAGGTGGCGTCGTTCGGCCTTGGTGAGTTCGGACAGGTCGCGGTGCCGCAGGACTTCGGCGTCACCGGCGGCCACGCTCAACCGCTCGTCCGTTCCCTCCCCCTCGCCGGTTCCCGACGGCTGCGTCACGAGGGCCGCGATCCGCGGCCGCATGGGCACCGGCACGGTGTTGCGTCGCCGCACGGGCGGTTCGTCGCGGAACCAGGCGGCGAACGCCTCGTCGTAGCGGGGCAGGTCGTCGGGTTCGGAGCACAGGGCGACCCTGCCCGCCCAGTAGAGCTGCCGAGGATCGGCGACGTCCACGCGCTCCACCGCGTCGAGATAGGCCCTCACCCGGTGCGCGTCGCAACGCACCCCGGCCTCCCGCAACGCCGCCGCGAACCCGACCAGACCGGGTAGCGGGTCACGCGCCGAGTCGAGCGGAGCCCGCGTGTCCATGTCCTCATTCTCCCGCTCCGGGGGACGGGGGTCCATGTCCACGGCGCCGAAACCCCGTCAACCCAGCAGCGAGTCGAGCGCGGCCCGCACGCGGTCGAGGTCCTCGCTGTACTTCAGCACGGCCCCGAGCGTGACGGCGGCGGAGGCGGCGTCGAGTTCGTCCCTGCCCAGGGCCGTCAGGGCCTGCGCCCAGTCGATCGCCTCGGCCACGCCGGGCGGTTTGAGCAGCTCCAGGGTGCGCAACCGCTGCACCGCCTCGGCGATCTGCCGGGACAGCCGATCGCCGAGACCGGGGACCCGGCGCCGCAGGATCGCGATCTCGCGGTCGAGGTCCGGATGCTCCACCCAGTGGTAGAGGCAGCGGCGCTTGAGCGCGTCGTGGACCTCGCGGGTGCGGTTGGAGGTGAGCACCACCAGCGGTGGGATCTCGGCCCGCACCTGACCGTACTCGGGAATCGTGACGGCGTTCTCGTCGAGCAACTGCAACAGAAACGCCTCGAACTCGTCGTCGGCGCGGTCGATCTCGTCGATCAGGAGCACACACGGCGCGGAGGTGAGCGCTCGCAACAACGGCCGAGCCAGAAGGAACCGCTCCGTGTAGAGGGACTGCTCCGCGGTGGCGGCGTCCAATCGCCCGCCCTCGGCCGCCTCCAGCGCCCGCAAGTGCAGCAATTGCCGGGGAAAGTCCCACTCGTACAACGCCTGTCCCGCGTCGATGCCCTCGTGGCACTGCAACCGGATCAACGGCAGGTCGAGCGCCTCCGCCAGCGCCACCGCCAGCGACGTCTTCCCGGTGCCCGGTTCCCCCTCGCAGAACAGTGGCCGCCGCATGCGCAGGGCCAGGAACGCAGCCGTGGCCACGCCCGTGTCGGCGAGGTAGCCCGACCGTTCGAGGATCTTGGCGAGGTCGTCGGGTGTCTCCGGCAACGTGCCTTCCGTGCCGGGGCCTCCGCTGCTGTCGGCTGTCACACGGCCGAGCCTACTGGGCTCCACTCACGACGGCGGCGTTCCGGCCCCGTCATCCTTCGTCCGCTCTCCTGCCCGGCAAATCGGCCGGCGAGTCGACGTCGGTACCCTCGGACAAATCGCCGCACTCCACGAGCTGGAGGTCGGATCGACCCCGCAACCACTCGCGCGCGCCGACGTCGCCGCGCGTGACGTCGGCGACGTCGGCCCACCACCGGCGGCCGAGCAGCACCGGGTGTCCCGGCACGCCCCCGTAGGTGGCACGGGCCACGGACTCCGGCCCCGCCGTGGCGCGCAGGCGGGAGACGACGTCCGCCCCGACACCGGGGAGATCCACCAGATGGACCAGGACCGCGTCCGGCACCGGCACGAGGTGCGCCAACGTCCGCAGGCCTTCCCGCAGGGAGGCGCTCATGCCCTCCTGCCAGTCCGGCACGTTCACCGTCGTGACCCGACCCGGCAGCAGCGTGCGCACGTCGTCGGCTCGCGCGCCCAACACGACGACGACGGGATCGCAGCCACCCTCGGCCAGCACCCGAACGGCACGGGTCACCAGTGCCTCGCCGTCGACCTCGACGAGTGCCTTGGGCCTGCCGAACCGGCGCCCGGCCCCGGCGGCCAGCAACAGCCCCGCGGTCCTCATGACACCCGCGCCGCGGGAGCGACGGCCAGCTCGGCCTCGATGCGTTCGGCCGTCTCCCGCAAGCGGGGCAACAGACCGGTGCGCACCTCCTCCGGGGAAGTGCGACTCGCGTGCGTCGAGATGTTCACGGCAGCCACCACCTTGCCGTTCTTGTCGTGGAGGGGAACGGCCACCGACCGCAGCCCCTCCTCCAATTCCTGGTCGACCAACGCCCAACCCCGTTCGCGCACCACGTCGAGCTCGGCGCGCAACGCCGAGGCCGAGGTGATGGTGCGCGGGGTCAGTCGGTCGAACGTCGCCGCGTCCAGGTACGCGCGGAGCGCGTCCTCGTCGAGCCCCGCCAGCAGCACGCGCCCCATCGACGTGGCGTGGGCGGGAAACCGTGTTCCCACGTCGATGCTCACGGTCATGATGCGCGACACGGCGACCCTGGCGACGTAGACGATGTCGGTGCCGTCGAGCACCGACATCGAGCAGGATTCCCGCACCTCCGCCGACAGCCGTTCGAGATGCGGCTGCACCACCTCGGGCAGGGACAGACTCGACAGGAACGCGTAGCCGAGTTCGAGCACCTTGGCGGTGAGGCCGAAGTACCGACCGTCCGAACGGACGTAGCCGAGGTCGGCGAGAGTCAGCAGGAAGCGGCGGGCGGCGGCCCGCGTGAGCCCGGTCGTCCTCGCCACGTCACTGAGCGTGAGCCGCGGTGTCCCCGCCCCGAACGCCTTGATCACGGCCAGCCCTCGCTCCAGCGACTGCACGTGATGTGCGGCCCGACCGCTGCCCGACTCCATGATTCCAACCTATCGCGACAAGCTCCCTCCGGAGCCCTTCCATCTCGGAGAGTGAGCGCCGCCCGAGCGGCTTCGGCACTCCGCTCAGGCCTCCAGCACCACGGCGAGTCCCTGGCCGACGCCGATGCAGATGGCGGCCAGTCCCCAGCCACCTCCCCGCGCGCGCAGGTGGTGCGCCAACGTGCCGAGGATGCGCCCGCCCGACGCTCCGAGAGGGTGCCCGATCGCGATCGCGCCGCCGTGGACGTTCACGATGTCGGGGTCGAGTTCGGGCCAGTCGGCCAGGCACGCGAGCGACTGCGCGGCGAACGCCTCGTTCAGCTCCACCGCGGCGAGATCGCCCCACCCGATGCCCGCGCGCTTGAGCGCGATCTCGGCCGCCTTCACGGGCCCGATGCCGAACACGTCGGGATCGACGCCGGCCGCCCCGCGTCCGGCGATCCTGGCCAGGGGAGACGCGCCGATCCGGTCGGCTCCGGCCCGGTCGGCGAGCAGGACCGCCGAGGCGCCGTCGGACAGCGGCGAGGCGTTGCCCGCCGTCACCGTGCCGTCGGTGCGGAAGACCGGCTTGAGCTTCGCGAGTTTCTCAGGCGAGGTGTCGGGCCGGATGCCCTCGTCGCGACGCAGCTCCGTGCCCTTCACCGGCACGACGTGGGCGTCGTAGAAGCCCTCGTCCCACGCCTTCGCGGCGGCGCGGTGACTGCGTAACGCGAACTCGTCCTGCTGGTCGCGGCCGATGCCGTACCGCCGCGCGAGCAGTTCGGTGCTCTCCCCGAGCGAGATCGTCCACTGCTCGGGCATCCTCGGGTTGACCATGCGCCAGCCCAGGGCCGTGGAGTACAGCGTCTCGTTGCCGTTCGGGAACGCCTTCCCCGGCTTGGGCAGCACCCACGGCGCGCGGCTCATCGACTCCACGCCACCCGCGACCGCCACCGACGCCTCGCCGAGCGCGATCTGCCTGCTCACCTGGATGACAGCGTCGAGGCCGGACCCGCACAGGCGGTTGACCGTGCTGCCGGGAACGCTCGTGGGCCACCCCGCGAGCAGGGTCGCCATCCGGGCGACGTTGCGGTTGTCCTCCCCCGCGCCGTTCGCGTCGCCGAACACGACCTCGTCGACGATCTCCGGGTCGAGCTCGTGACGTTCCTCCAACGTCCGCAGCACGTGTGCCGCGAGGTCGTCGGGCCGTACGCCGGACAACGCACCGCCGTAGCGTCCGAACGGCGTCCGCACCGCGTCGAGCACGAACACGTCGGTCATGGTGTGCCTCCTGAGAAGTTCTGGTCGGCTGCCGTTCGCGCCTCGGCGCGGTACGGGCGGCCTCCGCGGTCCCGGTGGTTCCGTCGCCGCCGTCTCGGATACGGGCTCCGGCACATCAGCCACTCCCACCGCAGTGCGGTGCCGCTCAACGTGCCGCTCATGCCACCACTTCGTTCGCATTACGCACAAAAGTTCTGCATGTGAACGTATCAGCGTCGTCAAGAACGGCCGATCCCGTTAAGGTGCAACCGGCATTGCCCGCCCACCACAGGGAGAGGACGACCGCGACGTGAAACCCCGGATCGTGGTGACCAGGAAGATCCCCGAGCCCGCCCTGGAGCTGCTGCGCGAGGCGGGACAGGTGTGGCTTCCCGAACCCGACCACCTGCTGTCCACCGAGGAACTGCACGCCGCCGTCGCGGGCGCCGACGCGGTGGTGAGCACGCTGCAGGACCGGGTGGACGGAGCCTTCGCCGACGCGGCGGGCCCCCAGCTGAAGGTGGTCTCCACCATCGCCGTCGGCTACGACAACATCGACGTTCCGGCGCTGCACGCCCGCGACGTCGTCGTCACCAACACCCCCGGAGTCCTCACGGACGCGACCGCCGACCTGGCCTTCGGTCTGCTGCTGTCGGTGACCCGCAGACTCGGGGAGGGCGAGCGGCTGCTGCGCGACCGCAAACCGTGGCAGTTCCACCTCGGCTTCCTGCTCGGCACCGGCCTGCAGGGCAAGACACTCGGCATCGTGGGACTCGGCCAGATCGGCACGGCCGTCGCCCGCCGGGCACGGGCCTTCGGCATGGACATCGTCTACACCGGACGCCGCCGTGCCGCCGAGGACGTCGAACGAGAACTGTCGGCCCGGTACCTGCCCCTGGAGGAACTGCTGCGTTCCTCCGACGTGGTCTCACTGCACTGCCCGCTCACCCCGCAGACGCGACACCTCATCGACGCCGACGCGCTCGCTTCGATGAAGCCCACCGCGTTTCTGATCAACACCACCCGAGGCCCCGTGGTGGACGAGGAGGCCCTCGCCGAGGCCCTCGCGCGGGGCGTGATCGCGGGCGCGGGACTCGACGTGTTCGAAAAGGAACCCGAGGTCCATCCCGCGCTCCTGGAACTGGAGAACGTGGCCCTCACCCCGCACCTGGGATCGGCCACCACGGAGACCCGCACGGCGATGGCCGTGCTCGCCGCACGCAACGCCGTCGCCGTGCTGCGCGGCGAGGAACCCCCGACTCCGGTGCGGAGCTGACCGTGCGCGTGGTCGTCGCCCCGGACAAGTTCAAGGGCAGCCTCACCGCGGTCGAGGCAGCCGAGGCCATGGCGGCGGGGGTCCGCGACGTCGTCGACGCCCGCGTCGACCGCTGCCCCGTCGCCGACGGTGGTGAGGGCACCCTCGACGTCCTGCTCGCCGCGGGCGGCCGCAGGATCGACGTCGAGGTCACCGGTCCGCTGTCGGAACCGGTCGCCGCGCACTACGTGGTCCTCGACGACCGGGCCTACGTGGAATCGGCCCGTGCCTGCGGGATCGAGTACGTCGACCCGGACCCGCGGACGGCACTGCGCGCCCACACCCACGGCGTCGGCCAACTCGTCCGGCACGCCGTCGAACACGGCGCCCACGGCGTGGTGCTGACGGTGGGCGGCACGGCGAGCACCGACGGCGGCGCGGGCATGCTGCGTGCGCTCGGCGCGACGATCCACGACGCGCGAGGCAATCCGGTGGAGCTGGGAGGCGGAGCGTTGACCTCGGTGGCGACCGTGGACCTCACCGAGGTACGACGGCTGCTCACCGGCGTCGATCTCAAGGTGGCGACCGACGTCACCAACCCGCTGTTGGGTCCCTACGGAGCCGCGGCGGTGTTCGGCCCCCAGAAGGGCGCGGGTGCCGCGGAAGTGCGACACCTCGAAGCGGGCCTGCGCGCCTGGGCGGACGCGCTCACCCGCGCGGGTGCCCGCGAGATCACCGAGGTCCCCGGCGCGGGGGCGGGAGGCGGCGTCGCCGGAGCCGCCATCGCCCTGGGCGCCGAGGTCGAGTCGGGCTTCGAGCTGGTCGCCGCCGTCACGGGAGTCGCCGACGCCGTCCGGGGAGCCGACCTCGTCATCACCGGCGAGGGTTCCCTGGACGCACAGAGCCTGGCCGGGAAGGCCCCGGCCGGGGTCGCCGAACTCGCCCGGCGAGCCGGGGTGCCGGTGGCCGCCGTCGCGGGCCGCATCGTGTTGCCCCCGGACGACCTCACCACGGCGGGGATCACGGCCTGGCGCGCCCTCGTGGACGACGCGGTGTCGAGCGAGGACGCCCTACGGCGAGCGGCCGAGCTGCTGCGCGCCGCGACGGCCTCGGTCGTCCGCTCGATGCGGGCCTACGGCTGAAGCACGATCTTGATAGCGCCGTCGCGCTTCTTCTGGAACATCTCGTAGGCCCCCGGCGCCTCCGTCAGCGGCAGGTGATGGGTGGCGAGGTCCTCGACGCCCAACGGGTCGCCGTCGCCGGTGAGCAACGGCATGATGTCGTCGACCCAGGCACGCACGTTCGCCTGTCCCATGCGGAGCTGGATCTGCTTGTCGAACAAGGTCATCATCGGCAACGGGTCGACCATGCCACCGTACACACCGGACAATGAGATCGTGCCGCCGCGGCGAACGGCGTCGATGGCCGTATGGAGCGCGGCCAGCCGGTCGATCCCCATCTTCTCCACGGCCTTGGCGGCCAGCGGAGCGGGCAACAGCGTCGCCAGCTGCTGGGCCAGCCCCGTCACCGGCGCACCGTGCGCCTCCATGCCCACGGCGTCGATCACCGAGTCGGTGCCCCGACCGTCGGTGCGGTCGCGCACCGCCTCGGCCACGTGCTTGTGCTCCCGCAGGTCGATCGTGTCGACGCCGTACCTGCGCGCCATGTCGAGGCGCTCGTCCACGAGATCGACGCCGAGCACCCTGCCGGCGCCCCGGTGGAAGGCGATTCGCGCGCACATCTGCCCGATCGGCCCGAGCCCCAGGACCAGAACGGAACCCCCGACGGGGATGTCGGCGTACTCCACGGCCTGCCAGGAGGTGGGCACCACGTCGGACAGGTAGAGGAACCGCTCGTCGGGCGGCCCTTCCGGCACCTTGATGGGTCCGAAGTTCGCGAAGGGCACGCGCAGCCGCTCGGCCTGACCACCGGGAACCTGCCCGTAGAGCTTGGTGTACCCCAGCAGCGCGGCACCCTTGCCGTGTTCGGTGACCTGGGTGGTCTCGCACTGCGAGTACAAGTTCCGGTCACAGTAGAAGCAATGTCCACACGAGACGTTGAAAGGCACGACCACCCGGTCGCCCGGTTTGAGGTTCTCGACCTCGCTGCCGACCTCCTCGACGACCCCCATCGGTTCGTGGCCGAGGATGTCGCCGGGGTCGAGGAAGGCACCGAGTACCTCGTAGAGGTGGAGGTCGGACCCGCAGATGCCCGTCGAGGTCACCCTGATCACCGCGTCGGTGGGCTTCTCGATCTTCGGGTCGGGTACTTCCTCCACCCGAACGTCGCGTTTCCCCTGCCAGGTCACGGCCTTCATGGCGTCTCCCTCGCTCGCCCGCCGGCCCGGCGGGTCATCGGTGGTCGCCCCTGTCCGGTGTGCTCGGAAGCGACGTACCACCGATGACCGACGACCAAACGGATCAACCCTGCTGCAGCATCACGGCGAAGTTGAGCTGACCCTCCTCGTCCTGCTGGATGTCGAGCACCTTGTCGTCGAGGAACGTCGCGGCCTGGGGTTCGAGGAAGACCCTGGCACCGCTGTCCGTGCCGAGAACCTGGTCGCCCGCTTCGGGCTCCGAGGCGATCGACAACGCGAGCTGTGCCCCTTCCTCCGTCTCCTCCCGCAGCGCGAACCTCAGCCCGGCGGAGTCCTGCCCGTCCTGGGCGGTCAGAACGTTGATCGCCTCGGCGGCAGCGTCGGTCATGGCGAGCATGTCGGTGTTCCCTTCATTGGAGTACAGCTGCCACTCCCACCGTAGGGGCATTCGCGCCGATTCGCCGCCCCCGCGCCGAGCGGCCGGACTCCCGCGGCGGTCACAGTGCTCGCGCCGCCGTGGTGAGGTCGGCGACGAACGCGGCGTACGCGCGTTCGCGATCGGCGTCTCGGGCTCGGAGCACGGCCGACGGGTGCACGGTCGCGACGGCGAGCGGTGGGTCGTCGATCTCCGGTAGTTCCAGCACCTGTCCGCGCCGGGAACTCACCCGGAAGTCCGGGCCGAACAAGGACTGCGCCGCCGTGGCACCGAGGGCGACCACCAATTCGGGCCGGACGGCGTCCAGTTCGGCCATCAACCACGGCTTGCACGCCACGGTCTGCGACCGAGTCGGTGTCTTGTGGACGCGCCTGCCGCCTTTGGTGTCGAAACGGAAGTGTTTGACGGCGTTGGTCAGATACACGGTGTCCCGGTCGATACCGGCCTCGGCGAGGGCGCGATCGAGCAATCCGCCCGCGGGGCCGACGAACGGTGCCCCCTCGCGATCCTCTCGATCGCCGGGAACCTCGCCCACCATGACGATCCGGGCATGCTCCGGTCCCTCTCCGAAGACCGTCTGGGTCGCGTCGGCGTAGAGGTCGCAACCCCGGCATCCCCTCGCCGCCTCACGCAACGCCGACAGGCTCCGCTCCCGAGGTAGGTAGTTCCGCGCTCCCTCGTGACGCACCACGTGAAACCCCTCGCCCCGAGCGTCGTCGCCGTCAGTTCGGGTCGGCCCCGCGGTCGGTGGCCGAGTCGTCGAGCACACTGACCCACAGCAGGGCGTGCCACAGCGCGTCGAGCCGGGCGAGCGGCTCCGGGTCGGCGGCCACCAGCGAGAGTTGGAACCGTGCGTCGTCGACGTCGCCGTTGAGCTGCGCCAGCACGGCACGCAGCACCGCGCGAAGAGCCGGGTCGACCTCGTCGATGGGGACGTCGTTGTGGTCCGCGTCCACCAGGTCGGCGGTGTAGGTTCCCCGCGGCTGTCCCTCGTCCGCGTCGTCTCGCCGGAGCTCCCTCACCACCGCTGTCACGAGCTCCGCGAGCACGGGCTCGTAGAGGCGGTCGTCGGGAGGGCTGACGACACGTGTGAGCAACGCGGACAGTCCTTCCACGTCGTCACGTCGAACGACCTTCACGAGGCGTTCGGCGAGCCCTCGCACTTCCGCACCCGCCGAACTCACCGTCCGGCCTCCGGGTCCTCGGGAGTACGGGCGTTCACCACCGGTCCGTCCGCTTGGTCCGCGTTCCGCTCCGTCCCCACGCCCCGGCCCTCGAATCGTCCGAAATCCTCGTCCGGCGGCACGGGTTCGGCGTCCACCGCGACGTCGTCGGCCGCGAGGTCGTCCACTGTCTCGTCCAGTTCGTCGTCGGGGGTCGCGGCGACGGGACGCTCGGGGAGATCCGTCTCCCGAACGTCGGGGCGCTCCTGCCGCACGCGTTCGTCGAGGGATTCCCCCTGCTGCTGTTCGAACGGGGTCATGCCGTAGCGATCGGCCTCGCTCCAGTGTTCCGGCGGGTCCATGCCCTCTTCGAGCGGATCGAGCCGCAGCCGATCCTCGTCCAGGTCCTCGGCGCTATTGAGCGCGGCCGGATCGGTCTCGGCGCTGTCCGGCATGCCGGTGTCCTGCGGCGGAGTCACTGGTTCGCCGCCATCACTCATCGGCACCCTCCCTTGCGTGGTCACGTGTTCGCGGAGTGCGAAGTAGAAGTACCGGTGTACCCGGACAGTGGCCCCCTCAAACGCTGTGCAAAGTCCGGGTGAGCAGAACGGGCAAAAGGTTGCGCCACGGACGGCGGCCTTCCTACGGTGGGAAGAGCGGTTGGCACGAGGCAGCCGCGAACCACGGCAGACTTCATCCCCCGCACTTCGTTCACGCCGGGATCTCGAACGTCCGCCCGTGTGCCCTGTCCGAACCGCTACGGAGGGACAACACAGTGCGTAGCACCGACCCGAACACCCTGACCTCCCAGTCGACGCCTGCCGCGCAGCCACGCCCACTGGACAGCCACGGCATGCGCATCGACACCGAACGACGGTCGGGCGACGTGGTGGTGGCGCACGTCTCCGGCGAGGTGGACCTGCTGTCGGCCCCGGAGTTGCGGCAGTGGGTGGAACAGCACACGAGCGCCGGCAACGGGCTCGTGATCGACCTCGACGGTGTCGGATTCCTCGGCTCCGCGGGACTGTCCGTGTTGGCCGAGCTGTCGGAGAAGGCGACGAACGACAAGCTCGCGTGGGCGGTCGTGGCCACCAAACGCGTGGTCCTGCGTCCTCTGGAGGCCACGGGCCTCGTCTCGCAGATGCCCGTCCATTCCGACGTGGACGAAGCCGTGAAGGCCGTCGCCGACACCGAGTGACCGACGACCACCGTCCGTGTCGGATCGGAGCACCCCTCATCGTGGTGACGTGACCGATCACGACGAAACCGATCCGGACTACCGGTTCACCCTCGCCAACGAACGCACCTTCCTCGCCTGGATTCGTACCTCGCTCGGGCTCGTCGCCGGAGGCGTCGCGGTGCACCAGTTGGTGCCGGGCCTGGCCACCGAGTCGGCTCGCACACTCCTGGCGGCGCTGTGCGTCGGCCTGGCCACGTTGCTGTCCGCCCTCGCCTACCCACGCTGGTGGCGTATCCAACGGGCCATGCGCCGCGGGGAGCCGCTGCCCCGCAGTCCACTGCTGCCCGTCGTCTCGGCGGTGGTGCTCGTCATCACCGTGGTGGCGGCCGTCCTGGTGGTGACGGGATGAGCGGCGAACCGGAGCGCGGGCTGCCGTCCGAACGCACGGGACTAGCCTGGCAACGCAGCGCGCTGGGTGCCGGGGCGGTGTCGTTGTTGTTGCTGTACCACACGGCACGCACGGGATGGAGCTCGTTGACCGCCGCCGCGGCGTGCACCGCCCTCACCACGGTGGTCCTCACGGTCGCGGGCGTGAAACGCGACCGGGACCTCCGCCGCGTCACCCCGCCCGCGCCGCCGAGGACGGCTCTCGCCGCCGTGGCGTTCCTGGTGACGGCGGCGGCCGTCCTCGCGCTCGTGGCACTGCCGTGGTGACACCCGGCGGTCGCGGGATCGGTCGGCGCATCCCCTGGTTCGCCGTCACGTCACCACCTAGCATGAAGCCCACGGTCGTGGCCACGGCACCGCTCTCCCGCACCGGTCCTCGTCGCGGCCGACCTCTCGCACGCTCGCCGCCGCTGCCGGACCGACGGCGTTCCCTTGCCGCCCGTGGAGCCGACGATGGACAGTGCCGCCTCCGGTGGTCCGCCCGCCCCCACGTTGACCGTGGAGCAGATCGATCCCGTGGTCCGCGACGCCGCCGAGGGCGACATCCCGGCCCGCCACACGTTGGCCCGCATGATCGCGCCCGTCGTGACGCGGTACTGCCATGCCAAACTGGGCAGGCGCGACTTCGGCTACCTCTGCGCGGACGACGTCGCCCAGGACATCTGCGTCGCCGTGTTGCAGGCCCTGCCGGACTACCACGACCGCGGCGGCTCGTTCCTGTTCGTCGTGAGGGCGATCGCCTCGAACAAGGTGGCCGACGCGTTCCGGCTCCTGGCCCGCGAACGCAGTCGCCCCACCCCCGACCCTCCCGAACGATCGAGCGACGACCGCGACGATCCGGAACCGAGGTCGCTCAACGCCGAACTCGGCAGGGAGCTGAACCGGCTGCTACGCCAACTACCGACCAGGCAACGCGACATCCTCCTGCTCCGCGTCGTCGCGGGGCTGTCCACACGCGAGACCGCGCGAGCACTGGGACTGTCACCGGCCAACGTGCGTACCTCGCAGCACCGGGCCCTGGCCCGGCTGCGCACGTTGGCCGGTGCGCTCCCCTGAGACTCCCCGCGCCGGGCTCCCCTTTCAGCGCGGTGCCGCTTCTCGCAGAGCCGACAACAGTTCCCGCTCGGCCACGTCGAGAAACGGACCCTGGTGCTCCCCGCCGATCTGGACGAGCGCCAGATCGGTGAAACCCGCGGCGAAGAACGGCTCGGCCGCGTCCACCACTCGCTCGACGTCGGCTCCACACGGGATCGAGGCCGCGACGTCGGCTGGGGTCACGAACTGCGTGGCTGCCGCGAACGCCTGCGTTCCCGGCAGTTCGGCGTTGACCTTCCAGCCACCCGCGAACCACCGGAACTGGTCGTGCGCACGGGCCACGGCGGCCTCCGGATCGGAGTCCCAGCACACCGGGAGCTGGCCGATCTTGCGGGACGTCTCGGCGTTCGCCGCGACGCGTTCGGCGTCCCACAACGAACACAACCGCTCCTCCGGTTGCACCGCGATCATCGCGTCGGCCAGCGAGGCGAACCGCCGCACCGACTGGTCCCCCGACACCGCGACACCGACGGGAGGCCGCACCTCCGGCAGGTCCCACAACTTCGCCGAGTCGACCCGGTAGTACTCGCCGTCGAAGTTGGTGTAACCGCCGTCGAACAGGTCGTTGATGATCCGCAGTGCCTCGGCCAGCATGTCGTGGCGCACGTTGACCGGTGGCCATCCTCGGCCCACCACGTGCTCGTTGAGGTTCTCCCCCGCGCCCAGCCCCAGAAGGAACCGGCCCTCGGACAGCAACTGCACGGTGGCGGCCTTCTGGGCCACCACGGCGGGGTGGTACCGCATGATCGGGGCGGTCACGTAAGTCATGAGTTCCACGCGGTCCGTGGCCTGCGCGACCGCACCGAGCACACTCCACGCGTACGGGGCGTGCCCCTGCGAGTCCAGCCACGGCGAGTAGTGGTCGCTCATGACCGCGAAGTCGAAGCCCACCCGCTCGGCACGGACCGCGTGCTCCACGAGAGCACGAGGCCCGGCCTGTTCGGTGAGCAACGTGTACCCCAACCGCACCGTTCCGGCCTCCTTCCGACGGCGAACGGGGCTCGACGCGTCAGGCCGTCGGCTGGAGCTTCTTACGCCGGGCGATCGCCTCGCGACGTTCGGTCTCGTCAAGCCCGCCCCAGACCCCGAACGGCTCCTGCACCGTCAGCGCGTGGTGCCGGCACTGCACGATCACGGGGCACGTCCGGCAGATCTCCTTGGCCCTCGCGACCCGATCGGCGCGCGCGAAACCGCGTTCTCCGTCAGGATGGAAGAACACGGAGCTGTCGAGATTCCGGCAATTGCCGTGTCGCTGCCACTCCCAGACCTCGGCGACCGGGGTGGGCAGGCGAGACGTGTCGGCCATCGGTGGTGTCACCTCCGTGCTTGTACGAACCGCGTCAGTGGGGGCCGTTTACCCCGGTTGCGAGAAGCTCACACCTCAGGTACCCGGACGGAACTCGTCGTCCTCGTCATGGGGGACCACGGCCGCCTGTTCGGCGACATCGGCGGGGTCGGCCTCGATCGGCACGTCCGGCTCGACCGGGTAGTCGACCGTGTCGGTGGCCGGAAGCTGCTGCTCGGTGACGTCCGCCTCGGGGGCGAGGTCGTGATTCTCGGTCATGATCGAGCAGGTACCCCGGTGCCCGAGCTTTCAATCCGGGTCGTTCCTCGTCGGACGCGTCCAACCGGCTTGACTCTCGTCACCTCCGGGGCCATGTCCGCCTACGGCGTGTTACGCATAGAACACGGCGACACCACGGAGGGACACATGGCCGAGCGGGAGTACGACCTTGTTCTCTTCGGTGGGACGGGGTTCACCGGCGGACTGACCGCGGAGTACCTGGCCCGCCACGCCCCGGAGAGCTGCCGCTGGGCGCTCGCGGGCCGCAGCCCCGCCAAACTCGAACGGCTGCGCGACCGCCTCGCGCGGATCAACGCGGACTGCGCGGCGCTCCCCCTGCTCGAAGCCGACGTCGCCGACACCGAGTCGCTGCGGCGGCTGGCCGAATCCACCCGCGTGGTGATCACCACGGTGGGCCCCTACCTGCACTACGGCGAAGCACTCGTGGCGGCGTGCGCCCGCAGTGGCACCGACTACGTCGACCTCACCGGCGAACCGGAGTTCGTCGACCGGATGTACCTCGCGCACCACGAGACGGCCCGCGCGACCGGCGCCCGCCTGGTGCACGCCTGCGGCTTCGACTCCGTGCCCTACGACCTGGGCGTCTACTTCACCGTCCAGCACCTGCCGAAGAACGTGCCGCTGACCGTGGAAGGTCAGCTCCGGGTCCACGCGGAGTTCTCGGGAGGTACCTACGCCTCCGCGCTCACGGTGTTCTCCCGGCGCCGACAGATGGCGCGGGCCGCGCGACGGCGCCGCGAGGTGGAGAAGCGTCCGCCCGACCGCCGGGTTCACCTGCCGAAGGGACCGCTGTACCGCGACCGGGAGACCGGGCGCTGGATGGTGCCCCTGCCGACCATCGACCCGCAGATCGTGGGGCGCTCCGCCGCCGCACTCGACCGCTACGGCCCGGACTTCACCTACCGGCACTACGCCTCGGTGAAACGACTGCCGACCGTCGCCGTGGCCGGTCTCGGGCTCGGCGCGCTCGGGGTCCTGGCCCGATTCGCCCCCGTGCGCGACGCCCTCGGTCATCTCCGCAAGCCGGGGGAGGGCCCGAGCGAGGAACGGCGGATGCGGTCGTGGTTCGCCGTTCGGTTCGTCGGCGAGGGCGGCGGCGAGCGTGTCGTCACCGAGTTCGCCGGAGGTGATCCCGGCTACGACGAGACCGCCAAGATGCTCGCGGAGTCGGCGTTGTGCCTGGCGTTCGACAAGCTGCCCGCCACCTCGGGGCAGGTCACCCCGACGGTGGCGATGGGAGACGCCCTGCTCACCCGCCTCGCCGGGGCGGGGTTGACGATCCGCGTCGTCCGACGCTCGTGACCCCTCGGCCGGCTACGCCACGAGACGGCGCACCACGGCGTCGGCGAGCAACCGCCCCCGGTCGGTGAGCACCGCCCGGCCCTCGGCCGCGGCGGCGGAGTCCAGCAGCCCGTCGGCCACGGCACGGTGCGCCCGCTCCACCTCGTCGGGAGCGAGAGCGGCCAACGGCAGCCCCTCCGCGAGACGCAGTTCGAGCATCACGCGCTCCAGGTGCCGGTCGTCCTCGGTCAACCGTTCGTGTCCGGCCACGGGCAGCTCCCCGCGCGCGAGCACCGACGAGTACCGCGCGGGATGCTTGACGTTCCACCACCGCACCCCGCCGACATGGCTGTGGGCGCCGGGACCGGCGCCCCACCAGTCGCCGCCGAGCCAGTAACCGAAGTTGTGCCTGCACCTGGCCTCCGGGGAGGCCGCCCAGTTGGACACCTCGTACCACCGCAGCCCGGCGGCCGTGAGCATCGAGTCGATCAGCTCGTAGTCGTCGGCGAGCACGTCGTCGTTGGGAGGGGGCAGCTCCCCGCGACGAATCCGGCGGGCCAGTGCCGTGCCTTCCTCCACGATCAACGCGTAGGCCGAGACGTGGTCCACGCCCGCGGCGAGCACCGCCTCAACGGAGGCCCGCAGGTCCTCGGGCCGTTCTCCGGGGGTGCCGTAGATGAGGTCGAGGTTCACGTGCTCGAACCCCGCCTCCCGTGCCTCGACGGCGGCCCGCGTGGGACGGCCTGGGGTGTGCACACGGTCGAGCACCTTCAGAACGTGCGGGGCCGTCGACTGCATGCCCAGCGACACGCGCGTGTACCCCGCTTCACGCAACCCGGCGAAGAACTCCGGCGACGTGGACTCGGGGTTCGACTCGGTGGTCACCTCCGCGTCCGGGGTCAGCCCGAACGAGTTCCGCACGGCGGCGAGCACGTCGCCCAACCCGTCGGCACCGAGCAGGGACGGGGTCCCGCCCCCGACGAACACCGTGTCGGCGGGCGGGGGCGTGCCGAGCAGCTTCGCGGCGAGGTCCAGTTCCCGGCGGAGGCCGTCGAGCCAGGACTCGGGTGAGGCGGCCGTGCCCAATTCCCCCGCCGTGTAGGTGTTGAAGTCGCAGTACCCGCAGCGCGTCACGCAGAACGGCACGTGCACGTACACGCCGAACGGTCTGCTGCCCACTCCGTCCAGCGCGGAGGAAGGAAGCTCGAACGGAACTGTCGACTCACCCACGTGCCCCAGTGTCGCACCCGGCGCGTTCTTCGAGGTCGGCGGCATCGCGGGCGCGACGAACCCGGTGTTCCCGGTCACCGACGGGACCGTCGGACGTCGCTTCTCACGATGCGAACCGTCCTGGACGTGCTCCGGGGCACGTGCGACGGTGAGCCCGTGACTACGCCAGGTGTGCTTCTCGTGGTGCGACGCCATGTCGACTACTTGCGAGTGAACAGCAGCCTGTGCCGTCGCTGACCGATCGCCGAGCCCGGCGGTCCCGGCTCGCGCGCCGAGGACCGGTGCCCGGCCGGCTTCCCACCGGACGCCGCCCGCACGGACTCGTCATGCGCATCCCGCCAGGACCCGACACCAGCTCCGGAGGACCAGGACATGGCCCCACAGACAGGCAGCGCCCCCCGCACCCGACGCCCTCGTGGCGAGGGGCAGTGGGCCCTCGGCTACCGGGAACCACTCAACGCCAACGAGCGATCCAAAAAGGATGATCCCCCGCTCAACGTCAGGGCTCGGATCGAGAACATCTACGCCCACCGGGGATTCGACTCCATCGACCCCGGCGACCTACGGGGGCGTTTCCGTTGGTACGGCCTCTACACCCAGCGCAGGCCCGGAATCGACGGCGGGCGGACGGCGACACTGGAACCGGAGGAGCTCGAGGACCGCTACTTCATGCTGCGCGTGCGCATCGACGGCGGCGCGCTGACCACCGGACAGCTCGCGCTCATCGGCGAGCTGTCCCAGACCCACGCCCGCGACACGGCCGACATCACCGACCGGCAGAACATCCAGTACCACTGGGTCCGGATCGAGGACGTGCCCACGATCTGGGAGAAGCTGGAGGCCGCCGGCCTGTCCACCGTCGAGGCGTGCGGCGACAGCCCTCGCGTGATTCTCGGGTCGCCCGTGGCGGGCATCGCCGCCGACGAGGTGATCGACGGAACCCCGGCGATCGAGGAGATCCGCCGCCGCTACCTCGGGGCGCCCGAGTTCGCCAACCTTCCGCGCAAGTTCAAGACCGCCGTCTCGGGTCTTCCCGACGTCGCACACGAAATCCACGACGTGGCGTTCGTCGGTGTCGACCATCCCGAGCACGGCCCCGGCTTCGACCTGTGGGTGGGCGGTGGGCTGTCCACCAACCCCATGCTCGGCGTCCGACTCGGCGCGTGGGTGGCACTCGACGAGGTCGCCGACGTGTGGGCCGGCGTGGTGAGCGTGTTCCGCGACTACGGCTACCGCAGGCTCCGTTCCCGTGCCCGGCTCAAGTTCCTCGTGAAGGACTGGGGCGCCGAGAAGTTCCGCGAGGTGCTGGAGCGGGAGTACCTCGGGCGTCCCCTGCGCGACGGCCCGGCCCCCGAGGTGCCCGACCACCCGGTCGACCACGTCGGCGTGCATCGGCAGAAGGACGGGCTCTACTACGTCGGCGCGGCCCCCGTCGCCGGCCGTACCTCCGGATCGATGCTTATCGCAGCGGCCAAGGCGGCCGAGCGAGCCGGGTCCAACCGCGTGCGACTCACCCCGCAGCAGAAGCTGCTCGTACTCGACGTGCCCGCCTCGGAGATCGACGGTCTCCGCGCCGAACTCGCCGAGATCGGTCTCGACACCGCCCCCTCGCCGTGGCGGCGCGGCGTCATGGCCTGCACCGGAATCGAGTTCTGCAAACTCGCGATCGTCGAGACCAAGGACCGCGCGCGGCGACTCGTGTCCGAACTCGAACAGCGGCTGGCCGACGTCCAGTCCGAGCTCGAACACCCGGTGAGCGTGCACCTCAACGGCTGCCCCAACTCGTGCGCCCGCATCCAGGTCGCCGACATCGGACTCAAGGGACAGATCGTCACCGACGCCGAGGGCAAGCAGGTCGAAGGATTCCAGGTGCACCTCGGTGGTGGTCTGGGCCTCGACGCGGGATTCGGCCGTAAACTGCGGAGGCACAAGGTCACCGCCGCCGAGTTGACGGACTACGTGGAACGTGTCATACGCAATTACGTCGCCCAACGCAAAGACGGTGAGCGGTTCGCGCAGTGGGTGGCTCGGGCCGAGGAAGCGGACCTGACATGAGCGAGTCGGTACCCGGTCGCGCCACCCGTGTCACCCCCTTCCACTGTCCGTACTGTGGCGAAGAGGATCTTCGACCGGAGGACGACACGGCCTGGCTATGCGGCTCCTGCCGGCGGGTCTTCGCGGTGCAATTCGTCGGTTTGCGGATACCGGAGGTAAGTCGATGACCGCAGCAGCTTCGCGGGACGAGCTCAAGACTCTGGCGACCGAGGCGTCCGAGAAACTGGCGGACGCGAGCGCCGACGAGGCACTGCGGTGGGCGGTGGAGCAGTTCGGCGACGACCTCATCGTCGCCTCCAACATGCAGGACGCCGTCCTCATCGACCTCGCCACGAAGGTCAAGCCCGACATCGACGTCCTCTTCCTCGACACCGGCTACCACTTCGCCGAGACGATCGGGACACGCGACGCCGTCGCCACCGTCTACCCGCGGGTGCGCATCATCAACGCGCAACCCGAGCAGAGCGTGGCCGAGCAGGACGCCGAGTACGGCCCGCGGCTCCACGAACGCGACCCGAACCGGTGCTGCCACCTGCGCAAGGTGGTGCCGCTCCGCCGGGTTCTCGCGTCGTACTCCTGCTGGGTCACCGGAGTACGCCGCGTGGACGCACCGACGCGGGCGAACACCCCCGTCGTCATGTGGGACGAGCGCAACGGCCTCGTCAAGGTCAACCCCATCGCCGCCTGGACCGACGACGAGTTCAACGACTACATCCGGCGACACGGCATCCTGCAGAACCCCCTCGTCGGCGAGGGCTACCTGTCCATCGGCTGCGCCCCCTGCACCGCGAAGGTGGCTCCCGGTGCCGACCCGCGCAGCGGACGCTGGGCGGGCACGTCGAAGACCGAGTGCGGCCTGCACGCCTGACGTTCACGACTCCGCGGGAAGGGCCCGGTTCGAGACCGGGGCTCGACACCAAGGGAAGGGAATCATGACGACTGCGCAGTCCGCGACCGACGTGGCGCGGGACCACCTCGCCGTCCTCGAATCGGAGGCGGTGCACATCTTCCGCGAAGTCGCCGGTGAGTTCGACCGGCCGGTGATCCTGTTCTCCGGTGGCAAGGACTCCACGGTGCTGGTCCACCTCGCGATCAAGGCGTTCTGGCCCGCGCCGGTGCCGTTCCCCCTGCTGCACGTGGACACCGGGCACAACTTCGAGGAGGTCATCGCCTTCCGCGACCACGTGGTGGAGAAGTACGGGCTGCGGCTCGTGGTCGCGAAGGTGCAGGACTGGATCGACGACGGACGACTCCAGGAGCGTCCCGACGGCACACGCAACCCGCTGCAGACCCAGCCGCTGCTCGACACCATTGCCGAACACCGCTTCGACGCCGTGTTCGGGGGCGGCAGGCGCGACGAGGAACGCGCCCGCGCCAAGGAACGCATCTTCAGCCTCCGCAACGCATTCGGCCAGTGGGACCCTCGCCGGCAGCGTCCGGAGCTGTGGAACCTCTACAACGGCAGGCACCGCCCCGGCGAACACGTGCGCGTCTTCCCCCTGTCCAACTGGACCGAGGCCGACGTGTGGCACTACATCAAACGGGAGAACGTGGAGCTTCCCGCGATCTACTACGCCCACACCCGCAAGGTGTTCCGCCGCGACGGCATGTGGCTCACCGAGGGCCCGTGGGGCGGGCCGCGCGAAGGCGAGGAGGTCAAGGAACTGATGGTGCGGTACCGCACCGTCGGGGACGGCTCGTGCACCGGTGCCGTGGAGTCCACGGCCACCACCGTCGACGAGGTCATCGCCGAGGTTCAGGCCAGCCGGCTCACCGAGCGTGGCGCCACCAGGGCCGACGACCGGCTGTCGGAAGCCGCCATGGAGGACCGCAAGCGGGAGGGGTACTTCTAGAATGTCGAGTCTGCTGAGGCTGGCCACCGCCGGAAGCGTGGACGACGGGAAGTCCACACTCGTCGGGCGTCTGCTCTACGACACGAAGTCGGTACTCGCCGACCAGCTCGACGCCGTGCAACGCGCGAGCGTCGACAAGGGGCTGTCCACCCCCGACCTCTCCCTCCTGGTGGACGGACTGCGGTCCGAACGCGAACAGGGCATCACGATCGACGTGGCGTACCGGTACTTCGCGACCCCGAAGCGGAGCTTCGTGCTCGCGGACACGCCGGGACACGTGCAATACACGCGCAACACCGTCACGGGCGCCTCGACGGCGCAGCTCGCCGTGCTGCTCGTGGACGCCCGCAAGGGCGTGGTGGAGCAGACCAAGCGCCACGCGGCCGTGCTCGCTCTGCTCGGGGTGCCACGCCTGGTGCTGGCCGTGAACAAGATCGACCTGATCAACTACGACTCCTCGGCGTTCTCCGTCATCGCCAAGGAGTTCACCGCGCACGCCACCTCGCTCGGATACGCCGAGGAGGCCGTGCTGGCCATCCCCGTGTCGGCGTTGCACGGGGACAACGTGGCCACCCGTTCGGAGAACACCCCCTGGTACCAGGGCCCGACGCTGCTGGAGCACCTGGAGACCGTGCCGGTGGCACCGGACCCGCACGAGGCCGCGTTCCGCTTCCCCGTGCAGTACGTGATCCGGCCCCGGACCGAGGAGTACCCCGACTACCGCGGCTACGCCGGGCAGATCGCGGCGGGCACCGTGCGGCCCGGCGACGAGGTCGTGGTGCTCCCCGCCGGGCTGCGGAGCACCGTCGAGCGCATCGACACCCCGGACGGCCCGCTCACCGAAGCCGGTGCGGGCACCTCCATCACCCTGCTGCTCGCCGACGACATCGACATCGCGCGCGGTGACCTGATCGCGTCGGCCTCGGAGCGACCGACCGTGACCGACGAGTTCGACGCCACGCTGTGCTGGTTGTCGAGCACGTCGTTGCGGCCGGGCGCCAGGGTGCTCGTCAAGCACGGCACCCGCACCGTGCAGGCGTTGGTCCGGGAACTCGGCTCCCGCTTCGACGAGCAGACACTGTCGACCGTCCCGGCCCCCGAGTCGTTGGAACTCAACGAGATCGGTGCCGTGTCGCTGCGACTGGCCGAGCCGATTCCCGTGGACGACTACGCCGACAGCCCCCGCACCGGGGCGTTCCTGGTGATCGACCCGGCCAGCGGCGACACCCTGGCCGCTGGGCTCGTCGGCGAGCGTTTCGCCGCGCTGAGCCCGAACGAACACCGGTGAACCGACATCCCGCGCTGCTGGTGGTGGCGCACGGAAGCCGTGATCCCCGCTCCGCGGCCACCGTGCGCGACCTCGTCGGCGTGCTGCGCGGAAAAGCCCCGGAACTGGACGTTCGGGAGTCGTTCCTCGACCTGTCGTCCCCGAGGACGGACGAGGCGCTCCTCCGCCTGCACGACGAGGGGCACCGGCACGTCGTAGCGGTGCCCCTGCTGCTGGGCAGCGCCTACCACGCCCGCGTCGACCTGCCCGCGATCGTCGCCGACGTGACCGCCCGGTCGCCGCACCTGCGGGTCACGGTGGCCTCCGTCCTCGGCCCCGACCCGGCACTGCAGGCGGTGGCGCTGGACCGCGTCACCGAGGCGGGCGCAGCCCCGGACGACCCCGAGCTGGGGCTCGTGCTGGCGGCCGTGGGGTCCTCGCACGCCTCGGCGAACGCGGTGGTCGGGGAGCTCGCGCGAGAGTGGCAGGAACGGCACGCCTGCCTGGTGACCCCGGCGTTCGCGAGCGCGACCCGGCCCGACGTGCGGTCGGCGCTGGTCGCGTTACGCGCCCGTGGTGCCCGACGATTCGCCGTCGCGTCGTGGTTCCTCGCGCCGGGTTTGCTGCCCGACCGGGTGGCGCGACTGGCGAACGAGGCCGAACCGGGCGTGCTGATCGCCGCCCCTCTCGGCGCCGACACCCGAGTGGCCGACGTCGTCCTGCGCCGCTACGCCGTGTCCGCAGGTTGTGCACGCGTGTCCGCAGTTCTCGAACGCGTGTCCGCAGTTCCGGTACGCGGTGTCGGTACGCCGTGTGGCGACCTCGGTACGGTAAGTGCAAACACCCGCACATAACCTGCGGACACGCGTGCACAGGCTGCGGACACGGTGGCAGCGGGACGCGGGTGTGCCAAGGTGTGCACCATGTCTGACGAACTGGTGCACTACACCGCCGCCGCTGGAGTCGCCACGATAACCCTGGACTCCCCGCACAACCGCAACGCGCTGTCCGCGCAACTGCGCTCGGAACTCGCCGCAAGCCTGGAGCGCGCCATCGACGACGACGCGGTGCGCGTGATCGTGCTCGACCACACCGGCCCCGTCTTCTGTGCGGGCATGGACCTGAAGGAGGCCAAGGGCGCCGGGGCGGGGCAGCAGGGCGTCAACGAGTTCCCCGCCCTGCTCCAGCGGCTGTGGACGAGCCCGAAGCCGGTCGTGGCCAAGCTCGCCGGTCCCGCGCGCGCCGGCGGGGTGGGCCTGGTCGCCGCCACGGACATCGCCGTCGCGGTCGACACCGCCACGTTCGCGTTCACCGAGGTCCGGATCGGTGTCATTCCGGCCGTGATCTCGGTGACCGTGCTCCCCCGACTGAACCCCAGAGCCGCCCACGAGCTGTTCCTCACGGGTGAGACCTTCGACGCCCGGCGTGCCGCCGAGATCGGGCTGCTCAACGCCGCCGTGCCCGCGGACGAACTCGACGCCACGGTCGACCGCTACGTCACCTCCCTCACCCTGGGTGGGCCGGCCGCACTCGCGGCCACGAAGGAACTCCTGCAGGGGGAGACGGCCCGCACGATGCCCGAGACCTTCGAGAAGTTGCAGGCCCTGTCCGCGCGGTTCTTCGCCAGCGAGGAGGGCCAGGAGGGCATCGCCGCGTTCGCGGAGAAGCGCAAGCCCCGGTGGGTTCCCGAGCGTCCCTGACGCCGGGGTGTCCGGGTCCACGGCGTCGAGCGACGTCGTGGACCCGGCCCGTTGGTCAGTCGGCGAGCACCACCGTGAGGCTACGCCCGTCCGGCTGCCCCTTACGTGGGGTGAGAGCGCGCTGGGCGTCGGAGAGCACCCCGTGCACCACGAGGTACGACCGGAGATCGGCGCGCTTGAGTACGTCGGCGGCCCGCCAGATCAGCACATGCTCCCCCGGCGGAAGCCACGACAGATCGGTCAGCCCGTCGTACAGGGTGTCGAGATTGCGGCCGAAGTGCTCCGGCAGCGACAGTGCCGCCGCGATGGCATCGAGCGTGCTCCCCCGGTCCGGATACGCCGCCGTGTCCACCACGTGCGGGTACGCGCCGCGGGCGCGCGCTTGGTCGGCGAGTGTCTTCGAGTCCAGCTTAGGCTTGACGGTCATCACTGCACTGCCACCGTGACACGCTGCGGGGCATCCGTCCCGCAGATACCGGCTGATGTGTGAACCACCAACGTCTCCCTGGTTCCGAAGCTCGACTGGTCCCATTGCGGCACCGCGAGGACGTCGCACGTCGTCACGCCCCCGGAAGCCGGTTCCGCGCCCGGCAGGCTACTCCCAAGGACCCCTTGATTTCCAACCCCGAAAGCCCGTTGTGCGAACCATCCCACGATCGCCAGCACGATCAGAGCAATGAGCGCGATGCGGATTCGTTTACGAGACAGCATCGGACCTCCCGCCACCACGCTCCGTGGTGTCGGGGCGCCGCAGCCCGGCGAGCAGGTCGGCCACCACATCCACTCCCCGGTGCACCACCCACGCCATCGCGGCACACAGCGGTAGGAGGACAGCGATCACCAGCACGAACTGAATGGGGAACCACTGCTGCGCGAGCCACAGCTCGAAGCCGTCCCACCAGCGGGCCACTCCGTCGAACACGTAACTGAGCGTACGCCAGGTAGGTTGACGCCATGTTCGCCGTCTACGCCAAGGAACCCAACGCCGACGATCCGTTGTCCTCGCTCGTCGTGGGCGAGCGTCCCGACCCCGAGGTGCCCGAGGGCTGGGTGCGGGTGTCGATCCGCGCCGCCAGCCTGAACATGCACGACATCTGGACCCTGCGGGGGGTGGGGATCAAGCCGGATCAGTTCCCGATGATTCTCGGGTGCGACGGGGCCGGCGTGCTGGAGGACGGCACCGAGGTGGTGCTGCACTCCGTCATCAACGACCCCGCGTGGCGGGGCGATGACACGCTGGACCCGAAACGCACGTTGCTGACGGAGAAATACCAGGGCACCTTCGCCGACAGTGTGGTGGTCCCCGCCCGCAACGTGCTGCCCAAGCCCGCCGGACTTTCGTTCGCGGAAGCCGCCACGATGGGCACGGCGTGGTTGACCGCCTACCGCATGTTGTTCGTGAAGTCGGGGCTGCGGCCCGGCCAGACGATGCTGGTGCAGGGCGCGTCCGGTGGGGTCGCCACCGCGCTCGTCCAGCTCGGCCGCGCCGCGGGGTTCCGCGTGTGGGTGACCGGCCGCACGGAGGAGAAGCGCGCGCTGGCCGAGCAGCTCGGCGCCCACGCCACCTTCGAGCCGGGTGCCCGCCTGCCGGAGCGGGTGGACGCCGTGTTCGAGACCGTGGGCAAGGCCACGTGGTCGCACTCGCTGAAGTCGCTGAAGCCCGGCGGCATCGTCGTGGTCTCCGGGTCCACCAGTGGCCCCGACCCGAGCGCCGACCTGCAGCGGGTGTTCTTCCTGCAGCTGCGTGTGGTCGGCTCCACCATGGGAACCCGCGACGAGCTCGCCGACCTGCTCTCCTACGTCGAGCTCGCCGGGATCCGGCCGCGGATCGGAGCCGAACTGCCGATGACCGAGGCCGCCTCCGGGTTCGCCGACATGCTGGAGGGCCGCACCTCGGGCAAGATCGTCTTCACGCGCTGAGAACGGGGCGCGGCGCGGGGTGCCGCGTCGCGCCCACTCGGTCTCGCTTTCGGCTCTCGGCCCGTAGAGGGGCCGGCGCGACGCCGTCCCGTCGAAACGTCGCTTGCCCGTCCTTCCGGAACCGTCCGACCGCGTGGGCGTCTACTCGAAGCGGCGGGTCGCCCCGCGCAGGGCCTCGCGCGCCTCGTTCCACAACCGGTCGACGATCGCCTCGGCGGGTCCCTCCTCGGCCAGCGGGTAGGTCTGGCCCGCCCACAGCGACATGGCCTCGGGGTCACCCGCCCGGCCGGAGGCTGCCCGGATCGGCTTGGTCAGCCGATGCAACTGCGGGTAGGCGGCGGGCGCCTGCTCGGAGTGCTCCCGCAGGAACCGGTTGACCAGCCCGCGCGCGGGACGGCCGCTGAACGCCCGCGTCACCGCCGTGGGACGGTCACCGGCGGCGAGTGCCCGGCGCTGGGTGGGGTTCGTCCCCGCCTCGTCGGCCCGGAGGAACGCGGTCCCCAGTTGCGCGGCCACCGCTCCGGCCGTCACCACGGCCGCCACGTCGGCTCCCCGCACGATGCCTCCCGCCGCCACCAGTGGCAGGTCGGTGACCGCCGCGCACAGTCGCACGTTCGCCAGCAAGCCGTACAACGGGCCGCCGTAGGGGTCGGCCGGGTCGTCGGCGAACACGCTCCGGTGGCCGCCCGCCTCGAAACCCTGCACGCACAGCGCGTCGGCGCCGATCTCCGCCGCCTGGCGCGCCTCCTCCGGCGACGTCACCGTGACGACCACGGTGGTGCCCACCTCGTGCAGCCGTTCGATGTCCGAACCGGCGGGCAGCCCGAACGTGAACGAGACCACGGGCACCCGCGCCTCGACCAGCAGGTCGAGCTTCGCCGAGTAGCCGTCGTCGTCCCACCGCGGCTCGCCCACCTCGATCCCGTACCGCCGTGCCTCGTGCTCCATCCGCTCGACGTACGCGCTCAGGTCCATAGTGGAGCGGATCCCCGGCACGAACAGGTTCACGCCGAACGCGGCGTCCGATAGGCGCCGCACGGTGGCGATCTGCTCGGCCAAATTCGCGGCGGTGAGATACCCACCCGCCAGATATCCGAAGGCTCCGGCTCGCCCCACCGCGGCGACGAGCTCGGGCGTGGAGGGGCCACCGGCCATCGGCGCGGCGATCACGGGCACGCGCAGGCTGTCGAACATGGCACCAGCGTACGAAGAGGCCCGCCGGCGGTGTGACGCGCCCACCGGTTATGGACGAAACCACACGCCACAGGTGTGGACCACTGGCCGGGCTACTTCTTGCCCTTGCCCTTCCCCTTGTCGCCCTTGTCTCCGTCACCGGTGGACAACGCGGCCACGAACGCCTCCTGCGGCACCTCGACGCGGCCCACCGTCTTCATGCGCTTCTTGCCTTCCTTCTGCTTCTCCAGCAGCTTGCGCTTCCGCGAGATGTCACCGCCGTAGCACTTGGCGAGAACGTCCTTGCGAATCGCCTTGATCGTCTCGCGGGCGATGATGCGGGACCCCACAGCAGCCTGGATCGGCACTTCGAACTGCTGCCGGGGGATCAGCTCACGCAGCCGAGAGGCCATCCGGTTGCCGTAGGAGTAGGCGGCGTCCTTGTGCACGATCGCCGAGAACGCGTCCACCGGCTCGCCCTGCAGCAGGATGTCCACCTTGACCAGGTCGGCGGCCTGGTCGCCGGCCTCCTCGTAGTCCAACGACGCGTAGCCGCGGGTACGCGACTTCAACGCGTCGAAGAAGTCGAAGATGATCTCGGCGAGCGGCAGCTTGTACCGCAGCTCGACCCGGTCCTCCGACAGGTAGTCCATGCCCAGGAGCTGGCCACGCTTGCTCTGGCACAGCTCCATGATCGCGCCGATGAACTCCGAGGGCGCGATCACGGTGACCTTGCTGACCGGCTCCCGCACCTCGGCGATCTTGCCGCCCGACGGCCAGTCGGAGGGGTTGGTGACGACGTGCTCGCTGCCGTCCTCCATGAACACGTGGTAGACCACGTTCGGGGCGGTGGCGATCAGATCGAGCCCGAACTCGCGTTCCAACCTGGCCCTGGTGATCTCCAGGTGCAACAGCCCCAGGAAGCCGCAACGGAACCCGAACCCCAGCGCCACCGAGGTCTCGGGCTCGTAGCTCAGCGCGGCGTCGTTCAGCTGCAGTTTGTCGAGCGCCTCGCGCAGGTCCGGGTAGTCGGAGCCGTCCACCGGGTACAGGCCCGAGAACACCATCGGCACGGGCTCGCGATACCCGGCCAGCGGCTCGGTGGCCGCCTTGCGGTCCGAGGTGACGGTGTCACCGACCTTCGACTGGCGGACGTCCTTGACGCCGGTGATCAGGTAGCCGACCTCTCCCACGCCGAGCCCGTCGCACGCCTTGGGCTCCGGAGAGATGACGCCGACCTCCAACAGCTCGTGGGTGGCGCCGGTGGACATCATCTTGATGCGTTCCCGCGGCGTGATCTTGCCGTCCACGACCCTGATGTAGGTGACCACGCCACGGTAGGTGTCGTACACGGAGTCGAAGATCAACGCCCGCGGCGGCGCGTCGGGGTCCCCCTCGGGGGGCGGCACCTGGGCGACGACCTGGTCCAACAGTTCCCGCACGCCCTCGCCCGTCTTGGCCGACACGCGCAACACGTCGTCGGGCTCGCAGCCGATGATGCCCGCCAGCTCGGCCGCGTACTTGTCCGGCTCCGCGGCGGGCAGGTCGATCTTGTTGAGGACCGGGATGATGTGGAGGTCCTTGTCGAGGGCGAGATACAGGTTCGCCAGGGTCTGCGCCTCGATGCCCTGCGCCGCGTCCACCAGCAGGATCGCGCCCTCACAGGCCTCCAGGGCACGGGAGACCTCGTAGGTGAAGTCGACGTGCCCCGGCGTGTCGATGAGGTGCAGCACGTGGTCCCGGCCCTCGTACCGCCACGGCAGGCGCACGTTCTGCGCCTTGATCGTGATGCCCCGCTCCCGCTCGATGTCCATGCGGTCGAGGTACTGGTCCCGCATCGTGCGTTCCTCGACCACACCGGTGAGCTGCAGCATGCGGTCGGCCAGGGTCGACTTGCCGTGGTCGATGTGGGCGATGATGCAGAAGTTGCGGATGAACTCCGGCGGCGTGAACGTGGCGTCAGCTGACGGGCGTGGTTGTGTCACTCGTACCTCGGGGTTACTCGTGGCTGGTGAACTCCATGTTCCCATGCCGCGCCGCGCACGAATTCCGGGGTGATCCCCGATGCGCACGGCACGGTTTCGTGCTGACCTCGGAGTATGAGCTCTCTCGGACAGGTACTCGACCGCGCCTTCGGACATCCCCGCGGCGCTTTGGGCCGACTCGGCGGGGTGGTGATGGCCCGCGGGAACGCGGCGACCGAACGCCACGTCGTGGAGATCGCGAAACTGACGGCGGAGGAGACCGTGCTCGTCGTCGGACCGGGTCCGGGGGTCGGGCTCGCGGAGGCGGCCGCCAGGGCTCACCGGGTGATCGGCGTCGACCCCTCGCACGAGATGCTGGAGCTGTGTGCCAGGCGCTGCGCCGACGCCGTCGAGGCGGGCACCGTCGTGCTACGGCACGCCACTGCCGCCCGGACCGGGGTCGATCCCGCCTCCGTCGACGTCGTCTTAAGCGTCAACAACGTGCAGTTGTGGGAGGACCGGCCCGCCGCGTTCGCCGAACTGCACCGCGTCCTCCGCCCCGGTGGGCGGATGGTGCTCTCGGTGCACCAGAAGTGGCTACCGGTGACCCGACACGACCTGGTGGCCGAGGTGGAGGCCGCCGGATTCACCGACACGCAGACGTGGACCTGGCAGCCTCCGGGACCACTGGCGGCGCGGGCGGCACAGCTTCGGACGTACCGGCCTCACCGGTGACCTCACTGGTGAGCCACCGGGAACGTCGTGGCGACCGCCTTCACCGAGGGGCGCGGACGTCGACCCGTAAGGGGTGGTCGGACGGCACCTCCACCAGCACGATCCGCGTACCGTCGGGATCGGACAACCACGCCTCGTCGAGTCCCCACGGTTCACGGCGCGGCTCGCGATCGAGGACGACCCCCTTGTCCCGCAGCTCGGCCACCGTGGCGGCGAGGTCGCGAACCTGCAGCCACAGCGCGACGTCGTCGGTCCGCTCCGCCTCGCCCCGACCGACGATCTCCAGGAAGCCACCGCCGAGGAAGAAGACCGTGCCACCGGGGAACTCGCGGTAGATCGCCAACCCGAGGATGTCCCGGTAGAACGCCGTGGTGATGGCGGGGTCCTTCGGATTCAGCAGAATTCGGCTGCTCAACACGTCCATGTCCCCACGGTCTCACGCCCCCACCGGGGTACGGCATTCCACGGCGTGGTGACGTTGTTAGGCTGTTTAGCTGTTGCCGTGCGGCATTCCGCCGGGGAGGAAACCCGGATCGTCCCTGATCCGGGGCCGTAACAGCGCGGCAACGAACCACCACGAGAGATGAAGGAGCGCGCGTGGCCAACATCAAGTCCCAGATGAAGCGCATCAAGACCAACGAGAAGCGCCGTCTGCGCAACCAGTCGATCAAGTCGTCGGTGAAGACCGCGATCCGCAAGTTCCGCGAGGCCGCCGAGGCCGGGGACAAGGAGAAGGCCGTGGAGCTGCAGCGGGTGGCCGCGCGCAAGCTCGACAAGGCTGTCAGCAAGGGCGTCATCCACAAGAACCAGGCCGCCAACAAGAAGTCGGCGATGGCGCAGCGCGTCAACAAGCTCTGAGGGACCCGCGCCCGACAACCCCCGGCACGAGCTCTCGGCCGGGGGTTTCGTCATGTTCGCCCGCGGTCTACGAGGCCGCGATCACCGCTGGCGTCGGGCGGCCACGATGTCGAGGACGGCGCGTTCGAGGGCGTAGCCCGGATCGGCCGCGGCGCCCTTGACGTCGGCGTTCACCCGCGCGGCCACCCGCATGGCCTTGGCGAGCCCCGCGGAGCTCCAGCCCTTCGACTGGCCCTGCGCCTTGCGGATCTTCCACGGCGGCATGCCGAGCTCGCCCGCCAACTGGTTCGGGTGCCCCCGTCCGGCCGCGGACACCCTGGCTATCGTGCGCACCGCGTCGGCGAGGGCGTCGGCCAACAGTACGTGGGCGACCCCGATCTGCTGAGCCCAGCGCAGTGACTCCAACGCGGCCGCCCCGTCACCGGCCACCGCCTTCTCGGCGACCTGGAACCCCGTCACCTCCGCGCGGCCGCGGTGGTAGCGCCGCACCGCCTCCTCGTCGACCGATCCCCCCGAGTCGGCCACCAGCTGCGCCGCCGCCGACGCCAGCTCCCGCAGATCCGTGCCCACGGCATCGATCAGCGCCACCACACCGGCGGCGTCGATCCGACCGCCGGCCCTCCGGACCTCGTTGCGGACGAACGCCTCCCGCTCGGCGGGCTTGGTGATCTTCGGGCACTCCGTGACGACGGCGCCCGCCTTGCGCAGCGCCGCGGGCAGCGACTTCGCGGCCTTGCTCCGCCCGCCGCCGCTGTGCACCACGATCAGCACGATGCCGTCCGCGGGGTCGGCGACGTAGGACAGCACGGCGTCCGCGTTCTCCTGGCCGATCTCCTGGGCGGAGTCGAGCACGATGACTCGACCCTCGCTGAACAGCGAGGGACTCACCAGTTCGGCGAAGTACGAGGGGGTGAGTTCGCTCACCGGGATGCGAGTCGCGTCGGCCGCCGGGTCGGCCAGGCGGGCGGTGTCGAGTGCTTCCCGGACCGCTCGTTCGACGAGCAGTTCTTCCTCACCGAGCACCAGATGCAGTGGCGGGGGCGTGGTAACTGGACGACTCACGTCTCGATCCTGCCATGTGGGAGCCGGTTCGCAGCACATGGCGCGCGGCGCGCTCCATGCCGTACGCTACGTGTCGTCGCCGCGATCACCGGCGGACCACAACCGAATAGCTCATCCAGAGGGGCAGAGGGACCGGCCCGTTGAAGCCCCGGCAACCGGCGTCAGCCTGTCATCTCGGATTCCGCGAGGTAGCTGACGGCATCGGTGCCAATTCCGCCCCGCGTCAGCGGGAAAGATGAGGAAGGACCTCGCGATGACCGCAATTGCGCCCACATCCTCCCGTCGTGCCGTCGACCTCGGCCCCGCCGTGGAACTCGTGTCGAAGGAGGAGGGCCACCGCCAGCCGTTGGCTCCGGAGTTCGTCTCCCCGCACGACTTCTCTCCGTTGGAGGTCGCCTACGACTTCGGGCGCGTGCGCCGGGAGGACATCGAATCCGGGCCCCGCAACATCTGGCGTTACAAGAAACTGCTTCCCGTTCCGTCGAACGTCGAGGAGATCCCGAACACCGAGCCCGGCTGTACCCGGCTGGTGCGCGCCGACCGACTCGCGAAGGCACTCGGCGTGCGCCGGTTGTGGGTCAAGGACGACACCGGCAACCCAACGCACTCGTTCAAGGACCGGGTGGTGGCCGTGGCGCTGGCCGCGGCCCGCGAGTTCGGCTTCGACACCCTCGCCTGTCCGTCCACCGGCAATCTCGCCAACGCGGTCGCGGCGGCCGCCGCCAGGGCGGGCTGGCAGTCCGTGGTCCTGATCCCCTCGTCACTGGAGCGGGCGAAGGTACTCACGACCGCCGTGTACGACGGCGCCCTGATCGCGGTGGACGGCAACTACGACGACGTCAACCGGCTGGCCACCGAACTCGCCGCCGAGCACGAGAATTGGGCGTTCGTCAACGTCAACGTGCGCCCCTACTACTCGGAGGGCTCCAAGACACTCGCCTTCGAGGTCGCCGAGCAGCTCGGCTGGCGGATTCCGGAGCAGATCGTGGTGCCGATCGCGTCGGGCTCCCAGCTGACCAAAGTAGACAAAGGATTCCGGGAGCTCGGTGAACTCGGTCTGGTGGAAGCGAGTCCGTACCGCGTGTTCGGCGCCCAGGCCACCGGCTGCTCCCCGGTCTCCGCGGCGTTCCGCGACGGACACGACGTGGTGCGCCCGGTGCGACCCGACACCATCGCCCGTTCGCTCGCTATCGGCAACCCCGCCGACGGACCGTACGTCCTCGACACCGTGCGTCGCACGGGCGGAGCCATCGCCGACGTCAGCGACGACGAGATCGTGGCAGGCATCCGGCTGCTGGCCCGCACCGAGGGCATCTTCACCGAGACCGCCGGGGGCGTCACCGTCGCGACCGCGAAGAAGCTCGTCGAGACCGGCAAGCTCGACCCGGACGCCGAGACGGTGCTGCTGATCACCGGAGACGGACTGAAGACCCTCGACGCCCTCGGCGACCGCGTCGGCCCCAAGGCCACCGTGCCGCCGTCGGTGGAGGCCGTGCAGGCCGCGCTCGACGACTGAGTCCTCCGGATCGACACGGCCGTCGTCGCGGCGCCGCACCCCGCGCCACCACGGCGAGTTCACCTTCGTCCAGCACGACGGCCGTGTCGCCCCCGGTGTCGGTTCTGGCCACCAGCGCTCCCGCCTCCGCAAGCGCCCGCAACGTCACGGAACTGGGGTGGCCGTAGGAGTTGTCCGCCCCCACGCTGGTGACCGCGACTCGCGGCGACACCGCCGTAAGGAAGGTCGGAAGCGTGTACCTGCTGCCGTGATGCGGCACCTTGAGGACGTCCGCGCGAAGGTCCTCCCCCGCCGCCAGCAGGTCCGCCTGCGCGGCGAGTTCCACGTCCCCGGTCAGCAGGACCCGGCCCGCTGGTGTCGTGGCACGGAGGACCACCGAGCCGTTGTTGACCGCGGTGCCGTCGGCGTCCTCGGTGGGGGGAGCGACCGGCGCGGTGGGGGCCAGCACGTCGAGCCGGAGTTCGGGCCACGTCAGCCGATCGCCCGCCGTCAGCTCCACCATCGGTACGCCGCGCGCGGTGGTCACGCGGAGCACGTCGTCCCACGCCCAGGCCGGACTGCGCCCCGGGCCCACGGCCACCGCTCCCACGGCACGGCCGTCGAACACCGAGGCCAGCCCACCGACGTGGTCGGCATGCAGATGGGTCAGGACCACCAGCGGCACGCGCTCGACGTCGAGACGATCGAGGCAGCGGTCGAGCAACGCCGGGTCGGGTCCGGTGTCCACGACCACCACCCGCCCCGGTTCTCCCGTGGCCAGCACGAGACCGTCGCCCTGCCCCACGTCGCAGGCGACGAGCACCCAACGGTCGGGTGGCCAACCCGGCGCCCACACCCGCGTGGACACGGTGAGCGCGACCACCACGACCACGACAAGCACGAGCAGCGACCGGGTTCGGCGATACCGCACCCCGCAGACGACCACGGCCACGGCGAGTGCCGCGAGCCCCGCACCCCACCATCCCGACGGCCAGTGCAGCACGGCGCCGGGAATCGCCGCCGCGTGTCGCGCCACGAGGATCAACCACTGCACTCCCGGCCCCACGACGTGCACGACGAGCTCGGCCGCATCGGGCCACCACGGCGCGAGCACCGCGGCCAGCGCGCCCAACACGGTCACCGGAGCCACCACCGGAGCCGCCAACAGGTTCGCGCCGACGGACACCAGGCTCACTTCGCCCGCCATGCCGGCGATGACCGGAGCGGTCACCAGGAACGCCACCGTCGGCACCACCACCGCGTCGGCCACTCCCTCGGGCAGTCCTCGTCGGACCAATGCCCGAGACCAGCGCGGCGCCACCAGCACCAACCCCGCCGTGGCCACCACCGACAGCACGAACCCCATGCTCACGGCCATCTCCGGGTCCGCGAGGCCGAGCACGCACACCGCCGCGGCCAGTGCGGGCAAGGCCGATCCCCGACGTCCCAACACCAAGGCGAGCAGTGCCACCGCGCCCATCACACCGGCGCGCAGGACACTCGGCTCGTAGCCCACGAGGACGACGAAACCGACTAACGCGAGACCGGCGAGCACCGCCGACGTGCGCGGCCCGCACCGCGACATCCGCGCCACCACCAGTACCGCACCGCACACGATGGCCACGTTGGAACCCGAGACGGCGGTCAAATGCGACATCCCCGAGGTAAGGAATTCCCGCTCCACGCGCTCGGGCAACGCACTCGTGTCCCCGACGACGAGCCCCGGAAGCAGCCCCGCGGGCTCCTCCCCCAACACGCCGGAGACGGCCCGGAACTTCTCCCGCAGCTCCTCGGCGGCACGTTGCCACCACGGCGGTTCCCCCTCCGGTTCGGGTGGCTCGCGCACGTACCCGACCGCGACCGTCATCTCGTGCGGACGAGCGGGTGCCAGTTCCGCGCGGACCCTCACCCACTGGCCGACCCGGACGTCGCTCCAGAACTTCGCGTCTCCCACGAACAGCACCCGGCCCGCGGAGGGGATCTCCTCTCCACCGGAGCTCGCGGCCACGACGTCGACGGGCACGAGCACCGACCGGACTCCACCGGGCCGCGCCCCGTACCCACTCGTGTGCACGGGCCGAGGGCGCTGCGCGACCACGGCCGTCAATGACACCTCGTCCCCTCGTCGCGCCCGTTCCCGCAACGGATCGTGCTCCGCGGCGTACAGCCGGGCCGTGGTCGGCCACACCGTGAGCAGCCCGCACACCAGCAAAACCCCGGCGGCGGGACGCCAGCGACGCCGGTCCCGATCGCCACGCGACGCCCACCGCCACAGCCTCACCGCACCGGCGCCCGCGACGACGCCGCAAACCGGGCACGCCCACCAACCCCACAACAGCCCGGCCGCCGTACCCGCCCATACCGTCACGGCAGCCGGGACCAACCGCCAGTCGTGCCTTCCCGCCTCCACCGGGGTCGGGTGGCCGGTGACTCGCAGAACCACCGTCGTCCCCCGTCACCCGACCGTCACCTGATCACGCAGGCGCGCGAACCGTTTGGCGCCGATGCCGTCGACCTCCCGCAACTGCTCGACCGACGTGAACCCGCCGTGTCGCTCGCGCCATTCCAGGATTCGCTCCGCCGTCACCTCCCCCACGCCCGGCAAGGTCTGCAACAGCTCCCGATCGGCCGAGTTCAGGTCGACCTTCCCCGTGGTGCCGGTGGCCGATGGGGCTCCCTCCGCACCGGACGGGCGGGGACTCACCCCCGGAGGCGGTGTCACACCGACGTAGATCTGTTCGCCGTCCGACACCCGGCGCGCCAGGTTCACCGTCAGCAGGTCGGTGTCCCGCTTCGCCCCGCCGGCGAGTTCGATGACGTCGGCCACCCTGGCCCCCGGCTCCACGGTGACCAGACCGGGCTCGGCGACGGTGCCGACGACACTGACCACGAGAGAGGTCGGCACCGTCGAGGGGGACGAACGGGGAGAGACCGAATGCGACGCCGACACCTGCCGGACGGAGGGCAGTGGCGGCGGCCGCTCCGGCTCGGGTGCGCTACCGAGCACCATCGCCGTGACGACACCGCCGCCCAGCACGCCGATCACGGCCGCGGCAATCACTCCTCGCCCACGGCGCCCCGTCACCGCACGTCGAGCACCGGGCCTCCATCGCTCCACGAGCCCGGCGACCGTCGTCTCCCCGAGGGGAGCGCCATGACGCGGTGAGGACCGCTCCGCGGTCTCGGCGTGCTCCGAACGCCCTTGCACCTCGGCGGCCAACTGGGCCAGCCGCACCCGAGGAGACGCACTCGGTTCCGGCCCTTCGTCGCCGTCCTTTACTCGCCGCTGTCGACGGTCCTCGGGGTGCACGGAGTCAGCTGTGGTCTTGAACACGCCTCCGACGCTACGAACGCCACACCGCCCGCCACGAGGGAAAGTTCCACCCCCTGTGGACAACCACGGGACTGTGGACAACTTCCGTCGCGACGGGAACCACTCGCTCCCCGCGACGGGGTTCTCACCGCGTCCGGACGCCTCGGCGCACCACGACCCCGACCACACCGGGACCGGTGTGCGCACCGACCCCCGCCCCCAACTCGGACACCACGCACCCCGTCGAACCGGGCACGCGCTCGTCGATCCGCGTGGCGAGCTGAGCGGCACGGTCGGGGGAGGCCAGGTGGTGCACGGCGATCGACACCGCGTCGTCACCCGCGGCCTCGGCGACGAGATCCACCAGCCGGTTCAACGCACGCTGCATCGTGCGCACCTTCTCCAGTGGACGAATCTCCCCCTCCGCCATGTGCAGCACCGGTTTCACCGCGAGCGCCGTGCCCAACAACGCCGCGGCGTGCCCGATCCGCCCACCACGGCGGAGATACTCCAGAGTCTCGACCACGAAGAACGTCTCCGAGGCCTCGGCGGCGGCCACGGCCGCGGCCTCGACCTCCTCGACGCCCGCGCCCCGCCGCGCCGTCTCCGCGGCTTCGAGAGCGGCGAACCCCAGCCCCATCGCGACGGTGCGCGAGTCGACCACCCGCACCCGGTCGGGCCCCACTTCCTGGGCCGCCAACACGGCGGCCTCCCACGTGCCGGACAACTTCTTGGACAGGTGGACGGACACGACCGCGTCGGCGCCCCCGTCCAACGCCTCCCGGAAGGCCGCCGCGAAGGCCGCCGGGGTGGGACGCGACGTGGTGACGATCTTCCGCTGTTCCAGTGCCCCGGCCAGCGCCGCCGGACCGAACTCGACACCGTCGAGTGAGGACACGCCGTCGACGAGCACGTGCAACGGCACGACACCGATGCCGTACCGCTCCGCGAACCCCTCGGGCAGGTGGGCTGTTGAGTCCGTGACAACCGCGACCGTCACGCGGTCAGCCTACGTGGCCGAGCCGATCGGCGTTCGTGGCGGCGTTACCTCGTCGGGTGAGGAGCGGGCGAATCAGGTCGGCCATCGCCGCCCCCACCGCCGCGTGCCCCTCCCACCCCCAGTGCATTCCGTCGGGATTGCCGTGACCGCCGAGAACGTGGGAGGCGACGACGGCGGGCACGTCCAGCACCGGGACGTCCACGCGGGCGGCCCACCTCGCGATGGCGGCGGCGGTGCGAGGCCGCGCGGTCTGCACATAGCCATACGAGGCCGCATGATGCACCGACGGCAGCCACCCCACCACGGGAAGTGACGGCCGGAGCACCCGTAACGCCGACACCGCCGTGTCGAGGTAACGCACGGTCAACCGAGTGGGCAACGCCGACGGCCATCCCCGCAGCACGACCGACAACACGGGCTGCGCGGCCCGGTACGCTCGGCGCGCGGCCCGCCGCAACGGGTCGGGCCGCAGGTACCGCAGCCCCGTGCGCAGGTACGTCGGCAACGGCGAGGGCACCGTGTCCATGCTTCCCACCGCGAGCACCACGACGTCCGCGCGGCGCAGTTCCGCCCACACCCTCGGGTCGCCGATCATCGCCCACCACGCGTCCCGAGCCGTCCACCCGGCACCCGCCACGAGCTCGGCGCTTCCCCCGAGCGCCCGCGCGGCGACGTTGGGCCACAACCTCGGCTCGTCCGCCGGGTGGCCGCCTTCCGGTCCGTGGAAACTCAGCGAGTCCCCGAACACCAGAAGTCGGGGCGAGTGATCACTCACCCGGTGATTCCCGCGTTGTACGCGCGCAGCCTCCACACGTCGTCCCGGCGCTCCAACTCCACCCAGTGACAGTTGGCGATGCCCCCGAGCGACGGCCACAGCTCGACGGGAAGCCGCAACAACTTCGCGGTCAGCGCGAGGATCAGCCCGCCGTGCGCGGCGAACAACACGGTCCGGACGTCCTCGTCGCCGTGCAGGAGGTCGGCGACCACCTCATAGGCCCGCTCGGCGACCTCCAGCCGGGACTCGCCGCCGGGCGGAGCCCACGTGGCGTCGAGACGCCAGCGTTCGCGTTCCCCCGGCGCGCGCTCGTCCACGGCGGCGCCGGTGAGCCCCTGCCACTCCCCCAGGTGGGTCTCCCGAAGCCGCTTGTCCAGGCGCAGCGGGAGGTCGAACGCCTCCGTCAGCACGGTGGCGGTGTCGGTGGCACGCCGCAGGTCGGAGGCGATGACGAGGTCCGGCTCGAACCGGGCGAGCGCGGGCGCGGCGAACTTCGCCTGGTTCCACCCGACCTCGGTCAACGCCGAGTCGAGCTGGCCCTGCATCCGCCCGGCCGCGTTGAAATCGGTCTCACCGTGCCGCCACAGCACGAGCCGCCGCAGCGTCACGAGGCGTCCGCTCCTTGGTCACCGTCCGTGTCGCCGGGCTCCAGTCCGTCCACCTCGATGCGCGGGCAGTCCTTCCACAACCGCTCCAGGCCGTAGAACGCGCGCTCCTCAGTGTGCTGGATGTGCACGACGACGTCGACGTAGTCGAGCAGCACCCAGCGCCCTTCCCTGGCGCCTTCCCTGCGCACCGGCTTGTGACCGGCGATGCGCAGTTTCTCCTCGATGTTGTCGACGATGGCCCCGATCTGCCGCTCGTTGGGCGCGGAGGCGATCACGAAGACATCGGTGATCACGAGCCGCTCCGACACGTCGAGCAGCACCACGTCGGTCGCCTTCTTGTCCGCCGCCGCGCGCGCGGCCGCGGTCGCGAGGTCTCGAGCTTCGGCCGTCGCTGCCACGGTGCTCCTTACTGAGTAGAACGTATGCCGAAAAAGCCTACCCGCAGCGGTGCGTCCACCCTAGGCACTATTCCTCACCGACGTCGCCGACGGGGCCGACGTCACCTCGGCTTTTCCCCGTCCGCGTCGGCGTTACTGCTTCGGCAGGTACAGCTTCCGCTTGTTGATGTAACGCACCACACCATCGGGCATGAGGTACCACACGGGCTCCCCGTTGCGCACGCGTTCGCGGCACGCGGTCGACGAGATGGCCATCGCGGTGACCTCGACGAGGCTCACCCGCCCCTTGGGCAGGTGGTGGCCGTTCAACTGGTATCCCGGCCGAGTGACCCCGATGAAGTGCGCGAGGTCGAACAGCTCGTCCACGTCGCGCCACGTCAGGATCTGCTCCAGGGCGTCGGCACCCGTGATGAAGTACAGCTCGTCGTCGGGATACTCCGCGCGGAGATCGCGCAGGGTGTCGACGGTGTAGGTCTGGCCACCCCGGTCGATGTCGACACGGCTGACGGAGAACACCGGGTTCGACGCGGTGGCGATGACCGTCATCAGATAACGGTCCTCCGCCTTGGACACCTCCCGGCCCGCCTTCTGCCAGGGCTGGCCGGTGGGTACGAAGATCACCTCGTCGAGGCCGAACCGATGCTGTACCTCGCTCGCGGCCACGAGGTGACCGTTGTGGACGGGATCGAACGTGCCGCCCATGACCCCGAGCCGACGTGCGGACATGACAACCCACCTTAGACGCTGCACCGTGCCGCCGGGATGCCGGCGGCCCCTGCAATGCAACCACCGTGATGGTGAGGACCTTTCCCGACACCGTTTCGTGTGGCACATTTCACGACCGAACGAGTGCGGGGGGTACACGGAGAGGAAACGTCATGGCGAAGCCGGGAGTGGATACCCCCGAAGGGCGGATCGAACATCACCGCCTCCCCGTCCGCAAGTTGTTCGCCGCCAGCGCGGGCAACGCCCTGGAGTGGTTCGACTGGACCATCTACGCGACCTTCAGCATCTACTTCGCGAGCGCCTTCTTCCCCGGCGAACTCGCACAGCTCAACACGTTCGCCACCTACGCGCTGGCGTTCTTCTTCCGGCCCCTCGGTGGACTGCTGATCGGCCGGTTCGCCGATCTGCGCGGTCGTAAGCCCGCGATGCTCTTCACGATCAGCCTCATGGCGGGCGGGTCGGTGGTGATCGGGCTACTCCCCACGTACGAACAGATCGGTTGGCTGGCTCCACTGCTGCTCCTTCTGGCCCGCATCGCGCAGGGACTCTCGCTCGGCGGCGAGGTGTCCAACGCCTCGGCCTACCTCGCCGAAGTCGCGCCCGCGGAGCGACGCGGCCGGTACTCCTCGTTCTTCTACATCTCCACCGGCACGGCCGTGCTGCTCGCGTCCGTCCTGGGCTTCACCCTCGCTCGCTTCCTGACCACGGCACAGCTCGAATCGTGGGGCTGGCGGCTGCCGTTCCTGCTCGGCGGGATCCTCGGTCTGGTCGCCCTGTGGCTGCGGCGTACCCTCGCCGAGACCGAACAGTTCCACAGCAATGTCTCCGCGGCCCGCCGGATGCGCCGCCCGTTGTGGACCACGCTGCGGCGTCACCCGAAGGCCGTGGGACAGCTCGTGGGCTTCAGCATGCTCTCCACGCTGTGCTACTACACGTTCTTCAGCGCGTTGACGCCGTTCGCCGTGGACTCGCGCGGCGCGGACGACGTGGACGTGTTCCTCGCGCTGTCCCTCGCCACGGCGCTGTTCGTGGCGCTACAGTACCCGATGGGCGCATTGTCCGACCGGATCGGCCGCCGACCGCAACTACTGGTGTGGTCGGCGAGCACGGCGGTTCTAGTGCTGCCGCTGTCCTTCCTCGCGCGACCGGGACTCGGCAACCTCCTCCTCATGTTCTGCGTGGGCCTCGGCCTCTACACCGCGATGACGTCCATCGCGCCCGCCATCATGAGCGAGTTGTTCCCGACCTCCCTACGGGGCCTGGGGATCGGCGCCTGGTACAACCTCACCGTCGCGGTGTTCGGGGGCACGGCGCCGTTGCTGCTCACGGCGTTGTCCACGGCCGGGTGGGAGACGGCGTTCTTCGCCTACGTCGCGGTGGCGGCGGTGGTGGCGTTCTTCGTGATCCGGCGGCTGCCGGAGACCAGCGGCACCGAACTGCGCTGACCGTGTCGCGAAGGGACGGCCCGCGCGGGTCAGCGACGACGGCGGAGCGGCACCAGGTCGTCGGCGTGGACCACCTCACGCCGCTGTTCCGGCGGGAGCTCGTGCGAGGAACGTCCGATCAGCTCCGGCAGCTCGGTGACGTCGAAGGCCACGACGCCCCGCGCCACCACGACCTGTTCCGGGCTCACCAGATCGACCACGTCGCCGGCCTGGAAATCGCCGTCCACCCCGATGATCCCGGCGGCCAACAGCGAACGGCGGTGTCGTACCACGGCGGTCACGGCACCGTCGTCCAGCCATAGCCGTCCACGGGACCCCGCCGCGTACCCGAGCCAGAACCTCCGCGCGGGCATCCGGGTCGACGCGTGTGTGAAGGCCGTGCCGACGTCCGCGTCACCCAACGCCGAACGCGCCTGCTCCGCGGCGGCGATCAACACGGGAATCCCGGCCGCGGCGGCCGTCCGCGCGGCGGCAACCTTGGACATCATGCCACCCGTGCCGAGTCCGGAACTGGAACGGCCGACGGACAGGCCCTCCAGATCGGACTCCGACGTCACCTCGGTGATCTTCCGCGTGCTCCCGGAACGCGGGTCGCCGTCGTACAGAGCGTCCACGTCGGACAACAGAACGAGACCTTCGGCCCCGATCAGGTGCGCCACGAGCGCGGCGAGCCGGTCGTTGTCGCCGAAGCGGATCTCCTCGGTGGCCACCGTGTCGTTCTCGTTCACCACCGGCACCGCACCGAGGGCCAGCAGCCGGGAGAACGTGCGCTGGGCGTTGCGGTAGTGCGCGCGGTGCACCACGTCGTTGGCCGTCAGCAGCACCTGCCCCACGGTGAGCGAGTACCTGCCGAACGACTCGGCGTAGGCGTGGGCCAGCGCCAACTGGCCGACGCTCGCGGCCGCCTGCTGGGTGGCCAGGTCCTTCGGCCGCGCTCCGAGCGACAACGGCGCCAACCCCGCACCGATGGCTCCCGAGGAGACGAGCACGATCTGGGTCCCTCGGGCCACGCGGTCGGCGATGGCGTCGACGAGCGCGTCGAGCCGCGCGACGTCGAGTCCGCTGCCCGCGGTGGTGAGCGCGGACGACCCGACCTTCACCACCAGGCGCCCGGCGCGGGCGATGGCGTCCCGTACCTCACTCATCGGTGCTCGCGGAGTCGTCTTCGTCGGGGGTACCCTCGCGCCGCAGGCGCCGGGCCTCCTTGCGTTCGGCCGCGGTCACCCGGCCGGAGGCCTCAAGCCGTGGATCGGTGCCGCGACCGGCCAGCTTGCCGGCGACACCCGGCGTGGACGGCTCCCAGTCGAACGTGACACCGGCGATGGTCACGGGGCAGCCGGGCTGGGCACCGAGCCGAGCCAGCTCCTCCTCCACCCCCAACCGGTTCAACCGATCGGCGAGGTAGCCGACGGCCTCGTCGTTGGCGAAGTTCGTCTGCCGGACCCAGCGTTCGGGCTTGGCGCCCCGCACCACGAAGCCGCCCTCTTCCTCCGGGTCGGGCTCCACGGTGAAGCCCCCGTCGTCCACGGCCTTCGGGGTCACGACGACCTTGGTCGGCGTCGGTGGCGGCTGCGAGGCACGGTAGGCCTCGACGATCTCCCCGAGCGCGTAGGTGAGCTCCCGCAGGCCCTTCCGCGTCACGGTGGAGATCTCGAACACGCGCAGGCCCCGCGCCTCGAACTCGGGCCTCACCAGCTCGGCCAGCTCGGCGGCGTCCGGCACGTCGATCTTGTTGAGGACCACGAGCCTCGGCCGCGACCCCAGGTCGCCGCCCAACGCCGGGGTGTACCGGGCCAGCTCCTCCTCCAGGGCGTCAACGTCCGAGACGGGGTCGCGTCCCGGTTCGTACGTGGCGCAGTCCACCACGTGCACCAACACCGCACACCGCTCGATGTGGCGCAGGAAGTCGAGGCCGAGTCCCTTGCCCTGGCTCGCTCCGGGGATGAGCCCCGGCACGTCGGCCATCGTGAACACCATGTCGCCCGCCGTCACCACGCCCAGGTTCGGCACCAGGGTCGTGAACGGGTAGTCCGCGATCTTCGGTTTGGCGGCGGAGAGCACGGAGATCAGAGACGACTTGCCAGCCGAGGGGAAGCCGAGCAACCCGACGTCGGCGACCGACCGCAGCTCCAGCACGAGGTCACGTTCCTCGCCGGGCTCACCCAGCAACGCGAACCCCGGAGCCTTCCGGGCCTTCGACGCGAGCGCGGCGTTGCCGAGCCCACCCCGGCCACCACGGGCGGCCACGAAGCGGGTCCCGGCCCCGACGAGGTCGGCCAGCACCTCGCCGTCCGTGCTGAGCACGACGGTGCCGTCCGGAACGCGCAGTTCGAGCGTCTCCCCGGCGGCTCCGTTGCGGTGGCTGCCCTGCCCCTGCTTGCCGTTGCCCCCGCGCGCGTGCGGACGGAAGTGGAAGTCGAGCAGCGTGTGCACGCCGGGGTCGACCACGAGCACCACGTCGCCGCCGTGCCCACCGTTGCCGCCGTCCGGACCTCCGAGCGGCTTGAACTTCTCACGGTGCACCGACGCGCAACCGTTCCCGCCGTCGCCCGCGGCGACATGAATCACCGCGCGATCCACGAACCGGGATGCCATTGAGCCGCCTTCCTGGGGCAGGGAACACCTATCACAGCAAAACGAGGGACGGGGCCGGAGGTGTTCCGGGCCCGCCCCTCGTTTCGAGTAGCGTGCGCTGGCCGGGCCGGTCAGGCCTCAACCGGCACGATGTTGACCGTCTTGCGGCCACGCTTCGTGCTGAACTCCACGGAGCCCGCAGCGAGAGCGAACAGCGTGTCGTCGCCGCCCCGGCCGACGTTCACACCGGGGTGGAACTTGGTACCGCGCTGACGGACGAGGATCTCGCCCGCCTTCACGACCTGACCGCCGAACCGCTTGACGCCGAGGTACTTCGGGTTGGAGTCACGGCCGTTACGAGAGCTGGACGCGCCCTTCTTGTGTGCCATGGCTGGTCAGGTTCCTCACTTGTTGATGCCGGTGACCTCAAGACGAGTCAGCCGCTGCCGGTGACCCTGCCGCTTGTGGTAGCCGGTCTTGTTCTTGAACTTGTGGATACGGATCTTCGGGCCCTTGGTCTGCTCGACGATCCTGCCCGTCACCGAGACCTTCGCCAACGCGTCGGCGTCCGTCGTGACCTTGCCGTCGTCAACCACCATCACGGCGGGAAGGGTGTGCTCGGTGCCCGGCTCGCCGTCGAGCTTCTCGACCTCGACGACATCGCCGACGGCGACCTTGTACTGCTTGCCGCCGGTCTTGACGACTGCATACGCCGACACGGAAGTCTCCTGATTACTCGACTACTTGGTTGGGGCTTACGACGGCCCGCCCTGAACGCGGGCCGTCTAATAGGGTACTGAGTCCTTTCCTCACGTGACGCACCGGGGTGCCCCGGAAGCGGTGACACCTCGGTGCGCCGCGCCGGAGACTCAGCCGTTGTCCCGGACGGGAACCGGTGGTCCCGCGGGACGACTCGCGGCACGACGGGGCCGCCGGGCCGTGCGCACGGCAGGCGCGCTCACGGCCGGTGCCTCGTCCTTCGCCTCGGTCGAAGACGCGCCGCCCGCCTCGGTCCGTCCGGTCGCCTCGGTGCGGTCGGTCGAGCCGGTGCGATCGGCGGACGCGGAGGCCGAGGGCACGACGCCGTTGCGCTTCTCCTCGGACTCGGGCTTGGCTTTCTGCTCGGACTCGGGCTTGGCTTTCTGCTCGGCCTTCCCGGTGTCCTTCGCGTCGTCGGGGCGCTCGGCGTCCCGATCGGGGGCCGGGGTATCCGAGTTCCTCGCCGAGACGGCCTTGGAGGCGTTGGCCATCGCCTGCACGGCGGACACCGCCGACTCACGCTGTTCCGGCGTGGGGGTCTGCGCGGCCTGCTCGGCGGCTTTTGCGGCCTCCTGCTCAGCGGCCTTCGCCTTGTTGCGCGAACGCCGGGAGGAGTGCTGACCGCCCTGGTGACCGTGGTGGCCTCCTCCGCCGTGCCCGTTGCCCCGGTGGGGCTCGGTCGACACGATCACGCCGCGACCCTTGCAGTGTTCGCAGGTGGTGGAGAACGCCTCCAGCAGGCCCGTGCCGACGCGCTTGCGCGTCATCTGCACCAGGCCCAGCGACGTCACCTCGGCCACCTGGTGGCGCGTGCGGTCCCGTCCGAGGCACTCGGTGAGCCTGCGCAACACCAGCTCGCGGTTCGACTCCAGCACCATGTCGATGAAGTCGATCACGATGATGCCGCCGATGTCCCGCAGCCGGAGCTGACGGACGATCTCCTCGGCCGACTCCAGGTTGTTCCGGGTGACCGTCTCCTCCAGGTTGCCGCCCGAGCCGGTGAACTTGCCGGTATTGACGTCAATCACCGTCATGGCCTCGGTGCGGTCGATCACCAGGTAGCCACCGGACGGCAGCCACACCTTGCGGTCGAGCGCCTTCATCAGCTGTTCGTCGATGCGGTACTCGGCGAACAGGTCCCCGGTACCGACATAGCGCTTGACGCGGTCGAGCAGGTCCGGAGCGACGTGCTCGACGTAGGCGTGGATGGTCTCCCACGCGGTGTCGCCCTGGATCTCCAGCTTGCTGAAGTCCTCGGTGAACAGGTCGCGCACGACCTTCACCAGCAGGTCCGGCTCCTCGTACAGCAGGGCGGGCGCGCCGCCCTTCTTGCCGCTCGCGGCATCGGCCTTCTCCTTGATGACCTGCCACTGGGCTTCGAGCCTGCGGACGTCCCTGGCGAGTTCCTCCTCGCTGATGCCCTCCGACGCCGTCCGGATGATCACACCGGCGTCGGCGGGGACGATCCTTTTGAGGATGTCTTTGAGCCTGCGGCGTTCGTTCTCCGGCAGCTTTCGGGAGATACCGGTGGCGCCTCCCGAGGGCACGTACACGAGGAACCGGCCGGGCAGGGAGATCTGCGTGGTCAGCCGCGCACCCTTGTGACCGACGGGGTCCTTGGTGACCTGCACCAGCACGTGGTCACCGGTGGACAGGGCCTGCTCGATCTTGCGCGCTTTGCCCTCCAGACCCGCGGCGTCCCAGTCGACCTCCCCCGCGTACAGCACGGCGTTGCGGCCCCGGCCGATGTCGATGAAGGCGGCCTCCATCGACGGCAGCACATTCTGGACCCGCCCGAGGTAGACGTTCCCGACGATCGAGCCACTACCGGCCGAGGTGACGAAGTGCTCCACGAGCACGCCGTCCTCCAGCACACCGATCTGCGTGGAGTCGCCGCGCTCGGCCACCACCATCGTGCGCTCGACCGACTCGCGTCGCGCGAGGAACTCGGACTCCGACAGGATCGGGGCCCGCCTGCGGCCCGCCTCCCGGCCGTCGCGACGGCGCTGGCGCTTCGCCTCCAACCGGGTGGACCCCCGGACGCTGCGCACGCCGTCCTCGGCCTTGCTCTCCTTCTCCTCGGCGGGCTTGGGGTCGCGGACGTGCACGACGGTGTTCGGCGGATCGTCCGAGGACGCGGCGGTCTCGGCGTGGTCACCGTCCCCGCTCTTGCGACGCCGCCGACGGCGACGGCGCTTGGTGATCGTCGTGGTGGTCTCCGACTCCTCCTGGGCCGCGCCCTGCTCGTCACGGCCCTGAGCGGAGTCGCCGTCCTCCTGCCCGGTGGACTCCTCCTCCGAGGAGGCCGGGGAGACCGAGGAGGCAGCGGCCTCACCGGAGCTGTCGCCCTCCGAGGAGTCCTGCTGCTCGGTGGTGGTGCTCGTGTCCTCACCACCCTTGCCGCGGCCTCGGCCCCGACGGCCACGACGGCGACGACGACGGCTTCCGCCCTCGCTTCCGTCACCCTCGCCGCTGCGGTCCTGGGCCGGCTCGCTTCCCTCGTCGGACGTCTCGCCGGAGTCCCGGCGGGTCGACGTGTTCGAGGGCGCCACGGCCGCCACTGGGTCCGGCGGCAGGAACAGCGGGGACGGCGCCGCGAAGATCGGCGTGTGCGGCAGGCTCGCCTCCGGTTCCGCTCCGGTGGGCGCGAGCGCGGGCGGCACCATCGGGGCAGCCGGAGCGGCCGGGGTGACCGGCGTGGTCACGGCGGGCGCCTGCCGCTCCTCGGCCTCGTCCCGGCGCTCCTGCAGAGCGGGCTTTCCGGCCGGTTCCGTCGGCGTCCGTCCGGCCTCGGCCCTCTCGGTCTCCTCGGCCACCGGCTCCGGGCGCTCGTTCTCCTCGTTCGTCTCGTTTTCCGAGTTCACCGGGGCGCCGGAATCGACACCGACGTTCTCCGCCTCGTCCTCGGTCGCTTCTTCCGCCTCCGTGGCCACGACCACCCCGAACTCCTCCGCCACCCGCAAAGCGACGTCCTTCGCGACGCCCGACTGCGGACTACGCGCGGTGTGCCCGAGATTGGCCAACGCGGCCAACACCTCACGGCTACTGGTGCCCAGCAACTTGGCCAGCAGGTGAACCCTGGTCTTGTCCGGAAGCTCGGCCAACGCACGTGCGGTGGATGTGGCGGCAGTCCCGCCAGTGTTCTCGGCGGGTGTCTCCGCGTTCGACATACATCTCCTCCGCCCCCGGGCGCGTTCGTCACGCGGCCGCACAGGGGCCGTTCTCTGTTGTATACCGCCCTGGTGAGATCACCGTGACGGAAATCCTTGCCTGTCATGCCACCAGAGGGCCGGGGACACCGGCACGGCCCTGATGACGGTCCCGCGACGACGAACCGGTCGACCTCGAACGCCCCGCAAAGCGTCGCCACGTCGTCGAGCCGCCCGACACCGGATGTGTGGCGGCGACCAACGAGCGGTTCTCCCAGCTCATCGCCGGGTCGCCCAGGGCTGTCCGCCACCTCGCCGACGGCGGCGCCAACCCGGCGACCGACACCCAGTATCCCATACGCCCCCGGCGTCATCGTTCGCGTTCGGCAACGAGTCCGCCGGGCTCGGCTCCCCCGTTCCGGTTGTCGGCCTCTGACCTGCTCGTTACCGTGCGCTGATACGGGGAGAGACACCCGACACGCGGACACGCCGGAGGTGGGAGTGCGGAGAACCGCAGGGGTGGCCCTGCTCACCGCCGCGCTCGTGCTCGGCGGCGTCCCGATCGGGGCCGACGCCGCCCCGGAGGCCGCGGACTGCGCCTCCGACTGGCCCACCCAGCGGTATCTCGTGGTGTTCGAGACACGCCCCTCACCCACCGCCGCGACCGAGTCGGTGAACACCGCGTGCGGCGAACTGCGGACCTACTACCCGGAGATCGGGGTCGGGGTGGCCGATTCGTCCGACGACCGTTTCACCGACCGGCTGGCCCCTCACCACGCCTTCAGCTCCGAGCGGACCGGGGACGACGTCGTGTCGAACCTTCCCGCGCCACGACCGCACACCGGCTCCGACGGCGTCGCGGACCTCACCGACCAGCAGTGGAACCTCAGGGCCGTTCGGGCCGAGCGGGCCCACGCGCGGCAACGGGGCAGCGACGACGTCGTGGTCGGGGTGCTCGACTCCGGTGTCGACCCCGACCACCCCGACCTGCGGCACGCCGTCGATCGCACGCTGTCGGTGGGCTGTCTGTCCGGGTCTCCGGATCCGGCTCCGGAGACCTGGCGGCCCACGACCTCCGCCCACGGCACACACGTCGCGGGAGTCCTCGCCGCGGCCGACGACGGACACGGCGTGACGGGAATCTCGCCCGGAGTGCGAGTGGCGTCGGTGCGGGTGATCGACGACAACGGCCGGGTGAGCCCCGAGGCCGCCGTGTGCGGACTGCTGTGGGCCGCGAAGCACGGCTTCACCGTGGTCAACGGCAGTTTCCTCGTCGCACCGTGGCCGGCGGTCTGCGCGCGAGGTCCGGGGCACGACGTCGTGCGCGAGGCGCTGAGCCGGGCCCTTCACTACGCGCACGCGAAAGGCACACTCACCGTCGTGGCCGCGTCCAACAAGGCCACCGAGCTGACACCGACCCGACTCGGCGTGAACGCTCGCTCGGATCCGCACGCCTGCGAGGCCCTGCCCGCGGGGCTTCGGGAAGCGGTGTCGGTCTCCGCGTCCACGCGTACCGGTCACAAGGCCGGGTACAGCGCCTACGGCCTCGGCGTGATCGATCTGACCGCCCCCGGCGGCGATCGTGGCGACTGCGTCCTGTCGACCGTGCCCGGTGGGTACGGCACCCTGTGCGGCACGTCGATGGCGGCACCTCACGTGGCGGGAGTCGCGGCCCTGGTGGCCTCCGAACACCCCGACGCCACGCCGGACCAACTGCGCAAGACCCTCACCGACACGGCCACCGCGGTGCCGTGCCCGAGCGACTACGACCTGACCGGCAACGGCCTCCAGGACGCGTACTGCGAGGGCTACACCGGCTACAACGGGTTCTACGGCCACGGGCGCGTCGACGCCGTGGCCGCCCTGGCCGGAGCGTCACGATGACGTCACCGCCGAGCGGCGGAGCCGCCCTCACGGGTGGCGACGTTCCAGAAGGTCGTCCAACACCAACGACGCGCCGATGCCGAGCAACCACACGTCCTTGGCCAGCGACAGACCTTCCTGGGTGGGACGCAGGCTCTTCTCCATACGCATGCCGGGCGTCTTGAGGTACATGCCCACCAGGCCCGCCGAGAACGCCGCGAGACCGGCCCCGACGACGACCGAGGGCACCACCGGCACCATGAGCGCCGCCCCCAGCACCATCTCCCCCGTCGACAGCAGCCGAACGAACTTGCTCGGAGGCACGCCCTTGAGCGGCGGGTACGTGCCGGAGGCGAAGCCGTGCAGTTGTCCCGCCGTCGCCTCGTCCGCTCCCCGCTTGGAGTAACCCGAGTTGAAGATGAAGGCGCCGGTGGTCAGCCGTACCGGCAGGTGCGACGGCCTCGGCCACCTCACGGTGCGCTTCCGGGTCGGCCGTCCGACGAGTGAACCCCGTTTCCTACCCACGTCGTGCTCCGTTCCCGCTCACACTGCCCTCGGGGTGGGATTCCCCACGGGACGACGGCTCAACCCGCGCCGACCCCACGGAGCCGTTCGGGCGACCGACGGACCGTCACCGCAACAACGTGTGCAGTCGACGGGACACGCCGTACACCCCCACGGCGGCGAGCACCACGAGATACGCCGCGTGTCCCACCATCGACCAGTCGAGGACCCCGGCGGCGAACCCGCGTGACAGCTCCACGCCGTGGTAGAGCGGCAGGCACTGCACGAGCAACCGGAGCGGCTCCGGATAGACCGACAACGGGTAGAACGTCGTCGAGAAGAAGAACAGCGGCATCACGGCGAGCTGGATGTAGTCGAACTGCGACGTGGTGCGCAGCAGCGTCGCGCAGACCATCCCCACCGAGGCGAACGCGAACGACACGAGCACCGCCACCGGTATCACCAGCACCGCCCACGGCGTGGTGACCAGCCCCATCGCGCTCATGACCCCGAAGAACGCCACCGCGTAGAGCGCTCCGCGCAGCACCGCCCACCCGATCTCACCGAGCGCGATGTCGAACGGCCCCAGGGGAGTGCTGAGCGCGGCCTCGTAGGTCTTGTCGTAGCGGAACTTGAAGAACACGCCGAACGTCGCGTCGAACACGGCGCCGTTCATGGCGGACGCGGCGAGCAATGCGGGGGCCACGAAGGCCACGTAGCTCATCGTGGTGCCACCGGGGCCCGTGACCTCGGGGACGAGCTTTCCGAAACCGACCCGGAACGCCAGCAGGTAGAACAGCGGCTCGAACACCCCCGAGACGAAGACCAGCCACGCGCGGGAGTACACCAGCGCCGACCGCTCGATGAGGGTGTGCGCCCTGCCGGCATAGAGGGACGGCGGCAGGACACGCAGCAGAAGCCCACCGGACCCGCGCGGCCGCGCCCGCGCCCTCGTGCTGTCGGTGATCGTCATCGCCTACACCACCAGCCTTCGGTAGAAGAAGCGCCGGGCCAACAGCCCACCGAGCCCGAACAGCCCCACGAGCACCGCCGCGTGGCCGATCGCGGGCCCGAAGTCGAGGCCGCCGAGGGTCACCCCTCGGGCGAGTTCGTTGCCGTGCCACAGCGGGGAGATCCAGGCGAGCCACCGCAGCCCGAGAGGGATCTCCGAGATCGGGAAGAACGTGCCGGCGAACAACACCATGGGAATGACCACGAACCGGAACAGCGAGGAGAACCGCGTGCCCTCGTCGTAGGTGGTGGCGGCGAACGCCGTCACCGGGGCCGCGCACGCGAGTCCGGTCATAAGTCCCACCAGCGCGGCGGCCACCACGCCCGGCCCGGTCCAGGCGCCGAAGAACGCCGCGATCACCGCGTACACCACCACGGCGAGAAGAACCCGCAGCCCGACCCAGAGGAAGTGACCGCCCAGCACCTGGCCCGGCGTGACGGGTGTGGCGGTGATGGCCAGGTAGTCCTTCTGCCACTTGAAACCCGACAGCACGGGATAGGTCGACTCGCCGATCGCGAACTGCACCGCCCCGGCCACCAGCAGGGCGGGAGCCACGTACTGCACGTACGAGACACCCTGCGTGAGCGCTCCGGGTCGCACCTGCGAGCCGAAACCGACCCCCATCGCCAGCAGGTACAGAAGCGGTTGCAACCCCGACGAGTACAGGTTCGACGTCCAGTACCTCCGGTACCACGTCCACAATCCCTCGACGCGCAACCAGGCGCCCCGCCACGCACCGACGACCCGGACCTCGGACGCCACGCTCCGGGACCGCTGTTCGACGGCGGTCATTCGATCAAGCTCCTGCCCGTGAGCCGGAGGAACACGTCCTCCAGCGTGCTCCGGCGCACCAGACTCGAAAGAGGACGCACGCCCCGCGCGCGAGCGGCCTCCAACACCACCTCCCCCGAGTCGGCGTAGACGAGGATGCGGTCGGGCAGCACCTCGATACGTTTGCCGAGATCGGTGACGGCGGCGGCCGCCCGCTCGTGCTCCTCCCTCGGCAGCCGCAACTCCAGCACCTCGCGCGTCGAGTACCGGGCGATGAGGTCGGCCGGGGAGCCCTCGGCGACGATCCGCCCGCCGTCCATCACGACGAGCCGGTCGCAGAGTTGCTCCGCCTCGTCCATGTAGTGCGTGGTGATGAGCAAGGTGACGCCTTGCGACTTGAGGCGAAACAGCTTGTCCCACAACAGATGCCGGGCTTGGGGGTCGAGCCCGGTGGTGGGTTCGTCGAGCAGCAGCAGCTCGGGGTCGTTGACGAGCGACCGCGCGATGGTGAGCCTGCGTTTCATCCCGCCGGACAGCGATTCCACCTCGGCGTCGGCGCGGTCGGCGAGCTGCGCGAAGTCGAGCAGTTCCTCGGCCCTGGCCCGCGCGGTGGCTCGCGACAGTCCGAAGTAGCGCCCGTACACCTGGAGGTTCTGGCGTACCGTCAGTTCGAGGTCGAGGTTGTCCTGCTGCGGCACCACGCCCAGCCTCGCGCGGATACGGGGCCCCTCCTTGTCGGGGTCCATCCCGAGCACCGTCAGACTTCCGCCCGACCGCGGTGACGTCGAGGCGATCATGCGCATGGTCGAGGACTTGCCCGCGCCGTTGGGACCCAGGAAGCCGAACGCCTCTCCCCTGCGTACCTCGAGGTCGATCCCCCGCACCGCCTCGAACTCGCCGAAACGCTTGACCAGTCCTTTCGCCCGAACGAGGACGTCTTCGACCCCACTGTCGTCACACACGACGACAACACTGCCAGACCCCTGCGACAAAAACGAAACGTTTTACCGCCGAGAGCCGGCCGGGGGTCAGGCCGAGCGGCCCCGATCGGGCACCCGCGCCCGGATGCCCCGGAAGTGGTCGTCGACGGCGGTGCGCAGGGCGCGCTCGTCCCCGGCGCGCAGGGCGTCCAGGATCGCCCGGTGCCTGCGGGCGACCAGGGCCGGGGTGTCGTTCGCCCTCGGCAGTTCGGGGTCGAGCGTGTTGAACACCCGCCAGAACACGCGCAGCAGATCGAGGACGAGGTCGTTGCCCAAAGGGCGATACAGGGTCTCGTGGAACCGCCAGTCCGCCTCGGGCGCGTACCGGCCCTCCTCGGCCTCGCGTTCCATTGTGGTCACCGCGGCGGCCAGCGCGTCGAAGTCGAGCCGGTCGTAGGCGTCCAGCACCCGGCCCACGAGCCCGCTCTCCAGGACCTCCCGCACTTCCAGCAGGTCCCGGATGTCGGTGTAGTCGCCGCGCAGCGACAAGGCCCCGCGGAACGCCAGTCCGGCCTCCAGCCCCGTCAGGGGCATCGACCCCACGTACGTGCCGTATCCGTGGCGGATGTCGACGATGCCGACGGCTTCGAGGGCCTTCATGGCCTCCCGCAACGGGTGCCTGCTGACGTCGAGCTCCCGCATCAGCTCGACCTCGGTGGGCAGCGGCGCGCCCGGAGCGAGTCCCCGCTCGACGATCAGTCGTTTGATCGCCTCCTGCAGCGCCCGCTGGTTGGCGCGTGCACCGTGCCTGCGCCCACCCGCCGTCGAGGTTGTCACGCCACGCGAGTCTAGAGGTTCGCGCCCGCGGCCCCCATCGTCACCACGGTGTTCGCCGACCGGGCCTTGCGTTCGGTCTGCCTCCCGGACTACGGTACGCGCCGACATAGGACATCCTATGTCCAGTCTTCCCGGAGGTCCCGGTCATGGCAACGACGCCGCCCGACACCCCGAATTCGTTCCGCCGGCTCGACCGCTCCCAACGCCGGGCGTTCTTCGCCGCCTGGCTGGGCTACCTGCTCGACGGATTCGACTTCATCCTCATCACGCTCGTCCTCACGGAGATCGCCGCCGACTTCGAACTCTCCCTCACCCAGGCCTCGACACTCGTCTCCGCGGCCTTCGTGTCCCGCTGGCTGGGTGGGCTCGTCCTCGGCGCGATCGGCGACCACCTCGGCCGCAAACCGGCGATGATCCTGGCCATCCTCGCCTTCTCCCTCGGCAGCGGCCTGTGCGGGTTCGCCTGGGACTACTGGTCGCTGTTCGTCTTCCGCGCGATCGTCGGCATCGGCATGGCGGGCGAGTACGGGGCCAGCGCGACGTACGTCATGGAGTCCTGGCCGACGTCCATGCGCAACCGCGCCACCGGATTCCTGCTGTCGGCCTACCCGATCGGCACCGTGCTCGCCGCCCTCGCCTACGAGGTCGTCGTGCCCGCGGCGGGATGGCGCTGGCTCTTCTACGCGGGCATCGTGCCGATCGCTCTCACGATCTACCTGCGCCGCTCCCTGCCCGAGGCCGCCGAGTGGCGGGAGCGGGTCGGCGGACGACATGACGAGACCACCACGTCCTCGGTGTTGTTCGCCCCGAGGAGAAGCGTCGTCAACATCGCGCTGGCCGCGGTGCTGTCGGGCGCGCTGGTGCTGATCTTCAGTCGGACCGGGGGAGACGCCACCCCGTATCTGGTCGCGCTCTCGGTGCTGTGTCTCACGGCGTTCGCCGTGCAACTCGCGGGCCGCTCGTGGCCGGTGATGCTCGCGATCACGTTCACGGTGTTCTGCGCGTTCCTGTACTCGTGGCCCATCCAGTCACTGCTGCCGACCTACCTCAAGACCGAGCTCGGCTACGACGCGGGAGCGGTCTCCACCGCGCTGACGTGGGCCGGCCTCGGCTACGCGGCCGGGTCCTGCCTGGCGGGCGTGGTCGGCGACAAGCTCGGCACCCGCCGCGCCTACGTACTCGGCCTCTTCGCCTCCCTGGCGTTCGTGTTCCCCGTGTTCGCCCTGCCCGCGGGCAACGTCGTGCTGCTGTGGGTGCTCCTGTTCGCCATGCAGGCCACCAGCCAGGGAATCTCGGGACTGCTGCCGAAGTTCATCGGCGACCACTTCCCCACCCGGTTGCGCGCGGCGAGCCTGGGCTTCTCCTACAACGTCGGCGCGCTCGGCGGGGCCGTGGCCCCGCTCGCGGGCGCGGCCATCGCCGAGGAGTTCGGCAGCCTGGGTTCGGCGCTCACCACGCTTTCCGTGTCGCTGACCGTCGTGGTTGCCCTCATCATCGGTTTAGACCTGCCCGCACGGCTCGGCCGTGCGCTGCGGGTGCCCGCCGACGCTCCCGCACTGTCCACACCGGAAAGGAAAGCAAGCAGTGGCTCTTGATTTCTCCCGACCCCCGCACGGAGTCGTCCCCCCGCTCGTCACGCCGTTGGACGAACACGGGGACGTGGACCGCGCCTCCCTCGAACGCCTCGTGTCCTTCCAGCTCGACGCCGGAGTGGACGGTCTCTTCGTCGGTGGGTCGAGCGGCGAGATCGCACTGCTGGACACCGCTCGGTACCGAGCGGCGGTGGAGGTGGTGGTCGGCACGGCTGCGGGCGCCGTACCGGTGCTCGCCGGAGCGATCGACACGGGGACCCACAGGGTCGTCGAACACGCCCGACGGGCCGTCGAGCTGGGCGTCGACGCGGTGGTGGTCACCACTCCGTTCTACGTGCGACCGGGCGCGGCGGAGATCGTCGACCACTTCCGGTACGTGCACGCCGCCGTGGACGTACCGGTGGTGGCGTACGACATTCCCAGCGCCGTCCACGTCTCCCTGACGCCCGACGTCGTGGCCGAACTGGCCGACGAGGGACTGGTGGTGGCGTTGAAGGACTCCAGCGGCGATCTCGCCGGTTTCCGCGAGATCCTGAGGAGAACGGATCTTCCCGCCCTGACCGGGTCCGAGCTGTTCGCCGACACCGCGATGCAGGTGGGCGCCGCCGGCATCGTGCCGGGCCTCGGCAACGTCGATCCCCACGGCTACGTGCGTCTTCACCGGGCGGCGCGGGAAGGCGACCACCGCACGGCCGCGGCCGAGCAGGAACGCCTGGCCCGACTGTTCCGCATCACCACCGTGGCCGACCGCTCCCGTGTCGGATTCACGGCGGGCGCGCTCGGTGCCTTCAAGGCCGCGCTAGCGGTGCGCGGCGTCATCACCCACCCCACCACCAACCCACCGTTGCGCCCGCTGAACGACGACGAGATGCGGGCGATCGCCTCGGTGCTCGCCGAGACCGGGCTCGACCCCGTGCGGGCGAGCTGACGAACGTCGAGGTGACCGGGTCGCCGACGCTGCCCGGTCACCCTCGAAATTCACGCCTTCACAGGTTGGGGAACCAGATCTTCAGCTCGCGCTCGGCCGACTCGGGCGAGTCGGAGCCGTGCACGAGGTTGTACTGCGTCTCCAACGCGAAGTCGCCGCGAATGGTGCCCGGCGTCGCCTTCTCGACGGGGTCGGTGCCCCCTGCCAGTTGGCGGAACGCGGTGATGGCACGCGGACCCTCGACCGCGATGGCCACGAGCGGCCCCGACGTGATGAAGTCGAGCAGGTCACCGTAGAACGGCTTGTCCTTGTGCTCGGCGTAGTGCTCCTCGGCCACCGAGCGCTCGGCGGTGCGCAGGTCCATGGCCACCAGGCGCAGTCCCTTGCGCTCGATCCGGGAGATGACCTCGCCGACGAGACCGCGCTTGACGCCGTCGGGCTTGACCAGGACCAGCGTGCGCTCACTCACGGTGCGTTACTCCTTCGGTTAATCGCTTAAGGAAATGGATCGAATTCGATCCCCGGTATAGCGCAGCCTAACGGGCTGACCGCGACACACCGCCCACCGGGCACCACCCAGTTGGCCCTTTCCACCCCTCTTACCGCTGCGACCATTCCCCCCAACGCTCGCCGACCTCCTGGTCCTCATCGAACTGGGGAACGCCCGTGCCCGACGGATACGGCCCCGATCCGGACGAGATCAAACGACTCGACGACATCCTTCGCCAAGCCAACGACGAACTCGGTCTCACCGATTTCGACGAGCACGCCACCCTGGAGGGATTTCTCACGACACAGTCGGTGAGTCCGTACGAGAACGTCGAGGAGACCGTTGAGGAAACGGTTCTCAAACTGACCGAATTCGTCGATCGGAAGTATCCCGAAGTCGTCGAGGCCATGCAGCAGTTCATCTACCGTGCCCACGCGACGATCGACAACACCGCGGAGGGCGTGGCCAAGGCGAGCGCCCAGTACCGGGTGACGGAGGACGAGGTGGAGGCGTGGATTCGCAAGTACGACCCCGACAACTGAGGGGGAACACGTATGGGTGGTCTTAAGGACTTGATCGACGAGGACCTCCTCACGGACGCCCGAAAGGTGGACTCGTTCCTTCGGGACCACGGCGAGGACCTTCCCTCGATCGAGAACACCCTCCGGCTCGTCCGCGACATCGACACCGATCGACTGCGCACGGTGGCCAAGGACGTGTGGGGAACGGGTGGCGAGGCGGGAAAGGATCTCGTCGGCACCAAATTCGACGCGTGCATCACCAAGCTCGACGAGGCGAGGCGGGAATCGTCGTCGTGGACCGGCGACGGAAAGAACGCCTACGCGCAGCGGATCGAGAAGATCAAAAAGGCCTCAACGACATGAGGAAACCGTCGGCGGACGTCGGCCGGGCACTCGAAGAGGTCGCCGATGCCTGGGACCAGGTTTTCGGTCGCAGCGTCGCCGACATCCTCGGCCTGATCGGACTCGCGTTGTCGATCATCGGCGTGATCGTCGCCGTGGTCGTGGAGGTCGCGGCCGGGTGGACGGGCCTCGGGGCCGTGGTCGGCATCGTCATCGGGATTCTGAGCGTGATCGTCGGTGCGGTGTCGATCTGGTGGACCATCCACAGCCTGAACCAGGCGAAGATCGAGGCGCTCGCGGAGGCGGGGAGGCAGGCCACCGAGACCATGACGTCGGCGAACGAGACCACCCCGTGAACCCCTCCGGAGGAACGATGACCGGTCCGGACGCGATCCGGGCGATGAAAGACAGGCTGCGCAAGATCAGGGAGCCTCCCGAACGAGCCTTGTTCAGCGAGTTCGAGGGAGTGTCCCGCAGGGGCGCGGTCACGGTGTGGGTCGACATGCTCGGCAGACGGAAACGCGTGCACATCGCACCGAACACCGTCCGGGAAGGCGACGAGCAGTGGCTGACCGAGGAGATCAACAGCGCCTACGCCGCCGCGAACGCCGCGACCCTGCTCGACTTCCACCTCGCGTCGCTGGCGAACGAGTTGGAGAACACCCCCGGCCTGCGAGCACGGGTGGAGTCGAAATCGTCCCCGGACCAGCCGGAGCAGTCACAGCGCCGGTCCCGGCGGGAAGGGCCCGGCGACGATGAGTTCTTCGACGGGTTCGGAATTCGCCGCTGACGGCGGCGACGAGGAGCACGAGTGCGTGTTCCACACTGACACCCCGCCCCTTCACCCCTCGGAGGTGCCGTCGGAGCCCCGTGAGCGGGCACGAAACGGCCGAGGTTCGGTGCTCCTGCTCGTCGTGTGGGCGTGCGCGTCGCTGCTCGCCTGCCTGCTCGGGGGGCTGCTCAGCTTCGTCGAGATCATGAACGCCTGCGACGGTGTCGCCACGCTCCGGTTCGGCTCGGCCGTCGAGGTGCGGTGTCACGCCGCCGGAAGCCACACGGACACGCCGGTGAACGCCGTCGCGGCGGTCGTGCTGTTCTCCGGGTTCGGCCTGGTGGTGACCCTGCTGCTGGCCACCTGGCACGGGATCGCGCGGAAGCGGCGGCCTGCGCGCTGAGACCTCCGCGCGGGCGGACCTTCCAACGCGCGGGGTCAGCCGGACTGCTCGCCCTGCGAATCGACCTGTTGACTGGGCAGTCGTCCCTCCGCCATGCGGCGTGCGACGTCGTGCCGCAACCACATTAGCCAGCCCCACACGGCGAGGAACAGCACCCCGATCACCGTCACCCAGGGCAGCGCGACGACGAACGCGACCAACCCCACGTTGAGGGCGAGGATCACCCAGATCGACCACGAAAAGCGCAGCAACCCGCAGCAGGCGAGCAACGCCACGGCGATACCGCCCACCGTCCAGCCCTGGACGCTGCTCAGCCCGTCACCGAGCTGCGCGACGACGGGCAGGGCGAGGCCGACGACGATGGCCTCCAACACCAATGTCCCGGCCTGCACGCCGCGGAACCCCTTCATCGGGTCCTTCGCGGGGGGTGCCGGTGTCCGCGAAGCCGCCCGCGCTCCGGACGAGGCTGACTCACTCATGAGGGCTCCTTGCCGAACAACGTGCGGGCCTCCCCCGCCGTGACCACCGACCCCGTGATGAGCACACCGCCGCCGGACAGCGGCTCCTCGGGGTCCTCCGTCTCGTCCGCGAGAGCGACCGCGCTCTCGATGGCATCCGCCAGAACGGGTTCCACGGTCACCCGTTCCTCACCGAAGATGGAGACGGCGAGCGTGGCGAGCTCGTCGACCGGCATGGCACGGGGCGACGAGTTCCGCGTGACGACGATCTCGGACACCACGGGTTCGAGGGCTTCGAGGATGCCGGTGGCGTCCTTGTCGGCCATGACGCCGACCACGGCGACGAGCTTGCGGAAGGCGAACTCCTCGTCGATGGTGCTCGCCAGCGCCGCGGCACCGTGAGGGTTGTGCGCCGCGTCGAGCAGCACGGTCGGGGCCGCCTTGACCCGTTCGAGTCTGCCGGGCGTCTCCACGGAGGCGAAGGCCTCCCGCACCGCGTCCGCCATCAACTTGCGTTCCTTGCCCGCGCCGAAGAACGCCTCGACGGCGGCGAGGGCCAACGCGGCGTTGGTGGCCTGGTGCAGGCCGTGCAGGGGCAGGAAGATCTCGTCGTACACGTCGCCGAGCCCCTGCAAGTTGAGCAGCTGCCCGCCCACGGCAACGTCACGGCTGAGCACCCCGAACTCGCTTCCCTCGCGAGCCACGGTGGCGTCCACCTCGACGGCACGTTCGAGCAGCACTCGTTCGACGTCGGGATTCTGCTGCGCCAGCACGGCGATACCGCCGGGTTTGATGATTCCCGCCTTCTCGCCCGCAATCGAACGCAGGTCGTCACCGAGGTAGTCGGTGTGATCGAGCCCGATGGGAGTGACGACGGAGATCTGGGCCTCGGCGATGTTGGTGGCGTCCCATCGGCCACCCAGGCCGGTCTCCAGCACGGCGACCTCGACGGGGGCGTCGGCGAACGCGGCGAACGCCATGCCGGTGAGCACCTCGAACTTGCTCATCTTCGGCTCGTTCTCGCCCGTCGCGTTGTCCACCATCGACACGAACGGCTCGATGTCCCGATAGGTGTCGACGTACTTCTCGGCGGAGATCGGCGCGCCGTCGATGCTGATGCGTTCGGTGACCAGTTGCAGGTGCGGGCTCGTGTACCGGCCCACCCGCAGACCCAGATGGGTGAGCAGCGCCTCGATCATGCGAGCCGTGGAGCTCTTACCGTTGGTCCCGGCGACGTGGATCACCGGATACGCGCGGTGAGGATCACCGAGCAGGTTCGCGAGCGTGGAGATCCGGGTCAGCGAAGGCTCGATCCGGGTCTCGGGCCAGCGTCGGTTGAGCTCGGCCTCCACGGCCAACAGCTCCCGGCGGGCCCGCGCTTCGACCGCGGCTTCGTCGACCGGTTCGGCATCGGTCTCGTCGTCGGGCAACGGACCGGCGATGAAGTTCTCCCCCTGCGACAGTTCGGGAGGAAACTCCTGGTCGTCGGAAGGCACGCACTCTCCTCATAACTAGCGGTGACGCCTTCGAGTCTACGTCGCCGCCGATACGGTGACCGCGTGCCCTTCGACCACAACGACTTCTACCACCCGTTGTTACTTCGGCTCGTGCCCGCAGGCGCCCGGCGCGCGCTGGACGTGGGGTGCGGCACGGGCAGACTCGCCCGCAGGCTCGCGGCTCGCGGCCTGGAGGTCGACGCGCTCGACCCCGCCGCCGAGGTACTGGAGGTGGCGAAGGCACTCGGCTCGCCGGGGCCGGGCGCCATCACCTACCGACACGCCGACATCACCACGTACCCGTTGTCGTCGTCCCGCTACGACGTCGTCACGTGTGTGGCGTCACTGCACCACGTGCCGTTCCAGACCGTGACGAGGTTGCGGGACGCGCTCGCCCCCGGCGGGGTGCTCGCGGTGCTGGGCTTGGCCGATCCCAGCACCGTGCGCGACCACGCCGTCTGGCTGGGTTCCGTCCCCACGAACCTGCTGGCGAAGGCGGTGGTGGCGGCGGCCGAACGGCTGGGTGGCGGCGCCGACCCCGTACCACGGGCCCCGATCAGGGACTGGGACATGACCTTGAACGACGTGCGCCGCGAAGCCGCCCGCCTGTTGCCGGGCAGCCGAGTGCGCGTCCTGCCCTTCTGGCGATACCTGCTCACCTATCGCCGAGCGTGAGAAAGACCGGCGTCGCACGGCACGGCTTGCCGTCCGACGCCGGCCGAGCGGGGCGGCCCGGCATCCGCACCCGCGTCTGTCACCGATCCGTCACACGCGCCACTGCTTGCTCACGGCCCGCGCGTCGCGGATCAGTACGCTCTTCACCTCCTCGTCCGACACCCGCTTCTCGACGGTCTTGGTGAACGTGTCCAGCACCACCGAGCCCGCGAAGGCGTTGAGTCGCTTGATCCCCTCGGCGAGGGTGAGCATGAGCTTCAAGCTCTTCGCCGTCTTCGCCTCGATGCGGTCCTCGTCGGCGAAACGCTCCAGCAGGGCCCGCAGGTCCCCGGCGGAGGTCGTCACCGTGAACGTGACCTTCCGCTCGGCCTCGTTGCCCGCCTTGTCCGTGGCCTTCACCACCAACTCGTGCGCGCCGAGGTCCAAGGTGTGGAGCGGGATCTCCGCACCGTTCTCCACGGCCTCCCCGTCGAGTGTCGCCTCGACTGAGGCCACGCCGACACCTTCGTCCTCGGCCTCGAAGCCGATCGTGAGGGCACCGGAGTCGCCGTACGACGCACCGTCGTCCACACCGGACACCGTGATGGTCGGAGCGTCCCCGTCGACCTGCGACACGCCGTCGCCGATGAACGTCAGCGAGTCGAGGTCGAACGGGCTGACGATGTCGCCGCGGAACACGACGAACAGCTCGGTCGTCTCACCGGGGTCGGTGATGGCAACCGGGTCCAGCTGGACGTAGTTGTCCCAGTCTCCGGTGGAGGGCACCTCCACCTCGGCGACCAGCGGACCGTCCACCGCACCCGCGCGCAACTCGACGGCACCGCCGCCGCCCTCCGGGGCCGACACGCGCAGCGACACCTCGTCGATGCCCGTGAAGTTCACCGGCGTGAAGGCGATCCAGTCACCGTCGTCGATGTCACCGATGCGCTTGCCGTTCTCCGCGTCCTCCTGAGCGACCACCCGGATGCCCTGCGACGAGGTGAAGTACTCCGCCTGCTTGTGCTTCGGCTGGAGCACGACGGTGTCGCGGCCGGTCAGCGCGGGCGCACCGTCGCCACCGTGGTCGGTGTAGCTGGCATCGACGGAGTAGAAGATGTTCGCCCCGGCGTGCCCGTCGTCCACGATGGTCTCGATCGTGCCCTCACAGGCGTTGATCGGGTCCATCGGGTGGGCGTGGGCGTCGTGGCCGAGCGCGGGCTGGACGACGACCTCACCGCAGTCGATCTCCCCGTCCTCGGGGTCGGTGACGTCGACGTCGAAGCGCACCCGGTCGCCGAAGTCGAAGAAGCCACCGTCGACGGGCGCGTTCACGGTGACCGTGGGGGCGGTGTTGCCCACCGTCACCGTCAGGTTGCCCACCCCCGTCTTCCCCGTCGCGTCCGTCACCGTGAGCTGGACGTTGTACTGCCCGTTCTCGGTGTACGTGTGCGTGGGGTCGGCCTCGGTGGACGTGTTGCCGTCCCCGAAGTCCCACGAGTAGGTGATCTCCGTCTCCTCGGGGTCGTAGGACCCCTCGCTGCTGAAAGAGACCTCCAATGGCGCGTGCCCCGAGGTCACGTCGGCGCTCATCCTGACGATCGGCCTGCGGTTGCCCTGGTTGTACTCGATGCGGTACAGGCCCGAGTCGGGGTTGTCCCGCCCGTAGCCGCCGCCCCACTCCAGCAGGTACAGCGCACCGTCGGGACCGAACCGCATGTCCATCGGGGCAAACGTCTGCTGGCTGGTCAGCCACGGATCGAGGTTGAGCACCTCGCCCCGCTCGTCGAGCGTGATCGTGTAGATCTTGTTACGCGCCCACTCGTAGAAGAACGGCTTGCCGTCGTAGTACTCGGGGAACTTGATCTCCGAGTCGAGGTCGGGGTCGTACCGGTACACCGGACCACCCATCGGCGCGGCACCGCCGGTCTCCAGGATCGGGAACTCCTCCGACTCGCCGTAGCCGTACCACACGTCGGCCGGTTGCGCGGGCGGCAGCTCGGTGAGCCCCGTGTTGTTCGGCGAGTCGTTCACCGGGTTGTCGCAGTCGAACTTCTCGCCCGGCGTGTTCGTGGCGAAGTCGTAGTCGTTGTAGGGGATGTTGTTGCCGATGCAGTAGGGCCAGCCGTAGAAGCCCGGCTCCCTGACGATGTTCCACTCGACCTTGCCGTCGGGTCCGCGGTTCGGGTCGGGTGTGCTCGCGTCCGGCCCGTAGTCGGCCATGTAGATCGTGCCGTCGACGTCCACGGTGAACCGGAACGGGTTGCGGAAGCCCATCGCGTAGATCTCGGGCCGGGTCTTCTCCGTGCCGGGGGCGAACAGGTTACCCTCCGGGATCGTGTAGCCCCCCTCGGCCTTCGGGGTGATGCGCAGGATCTTGCCGCGCAGGTCGTTGGTGTTGGCCGAGGTCTTCTGCGCGTCGTACAGGTCGCGCCCCTCGCGTTCGTCGATCGGCGCGTAACCGCCCGACTCGAAGGGGTTGGTGTCGTCACCGACGCCGATGTAGAGGTCGCCGTTCGGGCCGAACGTCAGGTAGCCGCCCGTGTGTCCCGGCTCGGCGCGACGCGACGCGGGAATGTCGATGATCTGGACCTCGCTGTCGGGCGAGATCGTGTTCCCCTCCACCGTGAAGCGGGACACCCGGTTGATCTCCTCGTCACCCGGCGGCGAGTAGTACAGGTAGATCCAGCCGTTCTCGGCGAAGTTCGGGTCGAACGTCAGCCCGACGAGACCGTCCTCACCACCGGAGTAGACGGGCAGCTCCATCGCGGTGGAGGTGCTCTCCGTCTCCGGGTCGTACACCATCACGCGGCCGAGGATCTCGGTGTAGAACACACGGCCGTCGGGCGTGATGTCCATCGCGGTCGGTGCCTGCGTGTTGGTGTCCAGACCGACCTTCTCGAAAGCACTGTCGACCGTGGCCGAGCAGTCCGCCTCCACGGTGCGGGCCGCCGTGCGCAAGCCGCCGAGGATGTGCCGGACGAACGCCTCCTCGCTGTAGGACGCCGCGTCGTGGCCCATCGCCGTGGCCCAGACACGGGCGAGACCCACGTCCCGACACCACGAGATCGGGTGGTCCGCACCCATCGCGTCGGGTCCGGGGTCGTAAGTGGACTCGTCGGCCGAGACGAGGACGTGCACCTCGCCCCGCATGCTCTTGTCGAAGTTGTACCATTCCTCGGCGCGTTCCCAGCGCGCCGGAAGCCCTTCCGTCGAGGGGTGGTGGCGGTCCGTCACCTTCGCCGTACCCTGAAGCACGCCCGGCGAGTGGGAGGGCATGTGGGCGCCCGCGTTCACGAGGTCGTCCCAGTAGGGGAACTCGTTCTCGATCCCCATGTCCGTGGCGTTGTGAATGGCGGCGATGCCCCCACCGTTTTCCACATAGGCCTGCATCGCCTGACGTTGAGCGTCGTTCTCCCAGACCATGCCCGAGGTCTGGAACATGATGATCACGTCGTACTTCGCGAGGTCGGTGTCGTTGAAGACACTGGAGTCCTCGGTGTGGTCGAACGTGAAGTTGTTCTCGGCGGCGAGTTTTTCGAACATCTCGATCCCGGCGGGGATCGAGTCGTGCCGGTAGCCTTCGGTCTTGGTGAACAGCAACGCGTGGAACTCCGGCTCCTGGGCCTGGGCGGTGCTCACGGGAAGCGCTCCGACGGCAAGTACCCCACCCAGCGCCGCGGCGCCGATGCGTGACAACAATCTCTTGCGTCTACTCATGAAATCCTCACGTTCTGCGGGGAATGAGCGATCACGGCGTGCCGGCGCCGTCGAGGATCGGAATCACCGGGATTCGTGCTGTGACATCACCTCCTTGAGGAAGGCCAGACCGTCGACCGCCAGCGCGTCCTGACTCGTGGCGAGGGGACGCCAGATCGAGGCGGCCGTGGCGATGCTGTTGTTGTGGGCGGTGAACGACTCGATGCAGAGCGGCCCCGTGTAGTCCGCGTCGGCGATGGCGGCGAGCAACTCCGGCCAGTCGAAGTGGTCGCGTCCGGGCGTGCCCCGGTCGTTGGCGCACACCTGTACGTGTGCGATGCGGCCGTGTGCCGATCGCACGGCCGACGCGACGTCTCGCTCCTCGATGTTCTGGTGGTACACGTCGAGCGCGATCCCGCAGGCGGGCAGCCCGTCCATCGCCCGCAGCGTTTGGTCCACGGTGTTGAACAGGCTGGTCTCGTAGCGGTTGAGCGGTTCGACCCCGAGCAGCACCCCGACGTCGGCGGCATGCTCCAGCACGGGGCCGACGTTGTCGCGCCACTCCCGGACGCACGCGGCGCGCTCGCGCTCGCTCATCCGCCAGGTACGCCCCACGGAGGCGTACGCGGGTCCGCTCAACGCCGGTGCGCCCAACGACGCCGCGATGTCCAGGCATCGGCGCAGGTAGTCCTGCGTGGCGGCGATCGTGGCCTCCTCCGCTCGCACCAGTTCCCGGCCCTCGCTCATGACGAGCACCAGCGAGGCACCCAGTCCGTGGTCGGCCAGCAACCGGGCCGCCTCGTCGGGGTCCCAGTCCCCGAGGTTCTCCACTGGAAGTTCGATGACGTCGAACCCCGACGAGGCGATGGCCGGCACGAGTTCACGGAGCGCGGCGTCGTCCAGCGGCGACGTCCAGACCCAGGTGTTCACCCCGATGGGATGCACTGTGGACACTCGCTGCTCCTCGTCACTGCCAGCGCTTCGGGAAGTCGGGCATCTCCTGGCAACCGCACAGTGCGTAGTGCAGCGGCGGCATGCCGTCGATGAGGTACTGGTCCAAGGTCTCCTCGGTCACCACCGGCTGCGGCAGGATCCACTCCTTCGGCACTTCCTCACCGTTCAGGATCTTGAGCGCCGCGATCACCGGAGTACGCCACTGGTAGGTGGGGTACGTGGGAGCCTGGGCCGTCAGCCCCTCGCGCTTCCACTTCTCCAGGAACTGTTGCTGGTCCTCACCGGAGATGGCGGGAGGCTCCATGCCCTGGTCCTCGAACGCCTCCAGCACCGCGACGGCCGCCGTGCCGTCGTCCATCCAGATGCCGTCGATCTGGCCCTCGCGCTGCAGGTAGTCGCTGACGATGCTCTTGGCACCGGCGGTGTCGTTCTCGGTGAACTCGACACCCACGACCTGGACCCCCCTGTCGGCGAAGATCCGTTCGGCCGCGGCCCACCGGTGTTCCAGCACGTCCACACCGGGCAGCACGCGCAGGGCCAGCACCTTGCCGCCCTCACCCACCTCGTCGGCCAGGAACTCCGCGGCCGAGGCACCGAACGCGTAGCCGCCGATCGGGTGGATGAACGTCACCGGGCACTCGGTGTTGACGCCCCGATCGAACACGATCACCGGAACGCCGCTGTCACATGCCTGCTCCACGGCGGGCGTCAACGTGGACGTCGTGTTGGGTGAGACGATCAGCGCGTCACACCCCTGCGACGTGAGCGACGAGATGTCACTGATCTGCTTGTCGTCCTTGGCCTCCGCGTCCAGGACGGTGAAGTCCTCGATCTCGTCGTGCAGGTCGACCTCGGCCTGCATGGTCTTCCACCCGACCTGACGCCACGGGTTGTCCACCGACGCGTTGGAGAAGCACAGGTGGTAGGGGCCGTCCTTGGCGTAGGACGACGTGTCCACCATCTCGGGTTCGAGCGCCTGCTCCCACGGCTTGTCCTCGGGACCCTCCGGGGTGGCGTCACGCAACGCGAGTTGCCGTTCGTACTCGGCCCGGTCGAAGAACTCGTTCGACCGCGACGACGCCGAGCTGGACGCCTCCCCTGCCCCGTTCTCGGCGGGAAGTTCGCTGGTACAGCCCGCCATCGCGAGCGCACCGACCGCGGCGACGACGGTCAGCCATGTCTTTCTCATGTCGTTCTCCTTGTCCGGAACTTCGACCGCCCCACTGCCGCGTAGGCCACGGCGGCGATGATGATGACGCCCTGCACCGCCGACTCCAGGCCTCCCGAGACCCCGAGGAGGTTGAGCAACGAGAACAGGGCTTCCAACGTGAGCGCGCCCGCCATCGCGGCGACGACGGAACCGCGCCCCCCACCGAGCACGACGCCCCCGAGGACGACCGCGGTGATGACTTGGAACTCCAGCCCCTCGCCGACCTGGGCCGACACACCGGCGAACCCGCCGAGCAGGATCGCGGCGACGGCCGCCGACACACCCGACAGCACGAACGCCAGCGTGCGCAGTCCTTCGACGTTGCCGCCGCCGAGCCGAACCGCGGTCTCGTTGTCCCCGACCGCGACCAGCATGCGGCCGCGTCCGCTGCGCATGAACACCACCGCCGCGACCACGATCGCCGCCAGGAGCAGCACCGACCACGGCACCTGACCGAGCAGGGGCACGTCGAACCCTTCGCGGCCCACGGTGCGGAACGCCTCCGTCAGGGAGCCGCGTGGCGCCCCTCCCGTCCACAGGAACACCGCTCCGTCGAGCACCAGCAGCATCCCCAGCGTGACGATGAACGACGGCACCAGCAGCCGGGTGGTGATAAGTCCGTTGACCAACCCCACGAGGGCGCCGAGCACCAACAGCAACGGGATCACCCACGGGGTGGCGTCCTCGTCGCCGTCGAGGAGTCTCGCCGCGATCACGACCTCGGCGGTGACCAACGACCCCACCGACAGGTCGAAACCACCGCTGACGATGACGAAGTACTGTCCGATCGCGAGGATCATCAGCGGCGCCGCACGTTTCAGCAATGCCAGGTAACCCGACGGCTCGCTGTAGGCGGGACCGACGAACGCGAGCGCCACCAACAGGATCGCGAGCACGGCCAGCACCGGACCCGTGCCGTCGGCGAGTTTCGGGCGCGGGAACCGACGAGTGGTTTCGGTGACCGTCTGCGTCATCGCGTGGCCCTCCTACGACGGGCGTACAGTGCCACGGCCACGATCAGCACAACTCCTCGGACCACGTCCTTGAAGAAGGAGTTCATCCCGAGATCGTCGAAGATCGTGTCGAGCGTGGCGAGGATGAAGACGCCGCCGATCGTGCCCGCGACCCCTCCTCGGCCACCGGCCAGGATGGTGCCGCCGAGCACCACGGCCGCGATGGACTCCAGGTCGTACCCGCCGTCGGTACCGACCCACGGAGACCCCGCGCCGAGTCGGCTCGCCAGGAACAAGCCTGCGAGTCCCGCCGCCACCGCGCACAACACGTACACGGTGATCACGATGCGGTCGTTGCGGATGCCCGAGAACCGAGCGACCTCCTCGTCGCCGCCCACGGCGTAGACGTGGTATCCCGGCCGGGTCCTCGCGAGGAACCACCAGGCCAGCACCGCAAGCCCCAGCATGAGCAATGTGGACACCGGAACCGGGCCGACGCGACCGTATCCGAGATGCTGGAACACCGTCGGGACATCTCCCGCCGGACCCTCGTAGTTGTTCTCCAGATATCCCCGGATGACGAGTCCCGTGCCCAACGTGGCGATGAACGCGTTGACCTTCAGTTTGGTGACGACCAGCCCGTTGACCAGCCCCACTCCGGCGGCGCACGCGAGTGTCAGCAGCACGGCGGGAAGGATCATCGCGTCGTCGCCCGCCATCGTCTCCGCCGCGACCAACGAGCACAGCCCGACGAGATACGCCACCGACAGGTCGAGCTTGCCGGTGAGGATGACCATCGTCTGGCCGATCGCGACGAGACCGAGCGCGGTGCTGCGAGTCAGGATGTTCTGGATGCCGCCCTGGTCGAGCAGCACCCCACCCCGCAGCCCGACGAGGACGCTGCCGACGATCAGCACCAGAACCAGCGCCGTGTAGACGGCGACCACGGGGTTCGTGAGATATCGCGTCCATTGAGGACGCTTCGTCACCGCGGTGGCCGCGATCACCTCGCTCACACGGCCTCCTCAGTCATGCTCTCGGTCACGGCATGGCCCGTGGCCAGCCTCATCACCGCCTCCTCCGTGGGCCCCGCGGGCAGTTCACCCGCAATCCGCCCGTCGTGCATCACGAGCACCCGGTCGCTCATGCCGATCAACTCGGGTAGCTCGGACGAGATCATCAGAATCGCGACCCCCTCGCGAGCCAGCCCGCGAAGCAGCTCGTACACCGCCTGCTTCGCCCCGACGTCGATGCCGCGCGTCGGCTCGTCGACGACGAGCACTTTCGGCTCCACGGCCAACCACTTCGCGAGCACGACCTTCTGCTGGTTGCCACCCGACAGGAAACGCACTTCCTGGTCGGGCGAGCGCGCGACCACGGCCACCGACTTCAACAGCTCCGAGATCGGCACCGCCTTCTTGCGCCACCGCCGGGAGAACGCGGCCCGGCGCACGAGCAACGCGTTGTCCTTCACCGACTGGCGCAGAGCCAGCCCTTCGCCCTTGCGGTCCTCCGTGACGTGTGCGATCCCGAGCCGTACCGCGGCGCGGGGAGAGCTCACCCGCACCGGCTCACCGTCCAATTCGATCGTTCCCGACCGGAACGGATCGACACCGCACACCGCGCGGGCCACCGCCGAGCGACCCGCGCCCTGAAGCCCGGCCAGGCCGACGATCTCACCGGCGCGCACGCTCAGGTCGATGTCCGACAGCCGCTCGTTGGTACACCCCCTGAGCCGCAGGCGCGTAGCCCCCACCTCGGCTTCGGTGGCCCTCGGCGGAAACAGGGCGTCCAGGGAACGGCCCACCATGTGTCGCACCAACTCGTCGCTCGTGAGTTCGCTCCTCGGCCGCGAGGTCACCAGGGCTCCGTCCTTGAGCACGGTGATGCGGTGGCTGAGGTCGAAGACCTCCACGAGCCGGTGGGACACGTACAGGATCGCGATGCCGCGGTCGCACAGCCGTCGCACGAGCCCGTACAACAATTCCACCTCGTGGTCGGCCAGCGCGGCCGTGGGTTCGTCCATCGCGAGCACGCGAACGTCACTGGACAGCGCCTTGACGATCTCCACGACCTGGCGCTGCGCCACCGACAACAGCCTGACGGGGTCGCGCGGCGAGATGTCCTCGGCGCCGAGCTCGTCCAGCAGCGCGGCGGTGTCGGCCTCCATCCGTCGCCGATCGACCACACCGCGACGCACGGGCTCCGAGCCGAGGAAGACGTTCTCCGCCACCGAGCGATCGCCGAGCAGGTTCAGTTCCTGGTGCACGATCGACACACCGGCGGCCAGGGCCTGGCGCGGCGACGAGAACGTCACCGGACGGCCGTCGAGTTCGACACTCCCGGAGTCGGCGGTGTGAACCCCGGCCAGGATCTTCATCAGCGTCGACTTGCCCGCACCGTTTTCTCCCACCAGAGCGTGCACCTCGCCGGGGTACAGGTCGAGGTCCACACCACGGAGCACCGTGTTGCCCAAGAACTGCTTGGTGATGCCCCGCATCCGGACGGCCGGAGCGCCCTCGGTGAGGCCAGTCACAGTCATGACTGGGCACAATAGTGTCGGGCTTTTGTGTATGTCAAACAAAAGTTATGACTTGCAACACCTAAGCACGCGCACAGCACACCCAACAATGGGTGCCACAATCCGCAAATCTCACCCGTTCGGAAGATCCACCCGTCGGTGCGAGCAGATAGAACTAGGGCATGCGCAGCCGCCGGAGCCTGGTCGCCGTCCTCGTGTCCGTGATCACCTCGTTGCTCACCCTGACCCTGCTACCGGCCACCGCGGCGGCCGCGCCCCGGGAGTCGCGCGGCTGGGTACATTACGTCGCGCTCGGCGACTCGTACACCTCCGGACCACTGATTCCCTTCCAGAGGCTCGATCCCCTGGGCTGTCTGCGGTCCACTCAGAACTACCCGTCCATCGTCGCCGGCAGGCTCGGCCGCACCGTGCTCACCGACGTCAGTTGCGCGGGGGCCGACACGAACGACATGACGCAGCGGCAGGAGGTCACGCTGGGATACAACCCACCCCAGTTCGACGCCCTGCGACCCGACACCGAGCTGGTCACCATCGGCATCGGCGGCAACAACTACGGCGTGTTCGGCAGCGTCATCAGCACCTGCCCCGGCCTGCGCGACACCGATCCGACCGGCAGCCCGTGCCGGGAACACTTCACCGTCGACGGTGTGGACACCTTGAAGGCCGCCATCGCCGAGACGCAGCAGGACGTCGAAGCCGTGCTCGACGGTGTCCGACAGCGGTCACCCGAGGCCACGATCCTGCTCATCGGCTACCCGCGCATCGCCCCGCCGAGCGGGACGTGCCCGGACATCCTGCCGTTCGCCGACGGCGACTACGTCTGGCTGAACGACATCGAGGAAACCCTCAACGCCGCCCTCGCCACCGCGGCGGCGAACAACGGCACGACGACGTTCATCGACACCTACCCGGCGTCCCTCGGCCACGACGCGTGCGCCGACCACGCCTGGATCCAGGGCCAGCACATCAACCTGATCGGCGCGGCGAACTACCACCCGAACCGCTGGGGCATGGAAGGCGTCGCCGAGGTCATCCTCGACCACCTCGCGGCCAACGGGTGGTGACGGCACGGGCCGCCACCACCGGACGTCAGGAACCGAGCTGTTCCAACCGGGCCGTGATGCGCTCGATGTCGGCGGCGGCCACGTCCCGACGGGTGCGGATCTTCTCCACCACCGCGGCGGGCGCCTTCTCCAGGAAGGCCTGGTTGCCGAGCTTGGCCTCGGTCTGCTTCAGCTCCTTCTGCGCGGCGGCCAGGTCCTTCTCCAGCCGCTTACGCTCGGCCGCGACGTCGATGGCACCGGAGGTGTCGACCTCCACCGTCGCCATGCCGCCCGACAACGAGACCTCCAGGGACGCCGTCGCCGAGAAACCGTCACCCGGCTCGCTCAAGCGGGCCAGGGCACGCACGGCGGCCTCGTGTCCCGCGACGACCGCGAAGCCCTCGCCGGACAACCGCGTCGCGACCCGCTGACCGGGCTTGAGCCCCTGGTCGGAGCGGAACCGCCGCACCTCCGTGACGAGCTTCTGCACGTCCGCGATCCGCGCGTCCGCCTCGGGATCGACCCGGTGGGTCCACTTCTCGCCGACCGGCCATTCCGCCACCACGAGCGACTCGCCGCCCGTGAGCGTGGTCCACAGCTTCTCGGTGATGAACGGGATGAACGGGTGCAGCAGTCGCAGCACCACGTCGAGCACGTGGCCGAGCACCGCCCGCGTGCCGTCGGCGTGCTCACCGGCAAGCTGCACCTTCGCCAGTTCCAGATACCAGTCGCAGAACTCGTCCCACGTGAAGTGGTAGAGCACGTTCGTCGCCTTGGCGAACTGGAACTGCTCCATGTGGGCGTCCACCTCGGACACGACGGTGGAGAGCCTGCCGAGGATCCAGCGGTCGGCCTCGGTCAGCTCGCTCGCGTCCGGCACGGGGGTCGCCACGGTGGCGCCGTTGGACAACGCGAACCGCGTGGCGTTCCACAACTTCGTGCAGAAGTTACGGGAGCCCGCGGCCCACTCCTCCGCCAGCGCCATGTCGGCACCCGGATTGGCTCCCCTGGCCAGGGTGAAGCGCGTGGCGTCGGCACCGAACCGGTCCATCCAGTCGAGCGGGTCGATGACGTTGCCGCGCGACTTCGACATCTTCTTGCCCTGGGCGTCGCGGATCAGCCCGTGCAGGTAGATGTGCTCGAACGGGATCGAACGCTCCGGGCCGTTGTCCCGCATGCCGTACAGGCCGAACATCATCATCCGGGCGACCCAGAAGAACAGGATGTCGTAGCCGGTCGACAACACGCTGGTCGGGTAGAACTTCGCCAGGTCGGCGGTCGCCTCCGGCCAGCCCATCGTGGACATCGGCCACAGGCCCGACGAAAACCACGTGTCGAGCACGTCCTCGTCCTGCGTCCACCCCTCGCCGCTCGGCGGCTCCTCGTCGGGGCCCACGCACACCGTCTCGCCGTTGGGGCCGTACCAGACGGGGATGCGGTGGCCCCACCACAACTGGCGCGAGATGGTCCAGTCGTGCATGTCGTCGACCCAGTCGAAGTAACGCTTCGCCAGCTCCGGCGGGTGGATCTTCACGCGGCCGTCGCGCACGGCGTCGCCCGCCGCCTTCGCCAACGGCTCGACCTTCACCCACCACTGCAGCGACAGCCGCGGCTCCACCACCGTGTCACAGCGGGAGCAGTGGCCCACCGCGTGGACGTAGGGGCGCTTCTCGGCCACGATGCGGCCCTGCTCACGCAGCGCCGCCACGATCGCGGGGCGCGCCTCGAAGCGGTCCATGCCCTGGAACGGACCGTGTTCGGTGATCACGCCGCGCTCGTCCATGATCGTCGGCATGGGCAGGTCGTGCCGTTTGCCGATCTCGAAGTCGTTGGGGTCGTGTGCGGGCGTCACCTTGACCGCGCCCGTACCGAACTCCGGGTCCACGTGGGCGTCGGCGACGATCGGGATACGGCGGCCGGTCAGCGGCAGCTCCACCTCGGTGCCCACGAGGTGGGCGTAACGCTCGTCATCCGGGTGCACCGCCACGGCCGTGTCACCGAGCATCGTCTCGGCCCGCGTGGTGGCCACCACGATCGAGTTGTCGCCGTCGCCGTAGCGGATGGAGACGAGCTCGCCCTCGTCGTCCGAGTGGTCGACCTCGATGTCCGACAACGCCGTCATGCAGCGCGGGCACCAGTTGATGATGCGCTCGGCGCGGTACACCAGGCCATCGTCGTAGAGCCGCTTGAACATCGTCTGGACGGCCCGCGAGAGACCCTCGTCCATCGTGAAGCGCTCGCGCGACCAGTCCACGCCGTCGCCGAGCCGCTTCATCTGGCCGAGGATCTTGCCGCCGTACTCGGCCTTCCACTCCCAGACGCGCTCGACGAAGCGTTCCCGCCCCAGGTCGTGGCGGGACAGCCCCTCCTTGCCGAGCTCGCGCTCCACGACGTTCTGCGTCGCGATGCCCGCGTGGTCCATGCCCGGCAGCCAGAGCACCTCGTAGCCCTGCATGCGCCGACGGCGGCTCATGGCGTCCATGAGCGTGTGGTTGAGCGCGTGCCCCATGTGCAGGCTGCCCGTGACATTGGGCGGCGGGAGCACGATGGTGAACGGCGGCTTGTCCGACTCCGCGTCGGCCTCGAAATAGCCAGCCGATACCCACCGCTCATAGATGGCGGCCTCTTCCTCGGCCGGATTCCAGGCGTTGGGCAAGTCGGGGGTACTGGCTGCGCTTTCCGTCACGATGAGTAAGTCTACGAACGTCCTCAATCCGATTACCACCGGCTCTCACCCCGCGCCCGCGGAGCGCGGCGGAACCGGTCAGGACGTCGTCACCGCCATGATGACGGTCGGCACGAACACCGCGGCCATGATGATCTCCTCGGCGGCGCGACGCAGGGCATCACCGGCCCAGTTGCCCTCCGCGATCTCCTTCGCCCTGCGCGCGGCCTGGAGGGCGTGCTCCTTGCCCACCACGTGCTTGACGTCCACGGTGGTGGCCAGCAGGGCGATCAGGGCCGCCATCCGCTCGTCGGGCCGCTCACCGTCCACCAGCACGCGCCGCAGCCCGGCCTTGAGGTCCTCCTCGTGCCGTGAGTCCTCGGCGGGCCAGCGGGTCGTCGGGAAAAGGCCCAACACCTTGCCGTTCTCCCGCCGGAGGATGCCGCGTTCGGCGAGCCCGTCGAGCAGTTTGGTGGTCAACCCGCCCTTCGTCAGCGGGTCCAGCACGTCCTTGGGTTTCTTCCCCTCCAACTCGGCCAGCCGTTCCAAGGCCTCGTCGAGGGGGCCGAGGCCGGTCGCGCTGCTGTCCTTGACGACGATACGGCCCGGTCCACGCTCGTCACCTTCCTCCGTGACGTCCACCCGATCCAGCAGGGCGAGTTCGACCAGCAGAGCACCGGCCAGCGAGTGCTCCAGGTGGGAGATCACCCCCACCGGCTTGCCCTTCTCGTCGTCGTACGCCAGCAACAGCAGATCCTCGGCGATCAACATGGTCGTAAGCCTACGGACAAGATCATTTACGCGCATCACTCACCATGACGCCGCCGCGGTGACGCGCCCCGGAACGTGACGGCCCGAAGCCACTTTCCGCACATGCGAACCCGTCGCGAAACCCGTCATCATGGGAATCGCCGATCCGGTTCGCGCGAGGCGAGGAAGTGGTGCCGATGGGCCGAGTAACCGTTCGCAGGCCCGTGCGCAAGCTGACGCCCCACGGGGAACGACGCGGACCGGACACCCTGGTGGGCGAGGAACCACTGGAGATCCGTCTCTGCGGCACCCCACTCGCGGTCACCATGCGCACACCGGGGCACGACATCGAACTCGCCCACGGCTTCCTGCTGTCCGAGGGTGTCATCGGTCACCGGGAGGACGTCGCGCTGGCGCGGTACTGCGACAGCGTGGACGGCTCGGGACGCAACACGTACAACGTGTTGGACCTGCGGCTCGCGGAGGGCGTGCCGATGCCCGACGTCGGCGTGCAGCGCAACTTCTACACCACGTCGTCGTGCGGGGTGTGCGGAAAGGCGGCGCTGGACGCCGTGCGACTGAAGAGCCGTTTCCCTCCGACGGACACCCCGTTCACGATCAGCGCCGAGGTGCTGGCCACGCTGCCCGACGCGCTTCGGGAACGGCAGCGGGTGTTCGCCGCCACCGGAGGGCTGCACGGGGCGGCACTGTTCACCGCGGACGGCGCCCTGCTCGTGGTGCGCGAGGACGTCGGCAGGCACAACGCGGTGGACAAGGTCCTCGGCTGGGCCCTGCAACAGGACCGGATTCCCGCCCGCGACCTCGGCCTGCTGCTGTCGGGACGAGCCGCGTTCGAACTGGTTCAGAAAGCCGCGATGGCGGGTATCTCCCTCGTCGCCGCGGTGTCCGCTCCCTCCTCGCTGGCCGTCGAGCTGGCCGAGGACCACGGCATGACACTGATCGGCTTCCTGCGCGGGAAAAGCATGAACGTGTACACCGGCACCGGAATCGCATAAGGACGGACCGGTCTCGCAGAACCACGACACAGCTCTGGGGGTGCGGGTGTTGAGGACGGACGAGGGACATCACCGGCTCAGCAGACGAACTGTCCTCCTGGGTACCACCGCCTGCGCCACGCTCGGGGTCACCTCGTTGTGCGGGGCCTCGTCGGCGGCCGGCTCGTTGCGCCTCGGCGGCGCGGTGTTTGCCGAGAAGCGCTACTCGCGGCACCGGGGCGAGCACGTCGAGGTCGTCTACAAGCTACCCCGGCAACAGCCTCCCCCCGGTCTGCCGATGGTGTTGTTGTTGCACGGCCGCAACGGCAGCGCCCGCAACGCGGGCCCACCCGGCCTGACGCCCGAACTCGCCGCGGCCGTGAGCGACGGTCGAATCCCCCCGTTCGGATTCGTCGCCGTGGACGGAGGAAACACCTACTGGCACGAATACCACCGTGGGGACGATCCCATGGCCATGCTGTTGGAAGAGGTTCCCACCTGGCTGCGGGAACACGGCCTGGCCGACCGGCGCGGGCTTCCGTTCGCCGCGGTGGGCACGTCGATGGGCGGTTTCGGGGCCCTGCTCTACGCCCGACGCCGGTCCGAACGACGGCAACCCGTCCGAGCCGTCGGCGCCATCGCCCCCGCCTTCATGTCCTGGCAGAAGATGCGCAAACGCGAGGCCTGGCGCAGCAGGGCGGAGTGGCGTTCCATGGACCCGCTGGTGAACGTCGCGGCCACGCGCGGCATCCCCACGGGCATCTGGTGCGGTGACAAGGATCCCTTCATCGACGGGGTACGGGCGTTCGTCCGCCTGGCCGATCCCGAGGTCGTCGACATCGATCCGGGCAGACACACCGGTTCGTACTTCCGCACCACCGTGCCGGGTCTGCTGCGCTTCCTCGGACGGCACGCTCCGCGCTCCTCGCGACGGCTGGTCTAGCCGGTGTTCACCGGCACACGTGGATGTGCGTGGTCAGCCCGTCGGGAGCGGTGTAGGTCCGGACCAGGTCGGCGACCTTGTTCACCAGCAGCAGCCCCCGCCCGCCCTGCTGGTACGGCGACACCGGGACGCACCCGGCGAGTCGCTCGGTGAACCTTCCCTGGTCCGTGACCTGGCAGACCACCCCGTCGTCGGTCGTCCACACCGCGAGCTCGCCACGGCCGCCTCCGTGCTGCACGCTGTTGGCGCAGATCTCCCCCACGGCGAGCATGACGTCGGCGAGCCGATCCTCCGCGATGCCCGCGCGAGCGGCGAACTCCGCGGCGACACGACGTGCCTTCGACAAGGTCTCGACGTCGAACGGCACCACGAACGCCTCCGGTGGGGCCGACAACGGCTCGTTATAGCGGTCGTACGCCAGCTCGGGTGAGTAGCGTGGGCTCGGTCGCACCCGGTCGGTGTCGGCCTCCGCGAGCAACGGGTGCGTGGTCTCGGCGTCCCGCACCACCTCGGGCCCGAGGGCTCCCACGTCGTAGGGGCACAGGAACGTCACCCGACGATGGGCGAACGTCAGGTTCACCATCGCCTCGTGCTGCACGCACGCCGGGTACTCCTCCTCGGAGCGTCCGGGCCACACGGGCTCGCCGACGACCCTCACGGATCCCGGTGCGTGCTCGTCGAGGAAGGCGTGGAACTCCGGGATGATCCGGGCGGGATTGCGGCCGGACTCCTGAATGTCGATCAGCGCCACTTGCGCGGCGGCGGGACCGAGCGCGTCCTCCAGCCGCCGTAGCCAACGAGCGGGAACCGCTACCGCCACGGCCTCACCGGCGGCCAGGCCGTCCAGGACGAACCGCACCGTGCTCGACACGTAGCCGGCCTCGTCCCAGTAGAAGAGCGCTCGATGGGAAAACGTCCCCTCGACCGCACGTAAACCTGTCGCCACCGTCATTTTCCTGTCGTCACATTCTTAACTCGACTGGGTTATCCGGCGGCGAGTGTGAATAAACCTCAGAAGAAGGTCCGGGCGACGTAGGACATGGACCAGAGGGAGACCGCGACGGCGACGGCGTATCCCGCCAGGTGCGTCACGAGCTGCCGGTCGGTCTCCACCGTCCGGGCCCGCCGGGCGACGAACGCCGCGATCGCGAGACCCACCAGCGGGATGAGAGGTGCCGCGGAGGCACGCGTGACGGTGGCCAGGAGGCAGACGACGGTCAGGACGCCGAGCGTGACGACGAGGCCCAGGTGCACGCCGGGACGACGCAGCCCGGCGACCACGACGAGTTTGTGAGCCAGTTCGTCGAAGTCGACATCCCGGTCGCCACCGGGCACGAGCGGAGACTTCGGCGGTGTAACTGTCATGAGTGCAGAGAGTAGCGGTCAGCCTCTCAGGCCGACTTCTCACCACGCTCCCGCTGGCGGCGGGTGGGCTGACGAGACACGATCGTGGGATTCACGTTCTCCCGAACGGTCTGTTCGGTGATGACCACCTTGGCGACGTCGTCCCGGCTCGGGATCTCATACATCACCGGCTGGAGGACCTCCTCCATGATGGCGCGCAACCCACGGGCGCCGGTGCCCCGCAACAGCGCCTGGTCGGCGATCGCCTCCAGCGCCGTCTTGGTGAACTCCAGCTCCACGCCGTCCATCTCGAACAGCTTCTTGTACTGCTTGGTCAGCGCGTTGCGCGGTTCGGTGAGGATGCGCACCAGGGAGTGCTTGTCGAGGTTGGTGACGCTGGCGACCACCGGAAGTCGACCGATGAACTCGGGAATCAACCCGAACTTGATCAAATCCTCCGGCATGGTCTCGCCGAAGATGTCGCTTTCCTCGATCTCGCGCTTCGTGCGGATCTCCGCGCCGAAGCCGAGGCCACGCTTGCCGATGCGGTCGCTGATGATCTTTTCGAGCCCCGCGAACGCGCCGGCCACGATGAACAGCACGTTCGTGGTGTCGATCTGGATGAACTCCTGGTGCGGGTGCTTACGGCCCCCCTGCGGCGGCACCGAGGCGACCGTACCCTCCAGGATCTTCAACAACGCCTGCTGCACGCCCTCGCCCGAGACGTCACGGGTTATCGACGGGTTCTCGGACTTCCGGGCGATCTTGTCGACCTCGTCGATGTAGATGATGCCCGTCTCGGCACGCTTGACGTCGTAGTCGGCGGCCTGGATGAGCTTCAGCAGGATGTTCTCGACGTCCTCGCCCACGTAACCGGCCTCGGTGAGCGCGGTGGCGTCGGCGATGGCGAACGGCACGTTGAGCATCTTCGCCAGCGTCTGTGCGAGGTACGTCTTGCCGCACCCGGTGGGCCCGAGCATCAGGATGTTGGACTTCGCCAGCTCCACCGGCTCGTCCTTCGAGTCCTTCGTGCCCTTGGCCTCCGACTGGATGCGCTTGTAGTGGTTGTACACGGCCACGGCCAACGTCCGCTTGGCGTCGTCCTGGCCGATGATGTACTGCTCCAGGAACTCGTGGATGTCAGCGGGCTTGGGCAGCTCGTCGAGCTTGACGTCGTTGGTCTCGGCGAGCTCCTCCTCGATGATCTCGTTACAGAGCTCGATGCACTCGTCACAGATGTACACGCCGGGGCCGGCGATGAGCTTTTTCACCTGTTTCTGACTCTTGCCGCAGAAAGAGCACTTCAGCAGGTCTCCGCCGTCGCCGATCCGTGCCATGACCGCTGACCTCGTCCCCTCCCGGTGTCGATGACACCTCTGTCGTGCGTTGCCACTGACGGTACCCGCCCCGCGCGCCCGGCGGGAGAATTACCAGCGATCGGGCGCACAGCACGTCCAGCCTAGTGCGGGAAACGGGCGGCGGCCCGTCGTCGCGAACACCGACACGCCGCCCGTTCACCTACCACCATCAGCTCTGCGACGCCTTGCGGTACTCCAGCACCTGGTCGATGATGCCGTACTCCTTGGCCTCCTCGGGCGTGAGGATCTTGTCACGCTCGATGTCGGCCCGGACCTCCTCCGGCGACTTGTTCGTGTGCTTCGCCAGGGTGTTCTCCATCAGGCGACGCACCCGCTGGATCTCGGCGGCCTGGATCTCCAGGTCCGACACCTGCCCGTAGGTGCCCTCGGTAGCGGGCTGGTGGATCAGCACGCGCGAGTTGGGCAGCGCGAGCCGCTTGCCCTTCGTGCCCGCCGCCAGCAGCACCGCCGCCGCGGACGCGGCCTGACCGAGGCACACGGTCTGGATGTCCGGACGGACGTACTGCATGGTGTCGTAGATCGCCATCAGCGCTGTGAAGGAACCGCCCGGCGAGTTGATGTACAGGATGATGTCGCGATCCGGGTCCTCGTGTTCGAGGTGCAGCAGCTGGGCCATCACGTCGTTGGCCGACGCGTCGTCAACCTGCACACCCAGCATGATCTGCCGCTCTTCGTAGAGCTTGTTGTACGGGTTCGACTCCTTCATCCCGTAGCTGGTGCGCTCCACGTACGAGGGCAGGATGTACCGAGACTGCGGAAGCTGGAAACCGTTCATCATTTCTTCTCCTACCCTGCCCGGTCAGTTCGCGTTCGGGGTCGGGTTCTCACGGGTGAGCACTTGGTCGACGAAGCCGTAGTCCTTGGCCTCGGCCGCCGTGAACCACCGGTCGCGGTCACTGTCGGCAAGGATCTGTTCCACGGTCTGACCGGTCTGCTCGGCGGTGATCCGCGCGAGCTCGTGCTTCCACTTGCTGAACACCTCGGCCTGGATGGCGATGTCGGAGGCCGTACCACCGATACCCGCCGACGGCTGGTGCATGAGGATGCGCGCGTGCTGCAAGGCATAGCGCTTGCCCGGCGTCCCCGACGACAGGAGGAACTGTCCCATCGACGCCGCGAGCCCCATCGCGTAGGTGGCGACGTCGGGCTCGATGAGCTGCATGGTGTCGTAGATGGCGAAGCCGGCGGTGACCGACCCGCCCGGCGAGTTGATGTAGAAGCGGATGTCCGCCTGGGGGTCCTCCGCGGCCAGCAGCAACAGCTGCGCGGTGATGCGGTTGGCGACCTCGTCGTTCACCTCGGACCCGAGCACGACGATGCGCTCCTGGAGCAACCGCTCGTACACCGAGTCGGTCAAGTTGAGCCCGGCAGTGCCGGTCCGCCCCTCGGGCATGTGCTGCGTCACGTCTGCCTGCCTTTACGGGAGTTCGAAGATCTTGACACCGACCCTAACGAACTCGGGCGGCGCAGGAGTCCTGACACCGCCCGAGTTCGCTCAGAGCATGAGAAAAGGTCACCGCTCAGGCGTGGAGGCCGCCTCGTCGGAGGCCTTGTCCGCACCGTCCTCAGTCGACCCTTCCCCATTGGCAGTCTCGTCGCCCTGCGCCGAGTCCGCAGCCCGGTCGTCCTCCTCGGTACCGAACAGCTCGCTCAGGTCGAGGGTCTCGCCGGAGGAGTCGGTGACCTTAACCTGGCGCACCACGGTGGCGAGCGCCTTGCCGCGCCGCACGTCCGCGTAGATCGCGCCGAGCTGACCGGCCTCCTGAGCCCTCCGCACGTACTCGTCCGGGTTCATCCCGAAGCGCTGGGCCTGGTAGATGATGCGCTCGGTGAGTTCGGAGTCGCTCACCGAGAGGTCGTGCTCGTCGGCGAGGGCGTCGAGCAGCAGCTGGGTACGCACCGCCTTCTCGGCCTCGGCGCGAACCTCGTTCTCCCACTCCTCGGGGTTGCCGCCCTGCTCCTCCAGCGAGCGCTTGAACGCCTCCTCGTCGTGGTCGAACGGGTGGATGGCGTCGTGCTTGCGGTTGGCGATCTCGGCCTCGAGGACCTTCTCGGGCAGCGGCACTTCGACGCGCTCCAGCAGCTCGTCGAGCACCTTGTCCCTCGCCTGCACGCCCTGCTGCACGCGCTTCATCCGCATCAGACGTTCGCGCAGGTCGGCCTTCAGTTCGTCGAGCGTGTCGAACTCGCTGGCGAGCTGGGCGAACTCGTCGTCGGCCTCGGGCAGCTCGCGCTGCTTGATCGAGTTCACCTTGACGGTGACCTCGGCGTCCTTGCCCGCGTGCTCGCCCGCCACCAGCTTGGTGGTGAAGGTCTTGGTCTCGCCCGCGTTGGCGCCGATGATGGCCTCGTCGATGCCCTCGACCAGCTGCCCGGAACCGATCTCGTAGGACAGACCGGTGGTGGCGGCGTCGGGCACCTCCTCGCCGTCGACGGTGGCCGACAGGTCGATCGAGACGAAGTCGCCGTTCTCCGCGGGCCGGTTGACACCGGTCAACGTGCCGAACCGGGCGCGCAGCTGTTCAAGCTGCTCGTCGACCTCCGCGTCGTCGAGCTCCACGTCGTCCACGCTGACCGTGATGTCGTCGAGGTCGGGAAGGGTGATCTCAGGACGGACGTCCACCTCGGCGCTGAACTCCAGCACCTCGCGGTCCTCAAGCTTGGTCACCTCGAACTCGGGCTGGCCCAGCGTACGGACCTCGCCGTTGCGCACGGCTTCGAGGTACTTCGCGGGGATGGCCTCGTTGACGACCTCTTCGAGCACCGGGGCACGGCCGATGCGGCTCTCGAGTACCCGAGCCGGGGCCTTGCCGGGACGAAAACCTGGAACCCGAACCTGCTGAGCGATCTTGCGGTAGGCGCGGTCGAAGTTCGGTTTGAGCTCGTCGAACGGCACCTCGACATTGATCTTCACGCGCGTCGGGCTCAGCTGCTCGACGGTGCTCTTCAACGTTATCTCCTCGCCGGGACTTTTGATCGGTAGTCGGTAACCGGTCCAGCGACCGCAGGCCACGCAGGGACCGGAAGTCCGAGTCTAGGCCACCGACCACACCCACCCGTGGCGCGGGTCCACACCGGGGTGAGCGCGGCCGGACGGATCAGCCGAGTGGGTCCTCGCCGGGACGAGGCCCCTGGTAGATGTCGGGTACCCCGTCTTGGTCGGCGTCTCGCGTCTCCTTCTCGTGGATCTTGCGGTAGTGCCGGTTACGCAGTCGTAGTACCACGCTCGCGACGAGCGCGGACAGCAGCGACCCGCACAGCACGGCGATCTTGACGATCTCGCCGCGTTCGTCGCCCGCGGGGAACGACAGCTCCCCCACGAGCAGCGACACGGTGAACCCGATGCCGGCGAGGACGGCGATGCCGAGCACGTCCACCCACGCCACGTCGCCGTCCAGCTCGGCCTTGGTGAAGCGGCTCATGAGGAACGTGGTGCCGAAGATGCCGATGGCCTTGCCGAGCAGCAGCCCGGCCATGATGCCGAGCGCCACGGGCTCGCTCAGCGCCGAGACCAGGCCGTCGAGCCCGCCGAAGGTCACGCCCGCGGCGAACAACGCGAAGATCGGCACCGCGATCCCGGCCGACACGGGCCGCCACCGGTGTTCGAAGTGCTCGGCCATCGACACGGCCTCGCCCTCCCGCTTGAGCGCGGGCACCGCGAATCCGAGCAGCACGCCCGCCACCGTCGCGTGGATGCCCGAGGCGTGGACGAGGGCCCAAGTCACCACGGCGAGCGGGAGGAGCAGCCACCATGACCGCACCCGGCGCTGCACCAGCAGCGTGAACACTCCCAGGGGGACGAGCGCCAGCAGCAGCGGCACCACCGCCAGCTCCTCGGTGTAGAAGATCGCGATGATGCAGATGGCGATGAGGTCGTCGACCACGGCCAGGGTCAGCAGGAACATCCGCAGTGCCGCGGGCAGGAAACGCCCGATCACCGCGAGGACCGCGACCGCGAAGGCGATGTCCGTGGCGGTGGGGATGGCCCACCCGTGCAGGGCGCTCGAATCCCCCAGGTTCACCACGGTGTAGATGACCGCGGGCATCAGCACGCCGCCGAACGCCGCCACGATCGGGATGGCCGCCTTACGCGGGTCCCGCAGTTCACCGACGACGAACTCCCGTTTGAGCTCCACGCCCACCACGAAGAAGAAGATGGCGAGCAGCCCGTCGGCCGCCCAGTGCGCCACCGACAGGTCCAGGTGCAAGGACTGCGGACCGAAGGTGAACTCGCTGACGGCGGTGTAGGTGTCGGACCACGGCGAGTTCGCCCAGACCAACGCCACGACCGCACCGATCAGCAGCAGGACCCCACCGACGGTCTCCTGCCGCAGGATGTCGGCCACGCGTTTCCACTCGCTCCAGGTCGAGCGGCTGAACAACTTGGTTTTCGCGGGGGGCGGGGTGCTCATGCGGGTATCGTCAACCCCTCCTGGTCGGATGGACAGCCGGGCATATTGACGGTCACTTTACTTATCGAAACTCACGATCAGGACCTCTCGAAAACGGCACGAAACGACCTCGCGCTGCCACCTCGCCTCGCCGGACGGCCACGAGCCGAAGCGGCGACCACGGCGTTGACCGGCACAAAGAATCGCTGCTGCGGGGCGAGAACCGGGCGCGCCTCCTCGGCCCGGCGAGGGCGTCCGACGCGACGAACGTCACGCTCGACCGCCACGTCGGACGGCGGGCGACACACGAACCGCCCACCATCACCGTCACACGGCGTCACCACGTCCTCACCGGCGCGCTCCCGTGTCCGCTCCGGGACCGACACCGCTCTCCGACACGCGCCGCCGCGCGCCCTCACCTCTTTCGGCCACGCACCGACGCCGTTAGATTCCCCGTACCACCGACGTAGCTGGGAGGCCCATGTCGACACCCGGAGGGCGGGCGGCGTCCGTGGCGGCCCGGACTCCGTCCCGAAGCCGATGGCCGTGGCGGATGCGCGGACTGCGCGACCCCGGCCCCACCCTCGAAACGGCGAGGCACATCACGGAGGACCTCGCGGACGGGCTCTCCGGACCGCGAGTCCGCGCGGCCGCACGCGGCATCCGCCGCCTGCTCGCCGCCGACGCCGTGGGGCTGGCCGACCTGTCCGGTCACCTCGTGGTCGTGGGCTCGATGCCGTCCGACGTTGACACCTCCGCGATGGTGGAGGAGGTCCTCCACACGGAGAGCCGGTGCAGGCGCGCGGAAGTGGTGGCGCTGCCGCTGATCGTGCACGACGAGCTGGCGGGAGTCCTCGTCGTGTCGGGCACGACGAGGATGGCCGCGTTGAACGAAGTGGCGAGTCTCGGGGAGGCCGCGCTCGAACGGGGCCGCCTGGAGGCGTCGGCCGAGGAGGCCGCGGCGGCCGAGCTCCGCGCGCTGCGCGCGGAGATCTCGCCCCATTTCGTCTACAACGCCCTCACGGTCATCGCCGGGTTGGTGCGCCCGGACCCCGACCGCTCGCGCGAGCTGATGCTCGACTTCGCCGACTACATCCGCTACAGCCTCGCCCAGCACGGCGAGTACACGACCGTCGCGGACGAGTTCCACGCGATCGAGACGTACCTGGCCCTGCAACGCGCCGTCCTCGGCGAACGGCTGCGCGTGCAGGTGCGGGTGGCGCCCGAGGTCCTGCCCGTGTCGATCCCCTACCTCGTCCTCCAACCACTCGTGGAGAACGCGGTGAGACACGGCATCGAGCGCAAGCCCGAAGGCGGCACGGTGACCGTGCTCGGGGAGGCGGAGGGCAACGACTGCGTGATCAGCGTGGAGGACGACGGGACGGGGATGGACCCCGGCAAGGCCGAGCGGCTGCTCTCCGGCACGGGGGAGTCCGGCAGCGTGGGACTGGCGAACGTCGACCGAAGACTGCGTAACGTGTACGGGCCGTGGTTCGGCCTCGTCGTGGAGACCGCGGAAGGGGAAGGCACACGGGTGATCGTGCGAGTGCCTCGGTTCTCACCGGGAGTGATGCCGTGACCGAAGAAACCCACCCGGCCCTGCGGGTGCTGGCGGTCGACGACGTGCCCGCGGCGCTGGACGACCTGTGCGAGATGTTGCGGGACGCCCCGGAGGTGGCCGAGGTCACCGCCGCGGGCGACACCGTCACCGCGCTCAAGCAACTGCAGTCGGAGGAGTTCGACGCGGTGTTCCTCGACATCGCGATGCCCGGCCTCGACGGGCTCGAACTCGCCTCACTGCTGACCAAGCTCGCGAAACCCCCGGCCATCGTGTTCGTCACCGCCTACGACGAGCACGCCGTGGCGGCCTTCGGCATCGGCGCCGTCGACTACCTGCTCAAGCCCGTCCGGCCCGAACGGCTGGCGGACGCCCTCGCCAGGGTGAGCAGACTGGTCTCGACCTCCGCGCAGCAATCGCCGCAACCGGCTCCCGACGCGCTGGCGGCGCTGCCCGTGGAGTCGGGTGGCCGCACCCGGTACGTCAGCAGGCAGGACGTGCGCTTCGTGGAGGCCCACGGCGACTACGTGCGACTGCACACGCGCTCGGGGGTCCACCTGGTACGGATGCCGATCTCCCGGCTGGAGGAGTACTGGGCCTCGGCCGGGTTCGTGCGCACGCACCGCGGCTTCCTCGTGGCGCTGTCCGCGGTGCGCGAGCTGCGCAGCGACTCGGTGGGCGGGCTGCTCGCCCACACCGACATCGGCGACGTCCCGGTGAGCCGCAGGCACGCCCGTGCTCTCAGGGAGCGCCTCTTGAGGGCCGCGCAGCGTGGTGAGCTGCGTTCGGACGCGGCCCCATGACCGTCCAACGCAGAGTGGCGGTGACGAGCCCCCAGACCCGACTCGCCCACGCCCGTCGCCGCTACCGAGGCCCGTGGCGACCGACCACACTGGACCCGGTCGAGGCCCCCTTCGCGGTGGCCCTCTACCGACGACAGCGGCGGCGCGCCGTGGTGGCGCTGACGACGGCGTTCGTCCTGGTGTTCGGCCTGCCGCTCCTGCTCGCCCTCCTGCCGGAGCTGGGTGAGCTGCGCTTGTTCGACGTCCCGGTCTCGTGGCTTTCGGTGATGGTCCTGCCGTTCCCCGCGATGGCTTTGCTGGCCTTCTGGCAACTCCGGGGAGCGGAACGGGAGGAGCGGACCGTCGAGGAGGCCTACGACGGCGAGGCCGGACGATGATCGTCGCGCTCGCCGTGGCTCCCGTCGTGCTCGTCACCCTCGTCATCGGGCTGCGCGGGGTCGCCGCCATGCGCACGACGTCGGACTTCCTCGTGGCCTCGCGGCGCGTGTCCCCGCTGCTGAACTCCGCCGCGGTGTCCGGGGAGTACCTCTCGGCGGCGTCGTTCCTCGGGGTGGCCGGGCTCATGGTGCGCGACGGGGTGGGAGCGCTGTGGTACCCGGTCGGCTTCACCGCGGGCTACATCGCCATGCTCACCCTCGTCGCCGCCCCCATGCGCCGCTCCGGCGCTCTCACCGTGCCCGACTTCGCCGAGGCCCGCCTCGGCTCCCCCACCCTGCGCAGGCTCGCGGCCGTGGTGGTGTTGGTGATCGGGGTGCTGTACCTGGTGCCGCAGTTCCGCACGGCCGGACTCGTGCTCAGCGTCGTGAGCGGCTCGCCGTACTGGGTGGGCGTGCTGCTGTCCGGGGTGGCGGTGAGTGTCACCCTCGCCCTCGGCGGCATGCGGGCCGCCACCTACGTCCAGGCGTTCCAGTTCGTGCTCAAGCTGGTGCTGTTCGTCGTTCCCGCCCTGTGGCTGCTGGCGCAGGTGGGCCCCGACGTGCGGCGGGAGGCGTTGCACCCGGTCGAGTTCACGCACTTCGAGACCCGCACGCCGGTGTCCTTCCGCGTCGCCGCCACGCTGGAGGTCCCCGAGGGCGTGCGAGTGGTCGATCACGACGGCGAGGTGACCCCGATCCCACCCGGCGAGTGGCACGTGCCCGCCGGGACCACGGTGGTGTTCGAGGAGGGCAGCGCCGCGCCCGTGCCCGACGGTGAGGCGGCGCCGGGCGCCCCCGGCTGGGAGCGGCCCCTACTCGAACTCGGCGACACGGGTCACCCGCTGCTGGCGACGTGGGCCGTGCTCGTGGCGACCATGTTCGGCACGATGGGCCTGCCACACGTCATCATGCGGTTCCACACCAGCCCCGACGGGCGCGCCGCGAGGCGTACGGCCGCGCTCACCGTGGCGTTGCTCGGCGTCTTCTACGTCTTCCCCGGCATCTACGGGATGCTCGGCCGCGTCCTGGTGCCGCACCTGTACCTGTCGGGCGCCACCGACAGCGCCGTGGTGGCGCTGCCCGCGCAGGTGGACGCGGGCCCGATGGGCGGGTTGTTCACCGGGTTGCTCACGGCGGGCGCCTTCGCCGCGTTCCTCGCCACCTCCCTCGGCCTGCTGCTGGTGGTCGCCGGCGCCATCTCCCACGACCTCGTCCCCGGCGGCCTGCGGCAGCTCCGGGTCGCCGTGGTGGGAGCCGCGATCGTCATGGTGCTGTTGGCGTTGCCCGCCGTGTCCTTCGACGCGAGCACCCTGGTCACGTGGGGGTTCACCGTCGCGGCCTCCACGTTCTGTCCCCTGCTCGTCCTGGGCATCTGGTGGTCCCGCCTGACCGCGACGGGCGCCGTGGCGGGCGTGACCACCGGCCTGCTCGCCTCCTGCGGGGGCTTCGTGCTCGGCATCACCGATCCACCGGTACCCGACTGGGTGACCATCCTGCTCGTCCAGCCGGCACCGTGGTCCGTCCCCCTGGCGTTCGCCACGATGATCGTGGTCTCCCTGCTCGGCAGGCCACCGTCGTGGTCGGGCGCCGCGATGCTCCGGCTCCACCTCCACGAGCACCGCCGGTTCCCGTTCGTCGACCGCGCGGCCCCGGCACGTGATCTGGGCCACTCGTCGTGGACGGCACGCCGCTCGTCGGCCGTTCGTCGCATCACACGCCGCTTGGTCCGCTGACGATTACGTCCCGTCCGTCCCCCTCCTTACTGTGACGCACCACGCACACCTACGTGTCACTGACGAGGAGGTCAGGAGTGAGTGCCACCGAGCCACCTACCCGCCCACCGGGGTCGGCGACCTGGGCGGAGGTCCACGCGAGCGAGGACTTCCAGCGGCTGCGCAGGCGGCTGCGGCGGTTCGTCTTCCCCATGACCGCGCTGTTCCTTGTCTGGTACCTGCTGTACGTCGTGCTCGCGGACTACGCACACGACTTCATGTCGATCAAGCTCGTCGGCAACATCAACGTCGGGCTGGTCCTCGGCCTGCTGCAGTTCGTCTCGACGTTCGTCATCACGGGCCTGTACGTGCGCTACGCCAACCGCAAGCTCGACCCGATCGCCGACCGGATCAGGCAGGACATGGAAGGGGAGGCGTCATGACGCTCGCCCAGAGCATCGAGGGCAACAACCCGACCCTCAACATCAGCATCTTCGCCCTGTTCGTCCTGGTCACCCTGGTGGTGGTCTTCCGCGCGTCGCGCAACACCAAGACGGCCTCCGACTACTACGCCGCGGGTCGCGCCTTCACCGGCCCGCAGAACGGCACCGCCATCGCGGGCGACTACCTGTCGGCGGCGTCGTTCCTCGGCATCGCGGGCGCCATCGCGGTGTACGGCTACGACGGGTTCCTCTACTCGATCGGCTTCCTGGTGGCCTGGCTGGTGGCGCTGCTCCTCGTCGCCGAGCTGCTGCGCAACACCGGCAAGTTCACGATGGGAGACGTCCTCGCGTTCCGCATGCGCCAGAAGCCGGTGCGCGCCGCGGCGGCGACCTCCACGATGGCGGTCTCGTTCTTCTACCTGCTGGCCCAGATGGCGGGCGCGGGCGCGCTCGTGTCGCTGCTGTTGGGCGTCGAGGGCGACGTCGGACAGTCCGTGGTCATCGCCGTCGTCGGCGTCGTCATGATCGTGTACGTGCTCGTCGGTGGCATGAAGGGCACCACCTGGGTCCAGATCATCAAGGCCGCCCTGCTCATCGCGGGTACCTTCGCCATGACGTTGTGGGTGCTCGGCCGCTACGGCCTCAACCTCTCCGAGCTGTTGGGGTCGGCCGCCGAAAGCTCCCCCGACGGCGAGGTCGTGCTGAATCCGGGAGCGAAGTACGGGGTCAGCGACATGTCCAAGTTGGACTTCCTGTCACTGGGTATCGCCCTAGTGCTGGGGACGGCCGGCCTGCCACACGTCCTCATGCGCTTCTACACCGTGCCCACGGCCAAAGACGCTCGGAAGTCGGTGGTCTGGGCCATTGCCCTGATCGGCCTGTTCTACCTGTTCACGCTGGTGCTGGGCTACGGCGCCGCCGCCATCGTCGGGTCCGACACGATCAAGAACGCGCCCGGAGGCGAGAACTCGGCGGCACCGCTGCTGGCCGAGGCCCTGGGTGGCCCGCTGCTCCTGGGCTTCATCGCGGCGGTGGCGTTCGCCACGATCCTCGCCGTGGTCGCCGGTCTGACCATCACCGCGTCGGCCTCGTTCGCCCACGACGTGTACGCCAACGTCATCAAACACGGCAAGACGGACAGCAAGACCTCCGAGGTGAAGGTCGCGCGTATCACGGCCTGCGTGATCGGCGCCGTGGCGATTCTCGGCGGCATCCTCGCCAAGGATCAGAACGTGGCGTTTTTGGTGTCGCTCGCGTTCGCCGTCGCCGCGTCGGCGAACCTGCCGACCATCCTGTACTCGCTGTTCTGGAAGCGGTTCAACACCTCGGGCGCGCTGTGGTCGATCTACGGCGGACTCGCGGTGACGCTGGTGCTGATCGTGTTCTCGCCCGCGGTGTCGGGCACCGAGAGCTCCATGATCAGCGGCGTCGACTTCCACTGGTTCCCGCTGCAGAACCCCGGCCTGGTGTCGATCCCGGTGTCCTTCTTCCTCGGCTGGCTCGGCACGATCCTGTCGAAGGAGCACCTGGAGGACAAGCACAAGGAGATGGAGGTGCGGGCCCTCACCGGCGCGGGCGCCGAGAAGGCGACCTCGCACTGAGCTCCACGTGTTCGACGGCGGTCCGTTCCCGCGGGGGCGGGCCGCCGTCGACGTTCGGCCGTGACGCACGTCGGTGGAACGACGCCCCGCCTGCTAGCCGGAATCCCGATCACGGAGCCGGTACAGCTCGTCGAGCACTGCCTCGAGGATCGGCAGATCCGGCTCGGTGGGATCTCGGAGCACGTGCCGAGCCTCGGCGAGAGCATCGCCGAACTTCTCCTCGTCCGGATCGGTCAGCGGCCACTGCCACGGAGGAAGCCAAAGCTGTGTGGTCTCCTCCTCGTCGGTCGCGGGCGGCGGGTCGGACATCTACGCGGCCCTTGAGCCGGGACGTGTCTCGTCGGCTCGGGCGGCCAGCGCCTCGCCGAGTGACCGTAGGGTGCCGTCGATCTCGCGTAGCGCGCCGGAGCCCGGAGAGGTGCCGTGGACCCGGCGGACGCGGGCGCGTGTGGTGCTGATTCCCGGCGAGCGGCGCGTCCGCGACACACGGTCAAGCAAGTCGGGGTCATGGGCGACCGTCATGCCTTCCCCTTTCGGGTTCCAGTCGATTCGGCGACGTCGTCGACAGTGCAGTGAAGCACGTCCGCCAGATTCATGATCAACTACGGGGCGGTCGCATCGTCGAGCGAGGTCGGCGAGCTCCCGAAGAGGCCACCGGGGGCTTTCGCGAGCGCGCCGGTGGGCACGGGGTACTCACGGTCGAACCACGGACCGGCGGCCAGGTCGCCGCGCCCACCGTAAGGGGTGACGACGTCCCCGCACAGCGCGGTGAAGGCAACTCCTTCCCGCACTCGGTACTCGGTGGTGTCGTAGACGTGCCGCCGTCCACCGGCTTGCTGCCAAAGGTATCGCCGTATCGTGCCCCGCTACAGTGCTATTGCTTTAGTTCTGTCGTCGTGGCGTGCCGCCCACCTATGTCACGTCTGGCAGACGCATCACGGTCGTATCGGGGCTATCCAGCCACAACATGTGCTCCCCGGCGGGGGGGGAGACAGTGAGACCAAACCGGGTCGGCTCGGGGCGCCCCACGCTGTCCCACCGGCCAGCAAGCTCGACAAGTCCACCCCATAGATTCCGCGCGGCTGAGTTGAGGCGAACGTCCGCGCCTCATCAGGGTCGTTAGTGATCAATGTTGGCGGAATCGCCAGACCTACAGCGATAGCGGTGGCTAGTTGCCCCGGTTTCCGTTCAACGGCCAAAACTCGATCGACTGGGTTGCCCCAGCGGGCATGTGGGAGCGCGGCGAGAAGCCCACCGAGACCGTGCCGAGCCTCGTCGGCACACCACTGTTGCGCATCCTCGGACATCTCACCTGGGAAACGGAACAGGGCAGGCCGCCGGTAGTAGACGGCCCGCACCTGATCCAGATCAATGTTCTGATGCTCCGTGCGCAACATTCCGGGCCATCCGCCACCCGACGTGATAGTCCCTCTAAGTCGAGCTTTGGCGGGAAACTCGGCCAAGTCGACACGAGCGACCTTCACATCGAGGCGGTACAGGTGGTCGACCACCCAATCTGCGGTGAGGTCGTCGCGCCGAGTCAGCACCAGAACAGTCACGAGATCAGTCCTCTACCCTGTCCGGCCATTCCTGGTGGTCCTGAACGGTGTTGACGGTGCTCCACGTGCCAGCGTGCGGCAGCTTGAATGCCGCAACCTCGCCGGATTCGATGACGTTGAGCTGCCGAATCTCGTCGTAGACCAGCCCGGTAGGGGTAGCGCCTGACGGGGTCGTCTTCCCCAGGTGGGTCAGCCCGAAGGGGTGCACCGAGCTTTCGGGTAAGGCCTGGGGACGTCGCGGGTCGTAGGTGGGCAGAGGGTTCGCCGCGAGTGGGTCGCTAAGGAAAGTCGTCACAGGAACTCCTAGTGATCAACTTGTTGTACCTGATTGGACACGGTGCGTGTTTCTCCTTGCGACCGGACTAACGTTCACAAACCATTCACAAGGCTGTACTCTGCGAAGTTGATTAGAGCCGTTCTCTGGCGCTGTTGACGCACTGCTACCCACAAGGAGCGGCGTCATGGGCGAGGAGCATGTCGGCGGAACCATTCGAACGCTACGCAAAGACCCAGACCCAACTTGCGCGCCGAGCATCTGTGTCCTTGAGCCTGCTCAGCAAGGTCGAGTGCGGCGACCGGACGGCCACTCACGCGCTCATAGCGTCCGTAGCCCGCGCGTTGCACGTCCCGATCGAACGACTCACCGGCCAGCCATACGCCGACACTCCCCACGACACCGCGACTCACAATGCGATTGACGCGCTCCGTTCGGTACTGCGGCGCATCGACTTGCCGGAAGACGCCCCGCCGCGTTCCCTGGAACAGCTCGCCGCCGACGTCAACACACTGGCCGCTCTGCGCCGCGACGCGAACTACAGGAGCCTCTCCGTCCGGTTGCCCGCGACGCTCGACGACCTCGCACGCGCGGCCCACCACGTCGACAGCGAAGCGGTCCCCCTGGTGCAGAGGATGTTCGTGACCGCCTACTACGCGGCTCACATGATGCTGCACAGACTCGGCTTCCTCGACCTCGCCGAGGTCGTCGAACGCAAGTTGGCGGACGCCGCGCGAGAGGCCGACGACCCACTCACCGAGATTCTCGCTCAGTGGGTACGCGCGCAGTCCTTCCAATCCGCCGGAGACTATGCCCACGGGCTCAAACTGATGGACACGGCCCGGACCCAGTTCGCGGACGTTCTCCGACACGACTCGTCCCCGGCCGCGCTGACGGTGTACGGCAATCTGCATCTGCGGTCGATCACGCTCGCTTCCCGCGCGGGGGACCTCGATACGACTCGCGCGCACATAGCCGAAGCTCGTAACCTCGCGGCACGGCTCGGTAGCTCGGACCAGGTTCACTACGGTCTCACGTTCGGCCCGGCGAACCTGGCCACACACGAGACCGCCGCGTTCGTCGAACTCGGTGATGCCGCCGCCGCGTTGCGGGCAGCCGAGAAGTGGCGACCGCCGCGGTCGATGCCGCGCACCCGGAAAGGACACCACTTCATCGGAGTCGCTCGCGCACACCTGAGGCGGGGCGATCGAGAAGCGGCGTTGGCGGCGCTCCAGCAAGCTCGGCGTGGCGCGCCGCAGCAGACACGGCTGCACCCCATGGTCCGGGACGCTGTCGCCGTGCTGGTGAACCTGCACCACAGGTCCAACCCCGAGTTGACCAATTACGCGGGCTGGGTCGGCATCACTCGCTAGCAAGGCCTCACCGTCCACGGCGGCCCGGACATCGCTCACCGTCCGGGGCCGCCGTGGCTTCACCGGGTTAGCGATGTATCAGCATCACACCGACGACGGAGGAGAAAAGGCCGACAGCCCCGCACGCGATCCCGGCCGTGGCCATCCCGTACTCGCGCCGGTTTGGCGATCTCGGCTTCCCGGCCGCCGAGAGCGGAATCCCGACGAGGGCGCAGATCAGCGAGAAGAGGAACCCGAAGATAGCCATGGCCACGCTGATCCTGCCGATGACGCTCATGCCACTGCTCGACGGTCGAGGCGGACAACCGTAAGGGTATGGGTAGGGATGGTGCAGTGGTGCCTGTAGCTCCTTTTCGTGCGTGGTCCGGTTCGGGTTTTTCGCTGATCGCGTCACGGGCTCCCCGGTGTTGCCGATTTCGATGACACCGCGGTGATCCGCGGCGGGCGGTCAGGTACGCCCGTGACATTCACCGGAACGCCACGTCTTACGTGAGTTCATTGTTTCGTTATCAACATCAACTTCGCTCGAACGGGCGAAAACGGGAGCGGGAACGTGCTGCCCGTTCCTGCCTGCCCAGTCACGTGATCGTCGGGAAACGGGGAGCCGCCCGAAACCCGCCTCGCCGCTCCGAGAGTGAGCGATCACAGGGTTCCGGTGCATGCACTGCGCGTTGCCGCTCTCTGCCCGCAGTTCCGCCGGGAAGGGGCCGGGACTTGAACCCGCGGCCCCTCGCGTCCCGTGGGCCCCGCGACGATCTCGGTAACGCGCGAAACTACTCGGCGGCCCACTCGTAGGAGAGTTCGTATCGGTCCGCCGGGAGAACCATGTCGTTCATCTCCAGCGGCGTACCGTCCTCCCGGTAGGCCACTCGCATCACGGTGATGACCGGGACGCCCTGGCCGAGCCGCAGCGTCGACGCCTCCTCGGGCGTGGGCATGCGGGACCCGACGTGCTCGGCGTAGTGGCCGATGAGGTGCCCGGCGTCCTCCAGCCGCGCGTACACGCCACCGGTGCCGGTGTCGACCTCCTCGATCGCGGTGCCGCGCGTGAATGTCCGTGGCAGGCGGGAGACGGCGAGTTGCACCGGAAACCCGTCGGCACGCATGACGCGATCTCGAACGGTCACCTCGTCCCCCACCTGGATGCCGAGGTGCTTGGCGACACGTTCGTCGGCCGGTTCGAACCTCACGCGCACCGAGCTACCGGGCGTGAAACCTTGGGCCGCCGCATCGGCGAGGAAAGCTCCCTTGTTCGCGGCACGCGCCTCACGGGACAGACGAGATCTCGCCAGGCGCTGAATGGTTGCGGACGGACGCACGAACACGCCGCGCCCGTGTTCGGCGACGATGACCCCCTCGGCGCGAAGAATGCCGAGCGCTTCCCGGATGGTGAGGCGGGAGACCCCGTAGGTCTCGGTCATGGCTCGTTCGCTCGGTAACTTGTCGCCCGGCGCGTACTCGCCCGCGGTAATGCGCCCCCTCAGATCGGCTGCGACCTGTCGGTGGAGGGGGATACCGCTCGTCTTGTCCACCATTCGATCGATTCTCCACGGGAGTACTGGTCATGACCAGATCCCGTCTTGACCCCCCGCTTTCCGGCTTGCCACCGTTCAAACTGGTACAGATGACATTACCAGTTGGGGGAACGGTGCAGCGCTATCTCTGGCAGCAGGCGGATGGCAAACGGCACGTCTACGACACCAACGATCAGTACCCGGCCAGAGTGGGCCAGCCCCTCACCGTCCTGTGCGGCGACACCGTGACCGTGCGGGTCAAGGACATGCAACCCGGCATGTGGCTCGACCCCACCTGTCGCGCCTGTGCCGTCGAGCTGGCCTCCGTGCTCGGCTGGAGCGAGGACGAGATCGCGCAGATGGTCGCCAGGTGGGACGAGGCGACGAAGTGATCACCGCCACCCTCCCCCGCGTCGGCCCCCACGACAGTCCTCGAAGGACCGCGCGCGGTGCACGATGCCACGGAGGGCGGGGGGACGTCCGGACCACCTCCGCACCCGAGCCCGGAGGTCCCGTGTCCGTGCCGCGCGGGCGACCCCCGGCGCCTCAGCGCGCCGACTCCCTCCCCTCGAAACCCCTAGTGATCTTGCTCACGCGTCGGGACGAGGGGTCGGAACCACGAGCGCGGAGTGCCGTCGAGCGACGAGATCGGTGCACGGCCAGCGGCCCACCCGGATCGGTGTTTCCGCTGGCCGGAGCCCATGGTCGGGGTGACAGGATTTGAACCTGCGACCCTTCGCTCCCAAAGCGAATGCGCTACCAAACTGCGCCACACCCCGTCCGCCACACGAGGGCGGTGTGCGACCACTCTAGCGGGTACCGCTACACTACCCATGCAGCCGGGTTGATCCGGCAGCAGGCGGGCGTAGCTCAATGGTAGAGCCCCAGTCTTCCAAACTGGTTACGCGGGTTCGATTCCCGTCGCCCGCTCCACTCGAAGGCCCCGGCCCGGCCGGGGCCTTCGTCGTCGAGGTCGCCGATCACCGGGGCGAGCCCCCGAGGGCGCCCCTCCGGCCGTACGAGCCGCCTTCGCGGCAGCGGACATCGAACAAGGTCCGAGCCGATTTCCCCTTCATTTACAGTGACCCATATCACATCCTTTCCTGTGATCCGGGTCACCACCATTAGTGGTCAATCGATCGCATAACGTCACAAAACCGCAGGTCCACGCGCCGACACACCTTGACCCCTCATTCTTCGATTTCACTCCATTATCAAGATTCGCACTTTGAACAATTCGCTTTCCCCGCGTTGTACGTGGTTAACGTTTTGTGTCGTCGAAAACGGCGACGGAGGACCAGAGGAGACCCGTGAACACGAAAATCTTCCCGGAGGAAACAGGTGAGATTCGGAGCATTGGAACGGTCGGTCGCCGTACTGGCTGCCGGTGCGATCACGCTGCTCACGGCCCCCAGCGTCGGTTCGGCCATGATGCATCAAGGCACGAATGGTGGTGGCGAAAAACCTCCCGCGGTGGTGGTGAAGGACAAACCGACGAAAGCCAGACCGACGAAGGACAAACCCGAGCCGAGCGACGACATCGACGAACCCAAGCCTTCCCTCGGGAAGCGAATCGTCGACATAGCCTCCCAACAGGCCGGTGATCCGTACGTCTACGGCGCCGCCGGCCCCGACCGGTTCGACTGTTCCGGTCTCACCCAGTACGTCCATGCCCGGCTGGGCATCGACCTCCCCCGAACGGCCCGCCAGCAACGAGCGGCCCTCCCCTACGTGCCGAAGGCCGAGATGCGCCCCGGCGACCTGCTGTTCTTCCACGAGAACGGTTCCGTCTACCACGTCGGTATCTACGCGGGGAAGGGCAAGATGTGGGCCGCTCCCGAACCCGGTGACGTCGTCCGGCTGCAAGACATCTGGACACAGTCGTTCACTGTGGGTCGAGCCTGGTGATCTCGGTTCGGGAACTCCCGGGATACCCTCCGCGTTGCTGGTTCAGAGAGCCCAACAATTCGGGGAGTAGCCCATGGGGACCACGATCACGGTGGTCGTACTTCTACTGATCATCGTCGTCGGCGCGACGTATCTCGTCCGCTCCCAGGCCGAGGCCAAGCGGCGGCAGCTCGAAGACGCGAAGGCCGAAGCTCGGCGTTGGATCGAGCGCCTCGGTGGTCAGGTTCTGAACCTCACCGGAACCGACACTGCCTCCCAGCAGGCGCTGGCCGATGCCAGCGAGCGGTACAACGCCGCGGGCTCCGAGATAGAGCGCGCCGAAACGGTCGAACAGGCACGCCTCGCCAAGAAGACCGCGCTGGAGGGTCTCTACTACGTCCGTGCCGCCCGCACGGCCATGGGCCTCGACCCCGGCCCCGCGCTTCCCGATGACCCCGAGCGGGAGCGTGCGGGCAAGGTCACCGAACACCGTTCGGTCGACGTGGAGGGCCAGCACTACGAGGCGTCCCCCGAGCCGACGGCGGCCACCCCGCACTACTACCCCGGTGGCCGGGTCGCGGGTCGCCCCGTGCCGCAGGGCTGGTACAGCGAGCCCTGGTGGAAGCCGGCTCTCGTCGCGGGTGCGTGGGGCTTCGGCTCCATGATGCTGTTCTCCGCCCTGTTCTCCGGAATGGCCGGAATCCCGAGCGCCGCGGCCTGGGAAGCAGGCTACGACGCCGGCCAGGAGGACGCGCTGGAAAGCGGCGGCGACGACGGCGGCGATGCCGGTGACGCGGGTGACGCGGGCGATGTCGGAGGCGGCGAGGACTTCGGCGGAGGCGACTTCGGAGACTTCGGCGGAGGCGACTTCGGCGGAGACTTCGGCTTCTAGCCGTTCGACGCGAAACGAAGGCGGGTCGGCTCGATTCGGCCCGCCTTCGTCGTGTTCCGGGGATTCGAATTTCGAGTCAGGAGGGCTGGCAGGTGGGACACCAGTACAGGTTTCGTCCCGCGAGTTCGGTGTGGGCCACGGGAGTGCCACACACCAGGCACGGCTGTCCGGTGCGGCGGTAGACGTACACCTCACCGCCGTGACGGTCCTTGCGGGGAGCCCGACCCATGACTTCGGGACTGTGTTCCGGGGCGACCGTGTCGATACGTCCCACCCGGACGCCTTCGCGCATCAGCTCGCACAGATCGGCCCAGATCGCCTCCCACTGCTCCCGGCTCAGCGCCTTGCCGGGCAGCATGGGCGCGATGCCCTGCCGGTACAGCACCTCCGCCCGGTAGACGTTGCCGACCCCGGCGATCACGGATTGATCCATCAACAGCGCGGCCAGCGACGTACGTGACCGCGAGATGCGTTTCCACGCCCGTTCCGGGTCGGCGTCCCGGCGCAGCGGATCGGGACCGAGCCGGGCGACGATGGCCTCCGTCTCGGCGGGCGTGAGCAGCTCGCAGCGATTCGGACCCCGCAGATCGGTCCAGTGCGTGCCGCCCACGAGCCGCATGCGCACCTGTCCGACGGGCTCGGTGACGGGGAGCACGTTCTCGGTGAACGTCCCGTACAGTCCGAGATGGATATGGACGATCCCTTGTGGACCGTAGTGATGGAACAGATGCTTCCCGTACGCCTCGGCCGCCGTCATCACGTGTCCGTCGAGTCGGGCGGCCTCGGCGGCGAAACGTCCCTGTGGGCTCGACACCTCCACCGGTGCACCGACGTAACGGCGCTCGTGCAGCCGAGCCAGCCGGTGCAGAGTGTGGCCCTCGGGCATCAGCTCTCCGGCAGCTCCGGAGCGGTGCCCGTACGCTCGTAGTCGCTGATTTGCTTCACCCGGCGAACGTGTCGCGCGTCGTCGGAAGCGGGAGTGGCCAAGAACGCCTCGACGATCTCGGTGGCCTCCTCCAGCGAGTGCATACGCGCGCCCACACCGATCAGCTGGGCGTGATTGTGCTCGCGGGTGAGCTTCGCCGTCTCGACGCTCCACGCGAGCCCCGCACGGGCGCCCGGCACCTTGTTGGCGGCGATCTGCTCACCGTTTCCCGAACCACCGATGACGATGCCGAGGCTGCCCTCGTCGGCCACGACACGGCGGGCGGTCTCGATGCAAAACGCCGGGTAGTCGTCGGCCGGGTCGTAGACGTGAGGGCCGACGTCGGTCACCTCGTGACCCTGCGCCCGCAGGTGGGTCACCAGGTGGTTCTTCAGCTCGTAGCCGGCATGGTCGCTTCCCAGGTACACGCGCACGGCTGTCAAGTCTGCCATCCCGTGGGCACGCGACCGAACCCACCCGCGGCTCCCCGTACGCTCATGTCGGTGGACGCACAGTGGCGAGAACTCGGCGACGGTGTCTTCGTACGCCGATACGCGGAACTGGACCTGTCCGTGGGGCTGGTCGTCGGCGAGGAACGCTGTCTGGTGGTGGACACCCGCGGTGACGCCGCGCAGGGAGCGGAGCTGGCCGACGCCGTCCGGAACGTCACTTCGCTGCCGTGGACGGTGGTGCTCACCCACGACCACTTCGACCACGCCTACGGCGTGCAGGCCTTCCTCCCGTGCGACGTGTGGGCGCACCCGGCGTGCTGGAGCGAGCTCGTTCGTGTGCAACGTGTCGCACGACCGGGACTGTCGGTGACCGACCGGACCGAACTCGACCTCGGTGGCCGCACGGTGGCGCTCGTCCATCCCGGAGTCGCGCACACTCACGGTGACGTGGCCGTAACCGTGCCCGACGCGGGTGTGCTGTTCGCCGGTGACCTGGTGGAGCGCGTGCCGGGCGGGACGTTCAGCGACGAGTCGTTCGGCCCCGACACCGTGCTCTCGGCCTGGCCCGCCGCGCTGGAACGGCTGGCGGCACTCGGCGCGACGACCGTGGTGCCGGGCCACGGAGAACCGACGGGCCCCGACCTCCTCACACGCTGTCGCACGGACCTGGAGGCCCTCCTCGACGCGCGCGGGAGAGTGCGAGACGGCGAGCTGACCGAAACCGAAGCCGCCGCCCGCACTCCCCTGCCCGCCGAGGTCGCGCTGGCCGCGCTGACTAAGCCCGCGGACTGAACTACTCAGTCGAACTTGGGTGCCTTCGTGCGCGTGCGCTTGAGCTCGAAGAAGTCCGGGTAGCTCGCAAGCGCTCGGGCACCCTCGAACACGCGAACGGCGTCCTCTCCCCTCGGGATCGACGAGAGGACGGGCCCGAAGAACGCGACACCGTCGATGTGGATCGTCGGGGTGCCGACGTCCGTGCCGACGGGTTCCATACCTTCGTTGTGGCTCGCCCGCAGCGCCTCGTCGTACTCAGTGGACTCGGCCGCCTTCAGCAGCTCGGGAGCCCCGCCGATCTCCTCGACCGCCTGCTTGAGGACGAGTTCGACGTCCTTGTTGTCCTCGTTGTGGAAACGGGTGCCGAACGCGGTGTAGAAGTCGCGCAGCACCTCCTCGCCGCGCTCGACGGCGAGTGCCGTCGCGACCCGCACGGGACCCCACGTCTTCTCCATGAGCTCGCGGTAGTCCGGGTCGATCTCCCGGCCCTCGTTGAGCACCCCCAGACTCATGATCCGGAAACGAAGGTCGATGTCGATCTGCTTCTCGACCTCCAGAATCCACCGCGAGGCGATCCACGCGAACGGACACATGGGGTCGAAGTAGAAGTCGACCTTGGGGCGCTGGGACTCGGGACCTGCCGTCATGGCATCTCCTTGCATCGCTGATTGGGTTGGAAGCGAGCCGGGTAGGCCTCACCGAGGATCAACAGCGTGCCCAGTCGCGTTGTTCCCGTCGCCGTACCCCACGGCGCATGATTGGATGCGCTGAGCACACTAGTTGCGAAGACGAACGAAAGACATCCGTAACAACGACTAGCGCAGAGGTGCCAGTGCCCGCCCCCAACTTGACTCGTGAACAAGCTCGGCAGCGTGCTGATTTGCTGGAGGTGTCGTCGTATGACATTGAGCTGGATTTGACGGATGGCCGTGGTGGGCCGGGTGAGGGGACGTTTTCGTCTCGGACGACGATCCGGTTCGCTGCGCGGCGGCCGGGGGAGTCGAGTTGGGTGGATGTGGTGGCCGCGGGGGTGCGAAAGGCCACGCTCAACGGCCGGCCCCTGGATGTGTCCGACTATGTCGAGGACAAGGGTATTGCGTTGCCGGATCTGGCGGCGGAGAACGAGGTGGTGGTGCATGCCGACTGCCGGTACATGAACACCGGGGAGGGGTTGCATCGGTTCGTCGATCCCGTCGACGGCGGCGTGTACCTCTACAGCCAGTTTGAGACGGCGGATGCCAAGCGGATGTTCGCCTGTTTCGACCAGCCCGACCTCAAGGCCACCTACCGGCTGGTGGTGACCGCTCCCCGGGATTGGACGGTGGTCTCCAACGCCCCGGTCGCGTCGCGGGAGGACACCCCGCAAGGGGCGGTGCGCACCACCTTCGCCACCTCGCAGCGGATGTCGACGTATCTGGTGGCGTTGATCGCCGGGCCGTATGCCGAGTGGCGGGACACCTACGTCGATGAGCACGGCACGATCCCGCTGGGCATCTACTGTCGGGCCTCGCTGGCGGAGTTCATGGACGCCGACCGGCTGTTTACCGAGACCAAGCAGGGGTTTGCGTTCTACCACGACAAATTCGGGGTGCCGTATCCGTTCACCAAATACGACCAGTTGTTCGTGCCGGAGTTCAACGCCGGGGCGATGGAAAACGCCGGGGCGGTCACCTTCTTGGAAGACTACGTCTTCCGCAGCCGGGTGACCCGCTACTCCTACGAACGGCGCGCCGAGACCCTGCTGCACGAGATGGCGCACATGTGGTTCGGGGACCTGGTCACCATGCGCTGGTGGGACGATCTGTGGCTCAACGAGTCCTTCGCCACCTTCGCCAGTGTGCTGGCCCAGGCCGAGGCCACCGAATACACCGGGGCCTGGACCAGCTTCGCCAACATCGAAAAGTCCTGGGCCTACCGGCAGGACCAGCTGCCCTCCACCCACCCCATCGCCGCCGACATCGTGGATCTGCACGCGGTGGAGGTCAACTTCGACGGCATCACCTACGCCAAAGGCGCCAGCGTGCTCAAGCAACTGGTCGCCTACGTTGGCCTGGACAACTTCCTGGCCGGGCTGCGGGTCTACTTCACCAAACACGCCTGGGGCAACGCCACCCTGGCCGACCTGCTGGCCGCTCTGGAGCAGGCCTCCGGACGCGATCTGTCGGGGTGGAGCGCGCAATGGCTGGAAACCACCGGGTTGAACACCCTGCGCCCCCGCTTCGAACTCGACGAAAACGGCCGGTATCGCTCCTTTGCCATCGACCAGGGCGGAGCCAAACCCGGCGCGGGTGAGCTGCGCACCCACCGGGTCGCGGTGGGGGTCTACAACGACAACGGCCACGGCAAACTCGTGCGCACCCACCGCGTCGAACTCGACATCACCGGCGCCACCACCGACGTCCCCGACCTGGTCGGCACCGACGCCGGGGACCTGGTCCTGGTCAACGACGACGACCTCACCTACTGCGCCCTACGCCTGGACCCGCACTCCCTGACCACCCTGACCACCCGCATCGCCGACATCACCGACCCCCTCCCCCGCACCCTGTGCTGGTCCGCCGCCTGGGAAATGACCCGCGACGCGGAGTTCAAGGCGCGGGACTTCGTCACGCTGGTGCAGCGGGGCGTTCACGCCGAGACCGAGGTCGGTGTGGTGCAGCGGCTGCTGCTGCAGGCCCAGACGGCGCTGAACTCCTACGCCCAGCCCTCGTGGGCGGCCGAGCACGGCTGGCCCGGCTTCACCGCCACGCTGCTCGACCTGGCTCGCAACGCCGAACCCGGCTCGGACCACCAGCTCGCTTTCGTAAACGCGCTGGCGAGTTCGGTGCTCGACGACGCCACCCTCGATGTGCTGGCGGGGTGGCTGGACGGGTCGGCTCCGCTGGAAGGCCTGACCGTGGACACCGATTTGCGGTGGCGGCTGCTGCACGCCCTCGTCGCCCACGGCAAAGCCGGTGACGCCGAGATCGACGCCGAGCTGCGGCGCGACGACACCGCCACCGGCCGCCGCCACGCCGAACGAGCCCGGGCTCTGCGCCCGACGCCGGAGTCCAAGGCCACCGCCTGGGAACGCGCGGTCTACGACGACGAGTCGCCGAACGCCGTGAACGAGGCCATCATCGCGGGCTTTTCCCACCCCGCGCAGAAGCACCTGCTGGGCGACTACACGCAGCGGTACTTCGACATGCTCGACGAGGTGTGGAGCCGGAGGTCGAGCGAGCGCGCCCAGCCGACCGTCCTCGGGCTGTACCCGTCGTGGGAGGTGTCGGAGGACGGCCTCGCAAAGGCCGATGCCTGGCTCGCCGGTGCCCACGCCGCCGCTCTCCGACGGCTGGTGAGCGAGGGCCGCGCCGGTGTCGAGCGGGCGCTGGCCGCCCGCCGGTTCGACGAGAGCTGACCGAACACGGCGAAGGCCGCCGTCCCCATGGGGCGGCGGCCTTCGGGCTGTCGGGAACGGCTCAGTTCCGCGGCGCGGAACCCGCCTGGTCGGCCATCATGCGCAGACCACTGACGAGACCTCCGATGAGGTCACCTTCCTTGAACGACGCGACCATGCTCATCACCGCGAGCTTGGCGCCCCGGTCGGACAGCCGCTGCTTGGCGTGAGCACCGGTGATCACCTCGACGACACGCTCACCGGGTGAGACGGCCACCAGGACCGCGTCGTCACCGCGTTCGCCGAGTGTGTCGTGGAGGGCCTCCGCGCCCGCTCGCGGCTCGTCGCCGAGCTCGCCGAGGTAGATGCTGAAGTCGAGACCGGTCTCCCGGCTGGCCAGAGTCAGCGCTTCGTCGAGGCGGGCGAGTTGCGCAGTGCTGAATGGTCCGGACGGAGCAGCGGGCTCGTACATCTGCGCGACCGAGACACGACCACTCGCCGTCACGGCGGCACCGGGCTGGAGTTCGGTGCCCTCAAGGCCCGTGGACGGGCTCTCCTTGGTCAGCTCACCAGTTGCCACTGGCACCTCCTCGAACCTTGGACGGAGCGGTGTCACCGTGCTCGGCGTCACCGGCGTGTCGCCGGCCCACGCCCTCCGGGTTGGCGGACCACCACACGGGCGGATAGTCCCACGCCTGTCCGGGGCGGTAGCGAGGCCTGCTCGCGAACTTCGACCGTAGCGTCACCAGCGCGAAGAAAACGAAGACGGCCAGTGGTATCGCCACGAAGACCAGGATCGTCTCGAGGATGCTCACGGCCGCAGAGTAGCCGACTGCCTCGTCCGCTACTCACCTGCCACGGTGAAACCTCACCCGGATAAATCCACACGGCCCCCTCCTCGCCCGCTTGCCACGTGGGCAGTCCCGCGATGAGGGGAAGGAGAGTTCGCGAAAGGTTGCACTTTCACGTACGGCCGGGGGCACCCTCCGAGAACATCTTGTTCACCCCGACAAAGGCTCGTACGTTTTTCACCTGTACGGGCCTTGCGCCATCGTCCCCGAGTCCTTATCAGGTCACCACGGTCACAGGAGGACCTGCCATGTTCACCACTTCGAGCGTCTCCCCGGTTGTCGTCGACGTCACTGCCCGTGGCACCCGTGTCACCTGCGGCACCAGGGTCACCCGCGGCATGCGAGTCACGCGCGGCACCAGGGTCACGCGCGGTACCAGGGTCACGCGCGGTACGCGGGTCACGGCCGGCACTCGGGTGACGATGGGAACTCGGGTCACCCGCGGTACTCGCGTGACCCACGGCACCCGTGTCACGGCGGGCACCCGCGTGACGAGGGGTACCCGCGTGACCCGAGGCACTCGGGTGACGATGGGCACGCGCGTCACCCGCTGAAGGTCCGACGGTGTCCCGTCAAGCCGCGGGAACACCCAGATAGCGCTGCCACAACGGGTCGGCCTCCTTGGCGTGCGCCAACAGCCGCCAATGGGGCCCACGCGGCTGGGTCGGCACAGTCCGCAGACGCCACCCCAACTCCGACAGGAGCTTGTCGGCCTTCCGGTGGTTGCACTTCGCGCAGCAGGCGACGCAGTTCTCCCACGAGTGCGCCCCGCCTCGACTTCGGGGCACCACGTGGTCGATGGTCTCCGCCCTGCCACCGCAGTAGGCGCACCGGAACCGGTCCCGATGCATCAAGCCCGCCCGCGTCAGCGGAACCTGTGCCCTGTAAGGTACGTGCACGTATCTGCTGAGCCTGATCACCGACGGTACTTCCACCGTCATCGTGGCCGAGCGCAGCGTACTCCCGGCCGGGTCCTCATGGACGACCTCCGCCTTGCCGCAAACGAGCAGCACGATGGCTCGTCGCAGCGGTAGCGCGGTGAGCGGCTCGAATGTGGCGTTGAGCAACAGGACACGCCGCTTCCCCGTTCCGGGCGACGTCGGACTCGGGCCGACGGACCCTCCGGGGTCCCGTGATCGGCGATGATGGGACCGAGTGACCCGCCCCACCCTCACTGGCGGGGCCGTGGGTGACGGTCCGACCATGCCGGTCGCCGGCACGCAGGGCGTGAACGTCTCGGGCGCCGACCCGGCGGGCTGCCGGGTCCCGGCGCCGTGAGGCCTAGGTTGTCGGTCTTCCACGCGACCACCTCCACCGGTGCAGCCCTAAGTCGACCACACATCGCCCCCCGAACGCACGTGCGTTCTGCTACCTGCCCCATCTGGGTACGGTTGCTGACGGACCGACTCCGGTCAACATGCCCCGATCGGCCCCCATGTCGAACCCGACGTGGGCCGGGCCACCCGAGGGAGGGAGCGCACCTCAGTGGAAGAGTTACTCGACGAGCCACCCACCTGCATCAACGAGGTAGGTACCTGGTGTGAGCAGGTCTATCGCCTCACCGGTAACGAATGGCTCGCCGCCTCGGCCGACTGGCTCGTGGCACGACCACTTCGCATTCTGCTCATCCTGCTCGGCGCGTTCCTGATCCGCTTCCTCATCCGCAAGCTGATCGATCGGCTCACCCGTCCCCCCGCCGACGACCCCGATTCCAACGGCAGCAGAGTCCCCGCCCTGCTTCGCCCCCTCAAGGAACGGGTGGCCCCCGAGGTCCTGGGGCCCGTCGCGTTGGAACGACGGCGACAGCGGGCTCAGACCATCGGCTCGGTGCTGAAGTCGATCACGAGCTTCGTGGTGTTCGGCCTGGCGTTCATCCTCATCCTCGGCGAGCTGGGCATCAACCTCGCCCCCATCCTGGCCTCCGCGGGGATCGTCGGTGTGGCCATCGGTTTCGGCGCCCAGAACCTCGTGCGGGACTTCCTGTCGGGCATCTTCATGATGCTGGAGGACCAGTACGGGGTCGGCGACGTCGTGGACGTCGGCGAGGCCGTCGGCACGGTGGAGTCCGTGGGCCTGCGCATCACCACGGTGCGCGACCTCAACGGCACGGTCTGGTACGTGCGCAACGGCGAGGTCCAGCGTGTCGGAAACTTCAGCCAGGGCTACGCCGTGGCCGTCGTGGACATCCCGCTCGGCTACGACACCGACGTGGAGAAGGCCACCGCCGTCCTGGAGCAGGTCGCCGAGAAGGCCGCCGAGCTGGAGGCGATCCGCCCCGACGTGCTCGAAAAGCCGCAAGTACTGGGTGTGGAGAACATCACTCCCGAGGCCGTACAGTTCCGTCTCACGACGAAGGTCCGCCCCGGCCGCCAATGGGCGGTCCAGCGCGCGTTGCGGGGCGAGATCATGCGGGCGTTGGAACGTGAGGGCTTCGACCCGCCACTCGGACGTTTCTTCGGCCCCGCGGACCGCTGACGACGGGGCCTCCGACGCCGGGAACCCGGCAGAATGGAGGTGTGACAGACGTGAGCAGTGCCCAGCCCTCCCAGTCGGCACCGTCGCCCGAGTCCTTCTACGAGGCCGTGGGCGGCGAGGAGACGTTCCGCAAGCTCGTCGCCCGCTTCTACTCCGAGGTGGCCAACGACGAGATCCTGCGGCCGATGTACCCCGAGGAGGATCTCGGCCCCGCGGAGGAACGGCTCCGGCTCTTCCTCATGCAGTACTGGGGCGGACCGCACACGTACTCCGAACGGCGAGGACATCCCCGCCTGCGGATGCGCCACATGCCGTTTCGGATCGGCCCGATCGAACGCGACGCCTGGCTTCGGGCCATGCGGATCGCCGTGGACTCCTCCGGCATCGAGGAGCCCTACCGCTCCCAGTTGTGGCAGTACCTGGAGATGGCGGCGAACTCGCTGATGAACACCTGGGAGTGAACTCCTCCCTCACACACGTCGGGCGCCGATCCCTCTCGACAGTGGGACCGGCGCCCGTGTGCTGTCAGCCCGTGACGCCTCAGCGGCGACCGTAGGAGGGTTGGGTCTGCGCGTTGAACTCGTCGAACTTCACCGACTTCGCCGGAGCCGTGCGCGGGTCACGCACATCCAGCACGTCGAACCCCTTCTGGATGTCCGACGAGTAGATGTAGCCGTTGTAGTAGTACGCCGACCACGAACCGCCGGTGATGTTCTCGGTGTCGGACAACGGGCCGCGCTCGAAGTAGGCGATCTCCTTCGGCCGGTCGGAGTCCGTGAACTCCCACACCGACACCCCGCCCTGGTACCAGGCCTGGACCATGATGTCGCGACCCTTCACCGGGATCAGCGAACCGTTGTGCGCCACGCAGTTCTCGGTGTCGGCCTGGTGCCGCGGGATCTTGTAGTAGCTGCGGAACTCCAGGTGGGCACGGTCGCCGGTGCCCTTGATGTCGTAGATCCCGTTCGCGCCGCGCTCGGGCCCGATCTCGGCGTTGCAGGTGGGCATGCCGCCACCGCCGAGCTCGTCGGTGAACACCACCTTGGTGCCCTCGTTGTTGAACGTGGCGCTGTGCCAGAACGCGAAGTTGGTGTTGTCCTGCACGCGGTCGATCACCCGCGGGTTCATCCGGTCGCTGATGTCGATCAGGATGCCGTCACCCATGCACGCCCCCGCCATGAGGTCCTTCTCCGGGTAGGCGGTCAGGTCGTGGCAGCCGGTGGTCTTGCTCGAATAGCCGTCACCGGGGTTGCCGCCGTCGGGGAACAGCACCGGCGTGGCCACCAGCTCGGCGTCCTCCGGGTGGTCGAGGGGCACCTCGACGATGGACACCTTGTCGTGCGGCGGCTGGCAGTTCGGCAGTTCCGGCGCGGGCGAGTACGACGACACGTACAGCAGCACGGAGTTCCGCTCCGGGGCGGGAACCATCGTGTGGGTGTGCGAGCCGCAGTCCGTGCGCACCGAGGCGACGTAGGTGGGGTTCGACAGGTCGCTGATGTCGAAGACCTTGATGCCCTCCCACGAGTTCGGGTCCGACGCCTGCGCGGGCTCGCTCACGCAGGAGTCGTTGGTGCGGGCGTAGTCCGTGGACAAGAACAGCAGATCGCCCGACACGGACACGTCGTTCTGCCCGCCGGGGCACAGGACCTGGCTGACCACCTTGGGCTTCTTCGGCTTCCTGACGTCGTAGATCGTGAAGCCGTCGTAGTTGCCCACGATGGCGTGCCCGCGGGTGAACGCGATGTCAGTGTTGAAGGCCGACTGGCCGGCGAAGGGGCCTTCCTTGTCCAGATGGGCGACTGGGTGCAGGTTGTGGCTGTGCACCACTTCGTCGACGTCCGGGATGTCGTTCTGCTGAGCCGCGGCGGGTGAACCGAGCCCCGCGACGGTCAGTGCCGCGGTAGCGATCAACACCCCGGCCAGACGTCCGCGTCTGCGTGCTGTGGTCACGCGGTTCTCCTCTCCCGGTCGGGTGGGTGAGTAATTGTGTAATTGTGATCAACCCGCCCACCAGGGGGCTAGCGACAATCGGACGGTTTGTCGGTAGCGGAGCGTAGCCGCTTGACTCGATGGAGTGCTCCTGCTGGGGTGGCCTCATGCGAGGTTCACTGCGGGTCTGTCTGGCCGCGATCCTGATACTCGGCGCCGGTTGCACGGCGGAACCGGAGCCCTCCGAGCAAGGATCACCCGACGTCATCGTGCCGCGGGGCCCGGGGGAGGCGGCGGACGTCATCCCCGGCGACCGGGCAGCGGAACACCCGCGCGAGGTCCCGGTCTCGGACGCCGACATCGATTACATGCGCATGATGATCCCGCACCACGAACAAGCGCTCGTGATGACGGATCTGGTGGCCGACCGCGCCGAGAGCGAACGGGTCAAGACCATCGCCGAACGCATCGCCGTGGCCCAGGAGGGCGAGATCGAGATGATGCGGTCCTGGCTGGCCGAGTACGCGCCGGACGCGGACGCACACGACCACGGCGGCCATGCCGGACACGTCGACATGCCCGGCATGGCCACCGCGGAACAACTCGACGAGCTCCGCACCGCCACGGGCGAGGAGTTCGACCGGCTGTTCTGCGAACTCATGATCACCCACCACGAGGGCGCGCTGACGATGGCCGAGGACTACCTCCCCAAGGGCATCGAACCGCGCGCACTGGAGATGGCGCAGGAGGTCGTCACCACCCAGACCGCGGAGATCGAACACCTCCGCGACATGATGCCGTGACCCCGTCCCCTTAAAGGAGCAGCGGCAGCAGCGCGTGCCGCCGCCGCAGCACCGCCCCGTAGCGGGCGTCGATCCGGAGCCAGGCGTCCGTGGTCGACACCCGCACCACGTCGTCGGTCAGCGAGGAGTCCACGAAACCCATTCCCGAGAGGGCGAACAGGCATCGCATCGGAACCTTGACCTCGTCGTGCTCCCCGGAGACCGTGAGCACGGTCTGGTCCATCAGGGACGCGGGCGGCGTGCCGTGCGGACCGACGTTCTCCCGCGCGAGTTCCACCCCTCGGTCGGCGAGGTCGCTCACGACGGTGACGGGCAGCGTGTCCAGGGCCCGCCAACTACCGGTGGGTGGCAGCTCGGACCGCCACAACAGGTCGCGCGGCGGTCCGGGGTCCATCCGGTCGGACCGCGCGACCGTGAGCGCCGCCAGGAGTTCGTTGCCGGACACGGTGACGTCCGACGGAGTCACCTTTCCCTCGACGGCGCGGGTCACGAGCACGTCGAAGGGGGTGGTGGCCCACGCCTCCACGAGGTGCTCGTTGCGCTGCCGCAACCGCACCACCGTGGCGGCGTCGAAGCGCACCGCCCTGGCCACGAACGCCCCCAGACTCTCCCGATCGCCCCGATCGGGAATTCGCAGTTCCGTCACGCCCCGCCTCCGCTCGGCACGTGCTCGGCCAAGAAGGCCCGCTCGGTCTCGGTGAGCCGACGCGGCCTGCTCCGTTCGAGGTCGTAGGGAGCGAGCACGGTGGTCGCCGTGGCGGCCACCGCGTCGTCCTCGGACGGCCCCGTCCGTACCCGGTAGTCGAGGGTGAACGAGGCGTGCCGCAGGTCCGCGAGCGTGATCTCGACTCGGACCTCCCGGCCGTCGACCACGATCGGCGCCCGATAGTCGACCCGCAGCCGCACCACGACGATTCCCTTGGCGAAGTCGGACAAGCCGCCCGAACCGCCCCCGGGGCCGTCGGTGCCGTCGCCGAAGAGCAACGGCACCCTGGCCTCCTCCAACAACGTCACCAGCCGCGCGTGGTTCACGTGCCCGAACGCGTCCATGTCCGACCATCTCGGCCGCACCCACACGACGTACTGGTCCGCCTCCCGTGCCATCACGTCGCTCCTCAATGGACCGTGCCGCGGATCTGCCGCACGGCCACCGAAAGCGTCGCCAGATCGAGCTTGCCGGAGCTCTCGATCTCATCCAGGGTGACCCGAGCCCGAGCCAACCTCGACGAGTTCACCTGCTCCCACTGCGCGATCTTGTCGTCCACACCGGCCTCGGGATCGCTGTGCCGCAGAGCGTCCAACGTGATCGCTCGCAGCGACGAGTACAGGTCGTCCCGCAACGCCAGCCGCGCCAACGCATGCCACCGGCTGCCCCGTTCGAGCGCGTTGACCGAGGTGAGCATGCGGTCCATGCCCAGGTGATCGGACAGCGCGTAGTACAGCTCGGCGGTCTCCTCCGGGCTGCGTTCGGCGGAGACCCCCACCTCACGCTCGGCCAGCTCCGCCACCTCGACGATGTCGAGCAGCGAGTAGCTGGGAAGCAGCAACGCGACCCGGCGGGCGAGGTCCTCGGGAACGCCCTGCTCCCTGAGCCTCTCCGTCTCCCGTCGCACGGCCTCGGCCTCCCGACCGCGCAGGAGGTCACCCAGCTTCGGCACCAACCTGCCGACGTGCCCGGCGAACCGGCTGATCTCGGCACCCACCGCGAGCGGCTGCGGCCGGTTGGTGAGGAACCACCGGGCCGCACGATCGAGCAGCCTGCGGGTCTCCAGCACCATCGAGTCGGCCACGTCGGTGGGCACGACGTTGTCGAGCGCCTCGATGCCCCGCCACACCGCGGGCAGGTCGTACACGTTGGTGACGACCGCGAAGGCCCGCACCGCGTCCGTGCCCGTCGCGTTGAGCTCCTCGGCGAGCCGGAACGCGTACGACACGCCCGCGCCGTCGACGACCTCGTTCACCAGCAACGTCGTGGTGATCTGCCGACTGAGCGGGTGCTTCGCGATCTCGTCGGCGAAGTCACGCCGCAACGGAGTGGGGAAGTACTCCGGGAGCCTGCGGGCGAACACGTCCGCGTCCGGAAGGTCGCTGTCGAGGATCTCGTCCTTGAGGTCGAGCTTGACGTGCGCGAGCAGCGTGGCCAGCTCGGGCGAGGCCAACCCCTCTCCCGCCTTCTCACGCGCCGCGAACTCCGCCTTGCTCGGCAGAGCCTCGAGCTCGCGGTCGAGAGCGCCCTTCTGCTCCAGGGCGGCCACCAGCCTGCTGTGCACCGAGAGCATCGACTCGGCGTGCGCCCGGCTGACCCCGAGGACGTTGTTCTGCCGATAATTGTCGGTCAGGACGAGCCGCGCGACCTCGTCGGTCATCTCCTCCAACAAGGTGTTGCGCTGCTCGGGCTTCAGCTCGCCCTTCGCCACGAGCTGATCGAGCAGGATCTTGATGTTGACCTCGTGGTCGGAGCAGTCGACCCCGGCGGAGTTGTCGAGAGCGTCCGTGTTGATCTTGCCGCCGTGCCGGGCGAACTCGATCCGGCCGCGCTGGGTGAAGCCGAGGTTGCCGCCCTCACCGACGACCTTGACACGGAGCTGACTGCCGTTCACGCGCACGGCGTCGTTGGCCTTGTCGCCCGCGTCGGCGTGGGTCTCGCTCTCCGCCTTGACGTAGGTGCCGATACCACCGTTCCACAGCAGGTCCACCGGCGCCAGCAGGATCGCCCGGATCAACTCGGCGGGCGCCATCGACGTGACGTCGTCGGCAAGCCCGAGTGCCCGGCGCACCTGGGGGCTGATCGGGATGGTCTTCGCCGACCGCGGATAGACCCCACCGCCCTCGCTGATGAGCGAGCGGTCGTAGTCGTCCCACGACGACCTCGGCATCTCGAACAGCCGCTTGCGCTCCCGGTACGACGTCGCGGCGTCGGGGTTCGGGTCGAGGAAGATGTGCAGGTGGTTGAACGCGGCCACGAGCCGGATGTGCTCCGACAGCAGCATTCCGTTGCCGAAGACGTCCCCAGCCATGTCGCCGATGCCGACGACCGTGAAGTCCTCGCTCTGCGTGTCCTTGCCGAGTTCCCGGAAGTGCCGCTTGACACTCTCCCACGCGCCCCGCGCGGTGATCCCCATCGCCTTGTGGTCGTAGCCGCGTGAACCACCCGAGGCGAACGCGTCACCGAGCCAGAAGCCGTAACTCGCCGCCACCTCGTTGGCGATGTCGGAGAACGTCGCCGTGCCCTTGTCGGCGGCCACCACGAGGTAGTTGTCGTCGCCGTCGTAGCGCACGACGTCCCGCGCGGGTACCGTCCTGCCGTCGACGAGGTTGTCGGTGAGATCCAGCAGACCCGAGATGAACATGCGGTAGCACGCGATGCCCTCGCGCTGGTGGTTCTCCCTGTCGATGCCGGGGTCGCCGGTCGGCTTCGGTGGTTTCTTCACCACGAAACCACCCTTGGCTCCCACCGGGACGATGACGGAGTTCTTCACCGCCTGCGCCTTGACCAGGCCCAGGATCTCGGTGCGGAAGTCCTCGTGACGGTCCGACCAGCGCAGACCGCCGCGCGCGACGGAACCGAACCGCAGGTGCACGCCCTCGACGCGAGGCGAGTACACGAAGATCTCGTACGCCGGGCGAGGTTCCGGGAGGTCGGGAATCTGCTGCGGGTCCAGTTTGAACGCCAGGTACGGGCGCGGAGAGCCGTTCTCGTCCGTGACCCAGTAGTTCGTCCGCAACGTCGCCGAGATGACCGCCAGCAACCGACGCAGGATGCGGTCGGTGTCCAGGCTGGTCACCGCGTCGATCATCGAGTTGATTTCGGCGACCTGCGCCTCGACGTCCTCGGCGCGGTGGCTGTCGTCGTGGCGCGGCGCGAAACGCAGTTCGAACAACCGCACTAGCGCCTTGGCGACGTCCGTGTGCGCGAGGATGGCCGACTCGATGTAGCCCTGCGAGTACTGCGACCCGGCCTGCCTCAGGTAACGCGAGTACGCCCGCAGCACCGCGGCCTGCCGCCACGTGAGTCCCGCCTTCAGCACCAAGGCGCTGAAACCGTCGCTCTCGGCCAGGCCGTGCCACGCCGCGGCGAACGCGTCCTGGAAGCGCACGCGCAGGTCGTCCTCGGCGGCGTCACCGAGCTCTGCCAGCACCCGCGGCTCGATCCGCAGGCCGAAGTCGTAGATCCAGCTCCGGTTGCCGTCCTCGGTCTGCACCTCGTAGGGCCGCTGGTCCACCACCTCGACACCCATGCGCTGCAACATCGGCAGCAGTGTGGACAGCGTGACGCCCTCGCGCAGGTACAGCTTGAACCGCCGCTCGCCCGGCGCCGCGTCGGCGGGCAGGTAGAACGACATGTCCAACGAGTCCGGCTCGATCAGCGCCTCCAGCTTGCGCAGATCGGCCAGCGCGGTCTCGGCGTCGAAGTCCTCCTTGTACGCCTCCGGGAAGGCCGAGGCGAACCGCTGCGCCTGCTCGGTCGCCGACTCCTCACCGGCCAACGTGACGGCCTTGCCGTTGCCCGCCCGCGCCCTGCGCTCGGCCAGGATCGCCTCCACCAGCGAGTCGTCCCACGTGCGGACGGCCTCGTTGAGCCGCTCCTGGATGCGAACGGTGTCCGGTTCGGTGACGGCGCCCGGTTCGGTGTAGACGGTGAAGTGGATCTGCGCGAGCAGGGTCTCGCCGAGACGGGTGCTGTACTCCAGCGACCTGCCTTCGAGTTCGTCCAGCAACACCTGCTGCATGGCCAGCCGCGACCACGTGGTGTACCGGTCACGGGGCAGGAACACCAGGCACGAGTAGAAACGTCCGTACGGGTCCTTGCGCAGGAACAAGCGCAGCCTGCGGCGGTCGGCCAACGTGATCGCACCCGTCGCCGTGGCGTAGAGCGAGTCGGCGTCGGCCGACAACAGGTCGGTCAGCGGCCAGTTCTGCAGCACGTCCAGCATCCGCTGTCCCGAGTACGACTCCATCGGGAACCCGGCCCGGTGGATGACCTCGCGGACACGCCGGTTGACCACGGGGATGTCGAGGACGTCCTCGTGCAGGGCCGACGAGGTGAACATGCCGAGGAAGCGGTGTTCGCCCGTGACCCGGCCCTCGTCGTCGAAGGTCTTCACTCCGACGTAGTACGGGTAGATCGGCCGGTGCACAGTGGACGGTGAGCTCGCGTGGGTGAGCACGAGCAGCGTGGGCGACAACACGCGGGAGTCCGTGTCGGGCCCCTTGGTGAGGCTCCGCGCGGCGAGACTGTCCTGCCGCAACACTCCGAGCCCGGACGCCAGCACCGCCCGCAGCACGGGCTCGTCACCGGACCGCGACTCGGGAACGACCTCGTAGTGGCGGTAGCCCAGGAACGTGAAGTGATTGTCCGCGAGCCACCGCAGCAGCGCGGCCCCCTCGGCGACCTCCTCCTCCGGCAGGGGCGGCGGGTGCTCCTCCAGCGAGACCGCGATGTCGATCGCGGCCTGGGTCATCTTGTCGGTGTCCTCGACGACCTCCCGGACGTCGCTGAGCACCGCGACCAGCTTGTTGTCCAGGTCCCTCGCCCGTGCGGGGTCGCCGATCGGGTCGATCTCCAGGTACATCCACGACTCGGCGGCCGCGCCCGCCGGGGGCTGCGCGACGTCCGCCTTCGGGTGGATCTCCTGCAGCGCACCCGTGACGTCCCTGCTCACGACCACGATCGGGTGCACGATGCGCTGTACCTGGACCCCGCTGCGGGACAGCTCGGCGGCCACGGAGTCCACCAGGTAGGGCATGTCGTCCGTGACGACCTGCACCACCGTGGCTTCCCGCGCCCACCCGTCGTGGGCGGCGTTCGGGTTGAACAACCGGACGGCCGGCCTGCCGGGAACGCGCTGCCGAGCGAGTTCCATGTGCGACCTGACGGCCCCGACCAGATCGGTCGGATCGTCACCGAGGATCTCCTCTGCGGGGACGAGTCGGTAGTACAGCCGAACGAGGTCCGCGATGTCCGGTGCCTGCGCGGCGGCCGCCTCGACGAGTTCGTCGCGGATCTGCTCCGGGCTCCGAGGCCGGCCGGGCGGGTCGGTGTTCACATCCTCCGTGCCGGGGTGGATCGATGTTCCGGTCGAGTGTATGTCAGGCAACCCAACTCTCCACTGTCCTGGCTAGACCCCAACGTCACGCCTCTCCCCGCTACTGTCCCACGGCCCCTGAACAGCGGTTGCCAGGCCCCCTGTGATGCGCTAGCCGTTGCCCCGGTGTTTGCCGTTGACGGACGACTGATCGTCGTCCACGCCGAGCTGCCTGACCAACGCCGCGGCGCTGGCGGTACCCGCCTGGTGCTCGGCCAGCGCCCTGGCCAGCAACTCCGCGAGCCCCGCGTCCGGAGGAGGATCGTCCGCGGGAACGCGATAGTCGGTGCTCGGGCCGGAGGAGAACTGCTCCGTGTGGTCGGAGGTGGCCTCCGCCGTGTCCCGACCGCTCGACCCGTTCACCGAGGATTCGGTCGCCGAGACGGTCTCCTCCTTCACCGGAGCCAGCGACGGCGGCAGTTTGAGCCGGGGCAGCCACCCGTAGGAGTCGGCCGAGGAATCGGTCGTGGTCTCGGTCCGTTCGACCGGCTCGGGGCGGGACGGCGACGAGTCGGTCGCGCTCGACTCCGGCTGGTCGGACACCGCCCGCTGCAAAGACGCGACGCTCTCCTTGTCCTTGTCTTTGTCCTTGTCGGCCCGGCGTCGCCCGCCACCACCCGGCGAGATCCCCAGCCGGTCGAGCACCGACCTCGCCGTGACGGAGCCGTGTTCGGCGTCGTGCCGAGTCTTCCGCGTGGCCCCCGACGTCTCCTCCTCGGGCTCCGGCTTGCGCCGTCGCCGCCTCGGTTCGGGCGGTGGGGTGTCGTCGGTGATCACGGGGGTGACGGCGGTGACCTCGGTGGCCGACACGTCGTCGTCCTCGCTCCGCCTCGGCGCGGGGGTTTCGGCCACGTTCGCGGGCGCGGACCGCGTCGGCTCCGACCGCGGGGTGGGCTCCTCGTCGGCGGGAGGCGGAGCCAACCGCAGCATCGGCAGCACCACCCTGGGCCTCGACGAACCATCGCGTTCGTCCGCCCTGCGCCTGCCACCGGTCCGGCCGAAGGTCTCGGCCGACGGCTCGGACGAGGTCCGCTGAGCGGGAGGCTGGGGCGCCGCCGACGCGGAAGCCGCCTGCGCCGCTGCCGCCACCATCTCCGCCAGGTCGACGGGCGCCTGCTCCCCGGCACCGAACACGCCGGTGAGCAGGGCACGGGCCTGACTGCTCACACGCGTGTACAAGTGCTCGGCGGAACGCGCGCGATACAGGCACTGAACCGCTTCGCTCGCCTGGCCGATGCGCTCCTCGACGTGGGCCAGCTCCAGCCACAACCGCGCCGTCAACGAGTACAGACCGTGCCTGCTCGCACTGTGGACGGCCTCACGCAGGGTCCGCGCGGCCGTCTCGGCCGAGCCGTTCACCAGGTGCACGCGGGTGGCGACGGCCATCCTCAGCCACGCCATCGGCGCGACGGCGGCGGCGCGCTCGGGCTGGGCCAACAGCGGCTCGGCCACCTCCAGCGCCATGTCCACGTCGCCACGGTCGAGCAGCGAGCAGACCAGTTCGAGTACCAACCGGACGCGGGCCAGACCGCCGTCCGCTCCGGGGTCCGACAGGTCGTCCAGGAAACCTATTCCCGTGCGCGCGGCGTCGGCGGCGCTCACCAGGTCACCGTGCCGCCTGCGGTGCGCCGACACCCCGACCCGCAACAACGCCCTCGCGACCAACCGGTCGTCGTCGGAAAGCCGGGAGTCACGGGAGATCAGACGGTCGCCCTCCATCAGCACCCGGTCGAGTTCGGCCTTGCGGCCGAAGGTGCCGAGGCAACCGACGAGATGGCACAACGCCGCGGCCCGCTGCACCGACGACAAACCGCCGACGGTCAGCACCGGCCGGAGCGCCGCCAACCCCGTCAGGGGCGCCCCCACCGACCGTGCACACACCGCGAGGTCGGTGCGCAACTGCGCCACGAGAACGGAATGTCCCGCGTCCTCGGCCGCCCGCAACGCCGTCACGGCTCGACCCACCGTGGACGCCCGATGCCCCAATTGGATCTTCGAGTGAACGGCGAGGCTCTCCGCGCGGATCCACAGCTCATTGTCCCCGCACGCCTCCGCCACGGCCGCGGCTCGCTCGCCGAGGATGAGAGCCAGCTCGGGAGCCCTCACCCGCAGGGCCGAAGCCCGCTCCACCAGACGCTCGGCGGAAGCCGAGCCCCCGGTCATGCCGCCGGACGCCGCTCTCCGGTCACCCGCCGCACTTTCGCTTGTCTGCTCAGTGGTCGCCACTGGGTCTGTCCTCAACTGTCGGCTCCGGGGCTCTGACTCCATCGCGCGGGACGTGGGAACGGCGAGGTCCCGTCGCCTCGCCGTTCCCACGTCCCACTACGACGTCAGTCGCGGGTCAGTTTCCGATGAGTCACCCGGTGCGGCCTGGCAGCTTCCGCCCCCAGTCGCTCGACCTTGTTCTTCTCGTAGCCTTCGAAGTTGCCCTCGAACCAGAACCACTTCGCCGGGTTCTCCTCGGTCCCTTCCCAAGCGAGAATATGGGTCGCGACCCGGTCGAGGAACCACCTGTCGTGCGAGATCACCACGGCGCAGCCGGGGAACTGCTCCAAAGCGTTCTCCAGCGAACCGAGCGTTTCGACGTCGAGGTCGTTGGTCGGCTCGTCGAGCAGGATCAGGTTGCCGCCCTGCTTCAACGTCAACGCCAGGTTCAACCGGTTGCGCTCACCGCCCGAGAGCACGCCCGCGGGCTTCTGCTGGTCCGGTCCCTTGAAGCCGAACGCGCTCACGTACGCGCGCGACGGCATCTCGGTCTGCCCGACGTGGATGTGGTCCAGCCCGTCGGACACCACTTCCCACACCGTCTTGTTCGGGTCGATGCCCTCGCGCTGCTGGTCGACGTAGGAGAGCTTGACGGTCTCGCCGATCCGCACCTCGCCCGAGTCCGGCTTCTCCAGCCCCACGATCGTTTTGAACAGCGTCGTCTTACCGACGCCGTTGGGACCGATGACCCCGACGATGCCGTTGCGCGGCAACGTGAACGAGAGGTTGTCGATCAGCAGCCGACCGTCGAAGCCCTTGCTGAGGTTCTCGACCTCCACGACGACGTTGCCCAGCCGCGGCCCCGGCGGGATCTGGATCTCCTCGAAGTCCAGCTTGCGGGTCTTCTCCGCCTCCGCGGCCATCTGCTCGTAGCGCTCGAGACGCGCGCGGGACTTGCTCTGGCGGGCCTTCGCGTTGGAGCGGACCCACTCCAGTTCCTTCGCCAGTCGCTTGGCGAGCTTGGCGTCCTTCTTGCCCTGGACCTCCAACCGTTCCCGCTTCTTCTGCAGGTAGGTGGAGTAGTTGCCCTCGTAGCCCTCGACGCGTCCCCGGTCCAGCTCCATGATCCACTCGGCGACGTTGTCGAGGAAGTACCGGTCGTGCGTGACGGCGAGGACCGCACCCGGATAGGTCGCCAGGAACTGCTCCAGCCACTGAACGCTTTCCGCGTCGAGGTGGTTGGTGGGCTCGTCGAGCAGCAGGAGGTCCGGCTTCGACAGCAGCAGCTTGCACAGCGCGACCCGACGCCGTTCCCCACCGGAGAGGTGGGTCACCGGCTCGTCGCCCGGCGGGCAACGCAACGCGTCCATCGCCTGTTCGAGCTGCGAGTCGAGCTCCCACGCGTCCGCGTGGTCGAGCTCCTCCTGCAGCTTGCCCATCTCCTCCATCAGCTCGTCGCTGTAGTCGGTGGCGAGCAGGTTGGCGATCTCGTTGAATCGGTCGAGTTTCACCTTGATGTCGCCGAGGCCTTCCTCGACGTTGCCGCGCACCGTCTTCTCCTCGTTGAGCGGCGGCTCCTGCAAGAGGATGCCCACGCTCGCGCCCGGCTGGAGGAACGCCTCGCCGTTGCTCGGTTGGTCGAGCCCAGCCATGATCTTCAGAACGGTGGACTTACCCGCACCGTTCGGCCCCACCACGCCGATCTTGGCGCCGGGGTAGAACGCGGTGCTGACGTCGTCGAGGATGACCTTGTCCCCGACGGTCTTGCGCACCTTCTTCATGGTGTAGATGAACTCGGCCATACCCCCGATCGTAGAGCGAGGCCGAGGCCGCCCGTACCCCGGTCACCGGTGGGTCACTCGGCGTACGGTGGGCACGCCCGTCAGTCGCGGGAACCGTCCCGCTGCGCCAACTGTTTCAACATGGCGTTGTAGGCGGCCAGCTCCGCGTCACCGGTGGCCTCCTCCCGGCGATCCCGCCGCTTCGCCTCGCGCTCGTCGCTGCGCGTCCACTGCACGAGCAACGCGATCATGACGATCAGGACGGGCAACTCCCCGGACGCCCACGCGATACCGCCGCCGACGCGCTGATCGTCCAGCAGACCGTCGACCCACGGAAGATCCAGCGAGCGGTAGAAGCCCTCGCCGATCACCGTCTGCATGTTCATGAGGATCACGCCGAAGAAGGCGTGGAACGGCACGGACGCCAGCAGCAGACCGAGCTTGCCCAGCGGCGGCAACTGCCGGGGAGCCGGGTCGATGCCGATGATCGGCCAGAAGAACACGTAACCCGCCAGCAGGAAGTGCGCGTTCATCGCCAGATGCGCCCAGTGCTGGTCGAGCGCGACGTCGAACAGGCCCGAGTAGTACAGGACGTAGAACGACCCGACGAAGACGACCAACGCGACGACCGGGTTGGTGAGCACCCTGGCGATCGGCGAGTGCACCAGGGCGAGCACCCATTCCCTGGGCCCCGGCGGCCGCCCCCGGCCCGCGGGCGGCAGCGCCCGCAGCGCGAGCGTCACCGCACCCCCGAGCACCAGCAGGATCGGCACCAGCATGTTCAGCGTCATGTGCGTGATCATGTGGATGCTGAACATCGCGGGCGAGTAGCGGCCGAGACCCGACGAGGTGGCCAGCAACAGCATCGCGCAGCCGGACAACCACGCCACCGTCCGTCCCACCGGCCAGACGTCCCCGCGGCGGCGTAGCCTGCGCACCCCCGCGAGGTAGAGCACGGCGAGCACGATGGCCGCCGTGCCGTAGACCAGGTCGAAACGCCATTCCGTGAACACGCCGAGCGGCGTGAGCGCGGTGTCGAGGTCGTAGCCGATGAGCAACTCGACGGTGGAGGGCTGCGCCGCGATCTCCCTCGGCGGCGGGGTCCGCGACAGCGCCGTGGCCAGGCCGAACGTCACGAACATGACCAGCACCTCGACGGCGGCCAGGCGCACCAGCGTGCCACCGCCCACGCCCTCGGCGAGCTCCCGCACGCTGCGCTTGCGGTGTTGGTGACCGAACACGCCGAGCACCGCGATCGCGACGATCTTCGCGAGCACCACCAGCCCGTAGTCGGTGGTGAGGAGCTGCTCGGGCGCCACCCGCACGAGCGCGTTCACCACGCCCGAGACGCCCAACACGATCCAACAGACCAGTGCCGTCGTGGAGAACCGCGAGGCCGCCAACGGCAGGTGGTCCCCCCTGCGCCGGGCGTGCGCCAGCAGGGCGATGAGCCCGCCCACCCACAACGCCGCGCCGACCAGGTGGAACAGCAGGCTGTTGGTGGCCACGTCGTGCGCGCCGCCGCTCGCGGAGTGCCCCGTGGCGGCGATCGGCAGCAGCCCCCCGACGGAGAGGAAGAACAGCACCACGGTCCAGCCCCACGACAGCACCAGGCGACAGCCCAGCGCCAGCAGCAGCGCGACGACGGCCGTGAGCAACCAGCCCTTCGGCTGTTCGAGGGCCTCGACGTAGTTCACCAGCACCACGGGGTCGAACACGTCGGTGACGGGCTTGCCCGCGCCGTCGGCCGCGGTGAAGAACACCGACGCGATCGCGAAGAGGAACCACACCCACGCGGCCGTTCCCGCCGTCCGCAGGCCCGCGTAACCGTCCACGTCGAGCGTCCCCGACTTCTGGGGCGGCACGAGGAACGCCGCCAGCAGCAACGAGCCGATGCACACCGCGGCGGAAAGGTCGGAACCGACCCGCACGGCCATGATCCCGTAGCGGGTGAGGTCGCCGGGATCGGTCAGGCCGGCCACCCCGTAGTTCAGGCCGCCGGTGAGGACGACGATGCCCACCGCGACGGCGACGGCGAGCAGCCCACCCACGAGCAGGAGCGAGCCCAACGCGGCGCGACGACGGGGTTGTCGCCGAGGCGCTGTCCCGGTCTCGGCGCTCGCTGCACCGCTGTCGGGTGCGTCGGGTTTGGCTTCCGCGGACACGCTACGAGGGTATGCCCAGCTCATCGAGACCCCTTCGGCGGAGGGCGCCGGATGTGTGGCGGCTCGCGCCGTTCGCGTCGTTTCCTTTCGACGGGAACCCCGAACCCGGAGCGTCGAGACACCGGAAGATCCGCCCCGTAACACACCTGGCACACCGGGTAGGCGATCTCGGTCTCGCTGGGGACAACTTTCACCCCACCGTGGCAGTCCCCCGCGGTTGTCCACAGGGCCACGTTCCTCGTCCTGACATCCCCTCCCCCAACCAGCCATCGTGGATCACACCAGGCCACTCGGCCACGGAGACCGACGCACAAGAGGGGAGACCGTCCGTGAACCGACACTCGCACCGCCGCACTCTCGCCGCCGTGTCCGCCCGTCCCCGCGCCGCTCGGCGTCGACGCGCGGTGGTGTTCCTGTCCGGCCTGGCCTTCACACTGGCAGCGAGCGTGGCCCCCACCACCGTGGCACACGCGGAGGGCGCGGCCCGGCCTCGTGGGGCCTCCGCGTGCGAGACGGGTGAGTTCTGCCTGTGGTCGGAAGCCGACTACGGCGGCACCCTCGTCCGCCTCGATCTTCGCAACACCAACCCCGAGGAGTGCAGACCGCTTCCCGACGGGATGACGGCGCGGTCGTTCAGCAACCTCATCGATCGGCACGTCACCGTCTATCAGGACGCGCACTGCTCCACGGAGGCCGATTTCAGTACCTATCCCGGACCGGGCACGTTCGTGCCGCGAAGTCCGTACGTGGTGCGGGCGGTGCAGATCTGGAACTGACCGCTCCCCGCCCACGCTCCGATCCGAGCCACGACGTCACCGCGGCAGGGGAACCCGTGCGTGACGACGTGGGTTCGGGGGCCGCCGCCTGCCCCGACCGCGCGGCCCTGCCCCGGACGTCCGACCGCCGCCCGACGTCCGGGGCCCCGGCCCGGTGAGCGGTCTCACTTCGACGGTGATCACTCACCGGGCCGGACACAGGCGATCGAAATCCTCGTTTCAAGAATCTCGACGGAGCGGAGGAACACTCCGACACGTGCCAACGGGCCCCGAGCTGGCGTTACACCACGGGCAAGTCGGCTGATCACGATTACGCTTACCTTGAGCGAAGATTAGGTCACCAACTCGGGTGAGGGATGAAACGAATCTCCGGTGTCGAGCGATCAGGCAGGTAGCGGTGACTAAGCTAGGTCACGTGCAGTGACCAAGCACGGTCGCCACAAGCCTCCGTAGCTCAGCTGGATAGAGCAAGAGCCTTCTAATCTCTAGGTCGCAGGTTCGAATCCTGCCGGGGGCGCAAAACCCTGCTCGGTCCCCAGGGGGACCGAGCACGACTGCTCGTGCTCAACCCGTGTCATACGCGGGTCGAGCATGCACTGACCGACGAACTGGCCGAGCTCGCCATTGGGATCGGGATGGTCCCGTTACTCCAACACGGTACGTGTAATCGTGATTCCCTTTCGTGTTCAAGGCACTCCCGTCCGGGTCGCTTGCCCAACGACCGTGGGTCCGCGGCAGCGGGACGCCGAACATGCGACTGACCCTCCCGGCGCCCCGACGCGGACCGGACCGTAACCCGCAGCGGCCCGACAGCCCGATCCGGACCTCCGGCCGCATTCCGGTAGCGAATCGACGGGAATCAGTTCCGGCGTGGGAACGCGACATCGACCGCCTGACGATCAGTACGCCATTCCCATGTGCTCCCGCACCCGCTGGAGACAGTCGGCAGCTGTCGCCCGAGCTTTCTCGTTGCCCCGTTCGAGAATTCGTCGCACCTCGGCGCGATCGCGCGCGTACTCCGCGCGGGCTTTCCTGATCGGACGTAGATGTTCGTTGACGCTCTCCGTCACGACTTTCTTGAGCGTGCCCGCGCCGCCGTCACCGATCTCCTCGGCGAGGTCCCGAGGCGACCGGTCCTGGCAGAGCGCCGCGAGCAGGACGAGGCTGGACACCTCGGGACGGTTCTCGGGATCGTAGGTGATCCGCCGTTCCGAATCGGGCTTCGCGCGCTTGATCAAACGAGCCGTCTCGTCCTCGCCGGCGGAGAGCGGGATCGTGTTGTTCCGACTCTTGCTCATCTTCTGCCCGTCGAGCCCGAGCAAGGACGGAGCCTCGCTGAGCAGGGCGTCCGGTTCCGGGAAGAGCTTCCCGTAGCGGTTGTTGCCCTCCGGGCGATCAATCGCGTCACTTCTAGATGCGGCAGCTGGTCCTTGCCGACGGGAACCAGGTTCGCCCCCACACGCCAGTATGTCGGCGGCCTGGTGCACGGGGTAGGTGAACATCAGGCCGCTCACCGCGGCCTGCCTGCTCGCGGCGATCTCCTCCTTCACGGTGGGGTTGCGGCCGAGTTCCGCGACGGTCACGAGGCTGAGGAACGGAAGCAGAAGCTGATTGAGCTCGGGCACCTGGCTATGGGCGAACACGGTCGCGCCCGTGGGGTCGATGCCCACCGCCGGGTAGTCGAGCACGAGCCCCTCCACGTACTCGGGGAGGTTCTCCGCGACGTCGCGGTCGGTCAGGACCTGGTAGTCGGCGATGAGCACGAACGTCTCGACGCCGAGCCGCTACAGCCGCACCCGATTGCGCAGGCTGCCGAAGTAGTGGCCCACGTGCAGCGCCCCGGTGGGACGGTCACCGGTGAGCACCCGGGGCCCCCGCGGGTCCTTGGCGATCTCGTGTGCCAGTTCCTCGCTGCGTTGGTGAGCCGCCCGAAGCGACGATGCGAAAGATCCAGTCATGGCGCGCCTTTCACGGTCGGTGGGTCGTCTGCCGACCAGGCGCGTCGCACGGGGATCGCGGGGCCGTCGCAGACGGCCCGTACGCACAGCAATGGCCGCCTTAGGGCAGCCACCACCACATGCGACGAATGATCACGCTCGCATTCTACTACCGTCCGGGTGCTGCGCGAGGCTCCAGCCGAACCCCCACCCACGCCGGACGAGCTGATTGCCGTGGCGTGACGCCGCGCCCGGTGCTTCGTCGAGGAGTTCCGTCCGCAGACGCGGGAACTCCTCGACACTGGGCGGCCCCCAGCCCGCGCAGCGCTGCCGGTGAGCCGAAGGCGTGGTAGATCGCCGTCGGACACGCCACTCGTCGCGGGGGCCCTTCGAACCCCGGAGGAGACACTCGACGGCATCCGGGGCCCGAGCGAGGTCGTGCGCACGCGGTCGAGGCATGCTCGCGAAAACGCTGGAGCGCTTGCTTTCGAATCAAGACGCCGGCACACCGGAACGGTGCTGATCACAGCACCGTTCCGGCCCCTTCCCACTCACTCGTGCCACCGGCCCGCCGTTTCGGGCCGCGTGGGAAGGTCGCGGACGCGGGCCACCGGGCCGCACAGCAACAGCACGGTGCACGCGGTGAGAGTGCCCGCGATGATCCACATCGTGGCTCGGGGGCCGAGCGACTCACCGAGCGCACCACCGAGCAGCGCGCCGAGGGGCAGAGTGCCGAAATTGACCACCCGCATGCTCGCCGAGATACGACCGATCATGCCGGCCGGGCAGTAGGTCTGCACGAAAGCCGCGCTGATGACGTTCGGGGGCACGACACCCGCGGTCACCACCACACCACCCACCACGAGGAACACGAGCCCGAAACCGTTGTGGGTCAAGGGAACCAGCAAGGCGAACGGCATCGCGATCACTTCACAGAGGACGATCGTCCGCGCGGTGCCGAACCGGCGTGACAACGGCGCGGCGACCACCGCGCCGAGGACACCTCCGACACCGATGGCGCCGATCAGGACGCCGATGGTGGCGGGCGGGAGCCCGACCGTGCGCGCCGGGAAGACCACGAGGATGGCTTGCAGTGCACCGGAAGCCAGGTTCGACACGGCCGCGTACAGCGTCAGGGAGCGCAGGTAGCCGTCCGTCCCCACGAACCGGATTCCCGCCCCGATCTCCCTCAGCAATCCCCTCGTTCGCCCGCCGCTCGGTTTCTCGGCGCGCAGGTGACGTTCGGGCACTCGAAGGAAACGGAGACAGACCGCGGACACGACGAACGTGACGGCGTCGACGAGCAACACCCCGGCCGCGCCGATCGCTTGGGCGAGCACACCACCGAGACCGGGACCCGTCACCTGCGCGGCCTTCTCCGTTCCCTGCAGTCTGCTGTTCGCCGCCGCCAGATCGGCGCCGGGGAGCAGCGCGGGCAGGTACGCGTTGTACGCCGTGGAGTAGAACACCGCCGCCACGCCACCGATCAGCGCGACGACGAACAGGTGCCACACGGTCAGCCAGCCGAGCCACCACGCGACCGGCACCGACACGAACGCCACCGCGGAGACGACGTCGCTGAGCAGCATCACGCGCCAGCGGGAGACGCGGTCGACCCAGGCGCCCACCACCAGTCCGATCACCAGCCACGGCAGCCAGGCCGCCGCCTGGAGGACGCCGACGAGGAACGTACCGGCGTGGAGCGTGTCCACGGCGACGAGCGGCAGCACGACGACGGTCATCGCGCTGCCGAACTTGCTGGTCGCCTGGCTGGTCCAGAACAGCGGGAAGGGGCGGCTCCGCAGTGCTCGCGACCCGGTCGCGTCGGGAACCTCGCGCCCGGCATCGGCGGTGGCCCCGGTCATCTGCCGTCCTCCCGACGCCGGGGGAACGCCTGCACCTGGACGATCACGTCCTCGGCCTTCTCACCGCGACCGTCCCGCGGCCGGGCCTCGTACCGTTCGAGCACGGCGGCCACCTCACGACCGAGCGCCAGGAGTTCGTCCGGCGTCAGCCGCAGCACCCAATGCCCTATCCCGGCGGCGTCGTGCCACGCGTCGTCCCAGTCGCCGTGCAGGAACTCCTCGGCCCGCCGCATCTGCTGGGCCAGGGTGTGCGACTTCAACGCGACGAGGGAACGGCGAGCTTCCGGATCGTCGCGGAAATCGGCGTCCCGGACGCTGGTGTACCGGTGGCGGGCCCGCCACCAACGTTCCCGTCGGTTGCCGCGCTCGCTGTCCTCCTCGATGAATCCCGCTGCGGCGAGCTGACGCAGGTGCCAGCTCACGTTCCCACTGGTCTCGCCGACCCGCTCGGCAAGCTTGGTGGCCGTGGCGGGGCCGTCCATACGGAGCAGGTCCAGCAACCTCAGTCGCAGGGGGTGGGCCAGCGCCCGAAGGCTCCCCACATCCAGTCGCTTGGCGTCTTCGGTCACCCGGCCAAGCTAAACCACAAAGAATTCTTTGCATAGAGTTCTTTGCAATTGGCCCCCACGGGTGCCCAGGGAACGAACGTGTTGTCGCGCCCCTCGGCGAGCCGGCTACGCCTCGCCGGTCTCGCGGGACACCACGGACATCACCCGCCGCAACAGGGCCCCACCGACCTCGTCGCCCAGGCTGGCGCGCAGATACAGCCCGTCGCCGAGCAGCCCGACGACTTCCGCTGTCAACGGGTCCTCGACATACTCGGTCAGCAGTTCCGTCCACATCCTGCCGACCTTGATCATGGTCCGGTTCACGCGAGGTTCGGTGCCCAGCAACCGCAGTGCCGCCATCGTGGCCCGATGAGCCGGGTTGTCCATGCTCGCGTCACTGACGGACGAGAGCAGGTAGTACCGCACCGCGCCTTCCGGAGCCGTCCGCGCGCACTCGATGTCGGCTGCGGTGAGCCGCAGCACGCGATCGAGAAGCCCGTCGAGCAGGGCTTCCTTGGAACCGAAGTGGTAGAGCAGGCCACCCTTGGACACCTTCGCCCGCGCCGCGACGGCGTCGAGTGTCACGGCGGTGGGGCCCTGCTCGATCAGGAGACTCTCGTAGGCGTCGAGAACCAGCTCACGTGATGACGGCCTGCCCATGCCGCTTGACCATACCGTCCGGACGGTTTAGTTTCAGCCGGGAGTCAAACTTTACCGTCCGGACTGTTCAGTTCTAGGGGATCGATCATGGAGAAAGCCGGACGGCGAGCCTGGGGGGCACTCGCCGTGCTGGTCCTGCCCGTGCTGTTGATCAGCGTCGACATGACCGTGCTGGGGTTCGCGCTGCCCTATTTGAGCGAAGCTCTGGCCCCTACCGGCACCGAGCAGTTGTGGATCGTCGACATCTACTCGTTCGTGCTCGCCGGACTGCTGGTGTTCATGGGCACGCTGGGCGATCGCATCGGACGCCGCAAGCTGCTGCTCGGCGGCGCCGTCGCGTTCGGCGCCGCCTCGGTGCTCGCCGCCTTCGCCACCACCCCGGCACTCCTCATCACCGCACGGGCCCTGCTCGGCGTCGGCGGGGCGACGCTGATGCCCTCCACGTTGTCCCTCCTCCGCAGCATCTTTCTCGACCCCGCCCAACGTCGGGTGGCCATCGCGGTGTGGGGGTCGGGGTTCTCGGGCGGTATGGCCCTGGGCCCGGTCCTGGGCGGTTGGCTGCTCGAACACTTCTGGTGGGGCTCGGTGTTCCTCATCAACGTGCCGGTGATGCTCGTCCTGCTGGCCGTGGGCCCCTTCCTGCTGCCGGAGGCGAAGGACCCGAATCCGGGTCGTTTCGACCCGCTGTCCTCGCTGCTCTCGCTGGCGACCGTCCTCCCGATCGTCTACGGCATCAAACGGTTCGCCGAGCACGGCGTCGATGCGATCGCCGCGGCGGGCGTGGTCGTCGGCGCCCTGCTGGGGGTGCTCTTCGTTCGCAGGCAGCGCGGGCTGGCCGACCCCATGATCGACGTGTCGTTGTTCCGGCACCGGGCGTTCACCGGATCGGTGCTGACGAACATGCTCGGGGTGTTCGCCCTCGCCGGGTCGCTGTTCCTCGTGCCGCAGTACCTCCAGCTCGTGCTCGGACTGGCACCGATGACGGCGGGGCTGTGGCTGCTGCCCACCACCGTGGCCGGGGTCGCCGGTTCCCTCGCCGCGGCCCGGCTGGCCCGCCGGGTTCCGGTGGCGTATCTCATCGCGGGCGGGTTGTTGCTCAGCGCGGGCGGGTTCACGGTGCTGGTGGCGCTCGGAGTCGACGACGGACTCGCGGTGCTCGTGATCGGCACGGCGCTCATCGGCTTCGGTGTGCCGTTGTCGGAAACCCTCACGAACGACCTGATCATCGCCACCGCTCCCCCGGAACGCGCGGGTGCGGCGTCGGCGATCTCCGAGACGGGCTACGAACTCGGCGGCGCCCTCGGCACGGCCGTACTGGGCAGCATCGCGACCGCCGTCTACCGCGCCGGTGTGCCGGGGGACGCGGGGCCGGTGGCTCGCGAGACCCTCGGCGGCGCCACCGCCGTCGCCGCCGAGCTGCCACCCGACCACGCCGCGTCGCTGCTCGCCGCCGCACGTGAGTCATTCGTGGCCGGAATGCACGTCAGCGCGGTGGTGGGGGCACTGCTGCTCGCCTACACGGCGGTGCAGGCTTTGGTGCTGCTACGCGAGCGTCGGGCTCGGCCCGGCACTCCGGCGCCGTCGAGCGCCCGTTGATCAGCTCGTGCCCGATGTCGTCGCGAGCAGTCGTCGTCTCCAGCGCTCGGTCTCGCCGAGTTCGTTGAACGTGAAGACGTGCAGACCCGCGACGTTGCCCGCGGGCAGCGCCGCGCCGAGGTCACGGGCGAGCGACGTCGGGCGATAACCGCCGGGCAGGAACAACCGCCAGAACAGGCTCTGCTGCTTACGCAGGAAACGCGCCGACGGCCCCAACCCGAGCCCGGCGGAGATCCGCGCGAGTTTCCGCCGGTGCACCGGTCCGGGAATTCCGATGTGGACGGCGAGGTCGACGCCCGAGGCCGCGACGGTCGCGGCCCACCCGACGGTGGTCCTCGCGTCGAAGCAGATCTGGGTGACGACGCGCGTGGCCAGGGGAGCCTTCACCGCGAACGCGTGGTCGAGCGCCGCCCGCGGGATGGCGGCGTGACCTTCGGGATAGCCGCCGATACCGACCTCGTCGAACGGGTGGTCCAGCTCCCGCATCGTCCGCAGCAACGCGCCGGCGTCGGCGAACCGGCCCGCGGGCTCGGGAGCGTCCCCACCGATCACGAACACCGAGCGCACGCCGGCGGAACGCAGGCGGTCGATCACCTCCGCGAGGTGCCGCTGGTCGACGAACTGCCGCGCGGCCAGGTGCGGCGTCGCGTGGTAACCGTGCCGCACCAGACGTTCGGCGAGATCGAGGGTGACGTCGAGCCCCCTGGCCTCGGTGACCGTGATCGACAGGGGGACACTCGTGGGCACCTCGGCGAGCACGCGTTCCTCCGTACTCGCGAAAGGCAGCACCTCGTAGCTCATCGAGGCCACGAGGTCGGCCAGTCCGCGACAGCGGTGGCCGGTCGTCTCCGGATGGCTGGTCATGGTTCCTTTCGCGCCGCTCGCACCGGGTGACTCGTTCGCACCGAGCCTCGCCGGTGAGTGGCGAGCAAGTCCAGCCATTCGGCTATGTCGCCGGACACACCGCCGCCACGGAACCGGACGTCAGTCGTGCGCTTCGGCCCGCGACCGTCCACCTTGCCGGAAATGCCCGGCGGCGACCTTCGCGGTGAAGTCGGACAGTTCCCGCTTCACCACCGGAGCGAGCAGGTAGAGACCCACGATGTTGATGAAGGCGAGCACGAACATCATCGCGTCCATGAAGCTCACGACGGCGTCGAGGGTGAGCACCGCGCCGAGCACGACGAAACCGCACACCACGATCTTGTAGACCAAATCCGCGATCCGTCCCCGCCCGAACAGGTACTGCCACGCCTTCTGCCCGTAGTAGGCCCAGCTCAGCACGGTGGAGAAGGCGAAGAGCGTCACCGCGATCGAGAGCACCACCGGGAACCACGGCAACACTGTGGCGAACGCGTCGGACGTCAGGGTGACGCCCTCGGGGGCGGCCGCGCCGGTGGACACCGCGGCCCGCGCCTGCTCCCAGCTCGGGGTGCTCGCGATCACGATCGTCACCGCCGTCATCGTGCAGACCACGACCGTGTCGATGAACGGTTCCAGCAGCGCGACGAGCCCCTCGGTGGCGGGATGACGCGTCTTCACCGCCGAGTGAGCGATCGCCGCCGATCCGATGCCCGCCTCGTTGGAGAACAACGCGCGCTGGAACCCGATGATGAGCGCGCCGAGAGCGCCGCCCGCGACACCTTCGGGAGCGAAGGCCCCGGAGACGATCTCGCCGAGGGCGGCGGGAACGTGGGTGACGTTGACGAGGATGACCGTCAGACACCCGGCGACGTAGACGACGGCCATCAACGGCACGAGCCGGGAGGTGACCGTGGAGATGGACCGAATGCCGCCCACGAGCACCAATGCCACGACGCCCGCCATCAGGCCACCCACGAGCAGCGCCGCTCCGTTGCCGCCGAGCAGGCCGTCTTCCCCGCCGGTCACCGAACGGAGCTGGGCGAACGTCTGGTTCGCCTGGAACATGTTGCCGCCCGCGATCCCGAACAGCAGGATCAGCAGGGCCGCCGCGAACGCCAGCACCTTGCCGGGCACGGCTCCCTTGCGGCCGAAGCGGTCCACGAGGCCTTGCCGGAGGTAGTGCATCGGGCCGCCGGACACCGTTCCGTCGGCGTGCACCTCGCGGTACTTCACCCCGAGCGTGCACTCGACGAATTTCGTGGCCATCCCCAGAAATCCACAAAGGATCATCCAGAAGGTGGCCCCCGGACCGCCGATCGTGACGGCGACGGCGACACCGGCGATGTTGCCCAGTCCGACGGTTCCCGACAGCGCCGCCGTGAGGGCCCGGAAATGGCTCACCTCGCCGGGATCGTTCTTGTCGGTGTATTTGCCTCGGACGATGTCGAAGGACAGCTTCAGCCTCATGACCTGCGTGAACTTGAAGTACACGGTGAAGGCCAGCGCGGCCACGACCAGCCAGGCGACGATCCAGGGCAACTCGGTGCCGAAAACCGGAATCGTGGCGAACACGATGCTGTTCGCGAACTCCGCTATCGGTTCGAACGCGCTGTTGATCGCTTCCTCGACATTCGTCGTTCCCGACGACTCGGCGAGAACCACGATTCCGTGAGTCCGTGACATGGGGCGCTATGGAAGCACATTCCTCGGCCCGACACAGTCGAACATGAGTTCGTTTCACGATTTGGGATCACATTTTGCAAGCTTCGCCCCACTCCGAAGCGACCCCGAAAAACCCGGTCACCCCACGTCGCCGCGCGAGCCGCGGCCCGTCGAGACCACCGGCCGGCACCTCGCTCGCAAGACTTGCAAAAGTGTTGATGAAACTTACAGCAAGATTCTTGCATCCCCCGATCGGTCGAGCTACCGTCTTGCGCACCCGGTCTCAGCGAGGAGAACCATGACACGCAGAAAAGTCCTGGCCCTGGCCGCGATCACCGCCCTCGCGGTGAGCGCGTGCGGCGAGTCCGCCCCCGATCAGAGCAACGCGGCGGAGCAGGCGAACAACGATCCCCAATCCGTGACGGGCACCGTCACCTTCTGGGACACCTCGGATGCCACCACCGAGGCCCCGGCCTACAAGGAACTCGTCGAGCGCTTCGAGCAGGAGTACCCGAACATCGACGTCGAGTACGTCTCCGTGCCCTTCGACGGGGCCGACGACAAGTTCAAAACCGCCGCGCAGAGCGGGGACGGCGCGCCGGACGTCATGCGTTCCGACGTCGGTTGGACGGTGACGTTCGCCGCGCTCGGCTACCTCCAGCCGCTCGACGGCACTCCCGCGCTCAAGGACGCGGACGACTACCTGCCGGTGCCGATGGAGAGCAACGTCTACGAGGGCAAGACCTACGGCGTCCCGCAGGTCACCGACACCCTCGCGCTGCTCTACAACAAGGAGCACTTCGCCAAGGCCGGCATCACGGAGCCCCCGGCCACGTGGGAGGAACTGCGCGAGGCCGCGGAGCTGCTGGAGAAGAAGGTGCCGGGTACCGAGGGCATCTTCATCAACGCCGACTCCTACTACCTGCTGCCCTTCGTCTACGGCGAGGGAGCCGACTACGTGGACGTCGAGGGCAAGCGCATCACGATCGACAGCCCCGAGGTGAAGGCCGCCATCGAGACCGTGCGCGAGCTGACCGCCGACGGGGTTGGCACCGTCGACACCAGCGCGAACAAGTACACGAACATGCAGGACGGATTCAAGAACGGGTCCGTCAGCATGATCATCAACGGCCCGTGGTCGATCTCCGACGCCTTGTCCGGCAAGGCATTCGACGACCCCGACAACCTCGGCGTCGCCCCCGTCCCGGCGGGCCCGAAGGGACAGGGCGGCCCGGTCGGCGGCCACAACTACACCGTCTACGCGGGCTCGGCCAACCTCGCCGCGTCGTACTTGTTCGTGGAGTTCATGAACCGGCCCGAGAACCAGGCCTACGTGTCGGGCGAGAACAACACCCTGCCCACTCGCGCATCGGTGTACGAGACGCCGGAGGCGGCCGACAACGAACTGCTCGCCGCCTTCCAGGAACCGATCGAGATGGCCAAGCCCCGGCCCGCGGCGCCGGGAGCCGGCACGCTGTACGACCTGTTCACGCCGTTCTACGAGCAGATCCTCGGTGGTCAGGCCTCGCTGGACGACGGGTTGGCGCAGGCACAGCGTAAGGCGAAGGACGCGGTACCGGGCTTCGAGTCATGACGACGACGACCGTTCGTCCCCCGGCCGGGGCGGCGCCCGAGGTGGCTCCGCCCCGCAAGGGGCTGCGCGACACCGTGAGCAAGCACTGGTACGCGTGGGCGATGGTGGCCCCGGTGGTGATCGTGCTCGCCGTGCTCGTGTTCTACCCCCTGGTCCAGGGCGTGTACTTGTCGCTGACCAACGCGAACGAGATGAACAGCGCCCGCACGATCGGGGTCAACGAGATCGAGGCGACCTACGAGTTCGTCGGTCTGGACAACTACATCGACGTGCTCTCCGGCGTCGAGGGCGCGTTCTACTCCCGACTCGGCTGGACTCTGGTGTGGACGGTCACGTGCGTGACTTTGCACTACTCGCTCGGGCTCGGGCTCGCGTTGTTGCTCAACCGGGCGTTGAAGGGCCGCTCGATCTACCGGATGCTGCTGATCCTGCCCTGGGCCGTGCCGCCGTTCGTGGCCGCGTTCGCGTGGCGGCTGGTGTTGAACACCGAGGGCGGTGTGCTCAACGCCCTGCTCAACGCCGTCGGCTTCGACAGCGTCGACTGGCTGGGGGAACCGACCGCCGCCAAGATCGCGGTGATCCTCGTGAACGTCTGGTTGGGCGTGCCGTTCATGATGGTGGCGCTGCTGGGCGGACTGCAGACGGTGCCGAAGGATCTCTACGAGGCGGCCGAGATGGACGGCGCGACACCGTGGCAGCGATTCCGTGCCGTCACGCTGCCGGGCCTGCGGCCCGTGTCCGGAACGGTGATCCTGCTCGGCACCATCTGGACGTTCAACCAGTTCGCCGTCATCGCGATGCTCACGGGTGGCGGACCGGGCGGTGCGACGAACATCCTCGTCACCGAGGCCTACGAGCGGGCGTTCCGGGGAATCCGGGACTACGCGGGCGCGGCCACCTACGGGGCGCTCATCGCGTCGATGCTCGTGGTGTTCGCCTTCTTCTACCGCCGCTGGCTCGACCGGCAGTCGAGTGAGGTGTTGTCATGACCCGGAAGGCGCGTCGCAGGGACCAACGCAGCGCGCTGTCGTCCACCGCGTTGCACACCACGCTGGTGCTCGCGAGCGTCGTCGCGGTGTTCCCGGTGGCCTGGGTGGCCCTGACCTCGCTCAAGACCGATCGCGGCACCTGGACCCGCCCCGACGAACTCGGCACGCTCGGCCTCGACAACTACGTCCAGGTGTTCGGCGAGACGCGGTTTTTGACGTGGTTCGCGAACTCCCTGATCGTGGCGACGGCCACCACCGTGTTCGCGGTGCTGATCGCGGCCACGGCGGGGTACGCGGCCTCCCGCATGCGGTTCCCCGGCAAACGGCCCCTGATGTGGTCGTTCCTCGTCACACAGATGTTCCCGGCGGCCGTGCTGATCGTGCCGTTGTACAACGTGCTGTCGGAGCTGAGACTGCTCGACTCCTACGGAGGACTGGTCCTCGCCTCCTCCACGATGGCGGTGCCGTACTGCGCGTGGATGCTCAAGGGCTACTTCGACACGATCCCCGTCTCGATCGACGAAGCGGGTCGCGTCGACGGACTCAGCCCGTTCGGCACGTTCTGGCGGCTCATCGTTCCCCTGGCGAAGCCGGGCATCGCGGTGACGGTGTTCTACTCCTTCATCACCACGTGGGGCGAGGTGGCCTTCGCGAGTGTGTTCATGCAGAGCGAGGAGCACTACACGCTTCCCGTGGGCATGGCGACGTTCGTCAGCGACTTCAAGGCGGAGTGGGGGCTGCTCACGGCGAGTTCCGTCGTGGTCATGGTGCCGTCGGCGATCGTGTTCTTCCTCGTCCAACGTCATCTCGTCGCCGGGCTCACGGCGGGCGGCGTCAAGAGCTGAAAGGAAATCATGAGCAACGAGTGGTGGCGCACCGCGGCGATCTACCAGGTGTACGTGCGGAGTTTCGCCGACGGCAACGGCGACGGCGTCGGCGACCTGCCGGGGGTCCGGTCGAAGCTCGACTACCTGGCCGATCTCGGTGTGGACGCCGTGTGGCTGACCCCGTTCTACACCTCGCCCATGGCCGACGGCGGCTACGACGTGGCCGACTACCGGGCCGTGGACCCGGTCTTCGGGGAGCTCTCCGACGCCGAGGCACTGATCTCCGAGGCCCACGACCGGGGGCTGAAGGTCATCGTCGACATCGTGCCCAACCACACGTCGTCCCAGCACCCGTGGTTCGTCGAGGCACTCGCGGCGGAACCCGGCTCCCCGGCCCGCGATCGGTACCTCTTCCGGGACGGCCGCGACGGTGGACCGCCCAACGACTGGGAGTCGGTCTTCGGCGGTCCCGCGTGGACGCAGGTGGCCGACGGCCAGTGGTACCTGCACCTGTTCGACCCCGGCCAGCCCGACCTGAACTGGCAGAACCCCGAGGTGCGCGCGGAGTTCGCGAGCATCCTGCGGTTCTGGCTCGACCGAGGGGTCGACGGCTTCCGCATCGACGTCGCCCACGGCATGGTGAAGGCGGACGGGTTGCCCGACGCCGGCTGCACCGACCAGGCGTCGCTGCTCACCTCGCGGCCGTTGCCGTACTTCGACCAGGACGGCGTGCACGAGATCTACCGGGAATGGCGCAAGATCCTCGACTCCTACCCCGGCGAGCGCATCGGCGTCGCGGAGGCGTGGGTGCCGAGCGCCGAACGGTTGGCCCGCTACCTGCGCCCGGACGAGCTGCACCAGGCGTTCAACTTCCACTACCTGGAGGCCGACTGGTCGGCAGCGGAGTTCCGGAAAGTCGTCGACGCCTCGCTCAAGGCTGTGGCCACGGTGAACGCCCCGACGACGTGGGTGCTGTCCAACCACGACGTCCACCGGCACGTCACCCGCTACGGCGGTGGGGAGCAAGGCGTGCGCCGGGCCAGGGCCGCCGCCCTGCTGACCATGGCGTTGCCGGGCTCGGTGTACGTCTACCAGGGCGAGGAGCTGGGCCTGGAGGAGGTCACCGACCTGCCGGACGAGGTGCTCGCCGACCCGGTGTGGGAGCGTTCCGGGCACACCGACCGGGGGCGGGACGGCTGCCGGGTGCCGCTGCCGTGGTCGGGCACGGAACCGCCGTTCGGGTTCGGCGGCTCGTCGTGGCTGCCGCAACCCCGGCACTGGGCGGAACTCACCGTCGAGGCCCAGAGCGATGACTCCGGCTCCATGCTGTCGCTGTACCGTGAAGCCCTGCGGCAGCGCCGTGAGCTTCCGGCGGAGGCTTTCGAATGGAGCGACTCGCCCGACGACGTGCTCGCCTTCCGCCGCGGCTCGGCGTTCATCTGCACGGTGAACTTCTCGTCGTCGCCGGTGACGATCACCCGTCCGGGAACGGTGCGGCTCACCAGCTGCGCGGTCTCGGAACTCGACCTCACCGACGACGCGGTGACGCTGCCGCCGGAGAGTGCCGTGTGGTGGAGCGGAGACGTGGATGGCTAAGAGCTCGCTCGACGGTGTTCGCCTCGCCGACATCGCCGAACTGGCGAACGTCAGCGAGGCGACGGTGAGTCGGGTACTCAACGGCAAACCGGGGGTCGCCGCGGCCACGCGCCAAGCCGTGTTGGCTGCCCTGGACCGGCTCGGCTACGAACGCCCGGCGCGGGCCCGCCAGCGCAGCGCGGGACTGATCGGGCTGATCATCCCCGAGCTGGACAACCCGATCTTCCCGGCGTTCGCCCAGGTGATCGACCGGACCTTGGTGATGCGCGGGTACCGCTCGGTGCTGTGCACGCAGGCGCCCGGAGGGGCCACCGAGGACGAGTTCATCGAGACGCTCACGGCGCGAGGGGTGTCCGGCATCGTGTTCGTGTCGGGGCTGCACGCCGACACCACCGCCGACCACAGCCGGTACCACCGCCTCATCGAGAGCGGGGTTCCGGTGGTGTTCGTCAACGGGTACGCGCCCGGCGTGAAGGCGCCGTTCTTCTCCGACGACGACGGCGCGGCGGTGGAGCTGGCGCTGACACACCTGCGCGAGCTGGGACACGAGCGCATCGGACTCGCCGTCGGGCCGAAGCGGTTCGTGCCCGTGCAACGCAAGGCCGAGAAGTTCCGCGAGCTCATGACGCCCGTGGTGGGCGCCGACGAGGTCGAGAAACTGATCGTCCACACGTTGTTCTCCGTCGAGGGCGGGCACTCCGCGGCCCTGACGCTGTTGGAGCGGAACTGCACGGCGGTGGTGTGTGGCAGCGACCTGATGGCGCTCGGCGCCATCCGCATGGCCCGCAGGCAGGGCCTGGAGGTGCCGAGGGACTTCTCCGTGGTCGGCTACGACGACTCGCCACTCATCGCGTTCACCGACCCGCCGTTGACCACCATCCAGCAACAGGTGACCGCGATGGTCACCGCGGCGGTGCGCACGTTGTTGGACGAGATCGCCGGCGCGGCACCTCCCACCGAGGAGTACCTGTTCCGGCCGGAACTCGTCGTGCGCGGCTCCACCGCCGCGTGCCCGACCAAGTCGTGACGCCACGCGGGCGCCGTTCGCCGCACCGGTTCGGTACCGGGGTCGTGGACGGCGCCGCGACGTGGTGGCTCAGTTCCCGACGGTTCGCCACGGCACGCCGCCGAACACCGTCCACAGTGTCCCGTCGGGGTGAGTGACCCTCCCCGCGTCGGTCAGGACGCGGCCTCGAACGCTCCCCCGCCGCGCCAGATGTCAGCGAGTTTCTCCACCGACACGCCGAGGGCGTCCGCGAGCCGCACAATCGTGCCGAACGCCGGGCTCGGCAGGCGACCCGTCTCGATCTTGCGCAGGGTTTCGGGCGACATCCCGGCCGCGCGAGCGACCTCGTCGAGACCACGCTGGCCCCGGAACTCTCGCAACGACGCCCCGAGGCGGGCCCCGGCCCGCACCTGCTCGGGCGTGAGCGGCAGACGCACCATGCGAGCAGCGTAGGGTCGGTATAGAAATACCGGCAAGTGCTACTCTGCGAGCGCCGGTATTTTTATACCAACCCAGGAGCGTCGCATGATCGAGTTGAAGTCCCCCGCCGAGATCGAACGAATGCGCACCACCGGGGCGTTCGTGGCCGAGGTGCTCGCCGAACTACGCGCCAAGGCCGCCGTGGGCGTGAACCTGCTGGACCTCGAACACCACACGCGAAGGCTGATCCGCGACCGGGGCGCCGAGTCCTGCTACTGGGACTACGCGCCGTCGTTCGGTCGAGGCCCGTTCCGCAACACCGTCTGCCTGTCCGTCAACGACGCGGTACTGCACGGCCTCCCCCACGACTACGTGCTCCGCGACGGCGACGTCCTCAGCATGGACCTGGCCGTCTCCATCGACGGCTGGGTGGCCGACGCCGCCGTCACCGTCATCGTGGGCACTCCCGCCGAGGAGGACGTCCGGCTCGTGCGCGCCACCGAGGAAGCCCTGGCGGCGGCAATCGAGGCGACACGGCCGGGGAACCGGCTCGGTGACATCTCGGCGACCATCGGAGCGGTGGCGGCGAACCACGGCTACGGGGTCAACACCGAGTTCGGCGGGCACGGGTTGGGCCGCACCATGCACGAGGACCCCCACGTACCCAACCGGGGACGGCCCGGCCGGGGCCTGCTCCTGCGTCCGGGGATGACGCTCGCGTTGGAACCGTGGTTCATCGCGGGAAGCTCCCGGATCGTCATGGACCCCGACGGCTGGACCATCCGGTCGGCCGACGGCTCTCGCACGGCGCACTCGGAGCACACGGTCGCGATCACCGAGGACGGGCCCGTGGTCCTCACCCGGCTCGGCACCGAGGACTGAGAGCGGGAAGCTCCACCTCGCGGCCCGCCATGGAGATCGGAGCTAAGAGATCACGAGACGACGACATGACGGAAGAACCACCGGGACCCAGCCGGACACCACCGCCCGATTCGGACAACTCACCACTCCTCACCCCCTCGAAAGATCGGATGTATCGTGGCGGTACCCGCATCCGGAAGGAGCAGTGACGACATGCCGCAGATCACCCCGCGCACCGTGCTCACGCCCGGCGAGGAGGCCGACCACGGGGCGATCCACGAGACGATCCCCGCCGACGTCGCCGCAGCACCGGCGAACAACGGGGTTCGGGACCGGCGGCTCCGGCGTGCCGGGCAACACTTGTTCCACCTGATCGACGTCGAGGACTACCACGCCATGCGCGCCGCGCTGCGAGACCACCCGGCCGACCTCCGCCGACAGGCCACCGTCGGCCCCCTGCACGAGAAGGCCGACGACCACTCGGGCGACGACAACGGCATTCCGCTGGTGTGGAGCCTGGCCGAACAGCGGGAACGCGAACCCCGAGACAGCACCGAGGAGTGACTTGCCACCATGTCCGTCACCGACAGCGCCATCGAGGCGATCAAGCAGATGATCGTCGACGGGGAGCTCCGGCCCGGCGATCGCCTGCCGAGGGAGGCCGATCTCGCCGAACGACTCGGACTGTCCCGCAACTCCCTGCGGGAGGCCGTGCGGGCGCTGTCGCTCATCCACGTGCTCGACGTACGACAGGGCGACGGCACGTACGTCACCAGCCTCGAACCCGCGCTGTTGATGGACGCGATGGGTTTCGTGGTCGACTTCCACCGCGACGACACCGTGCTGCAGTTTTTGGAGGTACGGCGCATCCTCGAACCCGCGGCCACCGCCCTGGCGGCGCTGCGCATGCCGCAGTCCGAGATCGACGAACTGGGCGCGCTCCTGGACTCCCTCGGCACCGAGCCCACCGTGGAGGAACTCGTGGCGAACGACCTGGAGTTCCACCACCGCATCGCCGCCGGGGCGGGCAACCAGGTGCTGTGTTCCTTTGTGGACAGCGTGTCCGGGCGTACCCAGCGCGCCCGCATGTGGCGCGGCATCACCCAGGACGCCGCCGTGGAACGCACGTTGGCCGAACACCGCGCCATTCAGCGGGCGTTGGCCGAGCGGCAGCCGGAGGTGGCGCGGTCGTGGGCCACCGTGCACATCGCGGGTGTCGAACAGTGGCTGCGCGAGACCTTGGTCGAGGAGGAAACCACCCCGAACGCCTCGGCCGTGTGATAGCTTCTCGGCAGCGTCGCGTGCCGGTGGCAGACCGTGTCAGGCATGGAGGCGCCGGAGCTGAAGGAGCACGACGATGACCACGTCGTTCCCTTCGCCCTCACATGGCTGAGGGCGAGAAGGCCAGGCTCGTCGCCTGGAGCCGAGAACTATCCGCCGTTCACCAACGCTTGCGGGAAGCCCTGCGGGTGACCGAGGAGGCGCTCGCCGGCGGGGACGAGGCGGAACCCCTCACACGCGACCTGCTGGTGTTCTGTCACGGCTTCTGTACCGCGCTGACGGGGCACCACGAAGGCGAGGATCGCGAGTTGTTCCCCGCGATCGCCGCGACTCATCCCGAGCTGCACGAGACCCTGCGGTCCCTGGAACAGGACCACTCGATGATCGCCTATCTGCTCACCGAGCTGCGGGCCGCGCTGGACCGGGGCGCCTTGCGCACCGAGCTCGTCCGGCACGTCGAGGGCATCGGGGCGATCATGGAGAACCACTTCCGCTACGAGGAGCGCAAGCTTTCGTCAATCCTCGACACGCTCGCGCTCGACGCTGATCCAAAGGGCGTGCTCGGCCCGCTATGAGCCGGTGTTGGTGGGAGGATGGAACCGTGGTCGAGGAGCGCGAACTGCCGTATCTGCGGCGATGTGTGGAACTCGCCGCCGAGGCGCTGGCGGCGGGCGACGAGCCGTTCGGCTCGGTGCTGGTCGACGGCGACGGCGTCGTGCGCGCGGAGGACCGTAACCGCGTCGCGGGCGGCGACCGGACCCGGCACCCCGAGTTCGAGCTCGCCCGCTTCTCGACGACCGTCATGACCGTTGACCAGCGGCGGCACGCCACCGTCTACACCTCCGGCGAGCACTGTCCGATGTGTGCCGCCGCGCACGCGTGGGTGGGGCTCGGCCGCATCGTGTACGTCGCCTCGTCGCAACAGCTGTCGAGCTGGCTCACGGAGCTGGGAGTACCCTCCCCACCGGTCCGCCCGCTGCCGATCGCCGAGGTCGCTCCGGACGTCGTGGTGGAGGGCCCGGTGCCGGAGTTGGTCGAGGACGTCCGACGACTCCACGTCCGCTACCACCGGGGTACCGCGGACTAGTTCTCGGGAACGGCACCGTGGATCGCCGCGTTTCCCACCACGGCCGCCCGCGATCTGCCACCATGCCGATGGTGCGGCCCAACGAGAACGCGGACCAGGCGCTTGCCGAGCTCGCCCGCCGGTACGAGAACTGCCACCTCGACGACGGGAAGTCCCTGCTCGGGGACACCGTGCGGGAACTCAGCGACCGGGTACTGACCTCCCACGTCATCGACGTCCTGTTCCGACCCGACAGTGACGGGACGTGGGACGTCGGCACCCTCACCGTGCTCGGCGCCGTCCATTTCGTGCGCTCTCTGCACACCGACCACTGGCGCGACACCGTGCTGGCCCTGGTGCTGCTGGGCCCGGTGCAACGCGACGCTCCCGACCTGCTGTCCGAGCCCGCCCGCGAGTATCTCGTCGAGGGTCCCGGCGCGAAGTACGCCTCCTTCGCCGGACGTGCGGAGCTCGCCGAGCTGCTGCTGCGGAAAGCGACGCAGGACGACGACCTCGGGCTGGCCGCGGCCTGCCTGCTGCAGTACGACGGCCTGTGCGGCAGTCTCGACGCCGAGCATCCCCACTCGGCGAAGTGGCATTCCCTGTATTCGCTGGCACTGCGCTACTGGTTCGTGCGAACGGGCGATGGCACCGCGCTGCTCGCCGCCATCACGAGGCCATCGATCGCGTTCGCTTCCATTCGGGCATTTCTCATCGTCCCGCTGAGGCGGCGAACGTCGGCAAAGGTCTCGGCCGCGTCCTCGACGTGCCCCGATCGCAGTTGGATACGCCCGAGGACGAGCTGGGCGGCCGCCTTTCCCGGATGATCGCCTCGTTCGGCGCAAAAATCCCTGGCGCGCCGTGCGTACTCCAGCGCGGTCTCCGGGTCGGTTCCCCGGTCGTGGAGGAGGTTGGCGAGATTCTGATAGATCGTCGGCAGCACCCTGGGCTCCAATGCCGACGCGAGCTTCTCGCACATCCGGTAGGCGGCGATCGCCTCGTCCCAGCGCTCACTCTTCGCGAGCACGTTGCCGAGGTTGTGCAGTGCCGCGTTGAAATCGTCGCGGCGTACGTGGTGGACAAGGCACCGTTCGAAGGCTTTCGCTGCCGCGTCCAACCGCCCCTGCACCGTGTACAGCGTCGCCTCGGTCCCGATGACGAGGATCTCAAGATCTTCGTCACCGATACGACGACTGAGCTCACGGGCTCGGGAGAACAGCTCGGCGGCCCGGTCCGGGTTGCGACGGTCCAGTTCCGGGGAGGCAAGCTGGCCCAACGCGCGTACTTGCTGGTGGAGGTCGCCCCGAGCTCGCGCGGCCTTCAAGTTGATTCGGCAGGCGGCCTCCATGACGTCCTGCAGGCCACGGAGCCGCAGGTACTCGCTGAGAGACCCGGACAGGACGCTCGCCTCGGCGAACCATTCCCGCTCGGCGGCCAGTCGAAGCACTTCCGAACAGTTGCCCAGCTCGGCGTCGAACCAGTCGAGCGCGGTACTCCGCTGAGACTGGAGCCGGTCGTTCGGGACGAGGAGCATCTCGTCTCGGAGAGACAAGTCACAGCGGAGGGCCTGCTTGACGAAATGGTCCACCAACCGTCTCTCACCGGCCCGGACGGCGTCGTCGCCGTCCGTCTCCTCGGCCCGCTCCCTGGCGAACAGCTTGACCAGGTCGTGCAAGCGGAACCGGCCGGCGACGTCCTGCTCCACCAGGTGCGCGGACAACAGACCGTCGAGCGCGTCCTCCGCCTCGGCGAGCTCCAGCTCGGCGGTGTCGGCCATCGCCTCCGCCGTCCAGTCGGGGCCGGGATGCAGGCCCGCGATACGGAAGACCCGCGCGAATAGCGGGTCCAGCGCACGGTAGGACAGCGAGAAAGCCGCACGGATCTCCAGGTCCCCGACCTGCAACCCGGCCAGCCTGCGCCGCTCCTCGGACAATGCCGTCACCAAGCGTCGCACCGACCAGGCCGGCCGGGACACCAACCGCGCGCAGGCGATCCACAGAGCCAAGGGGAGGTTTCCGCACAGCCGGGCCAGTTCCCGCGTCGCGGCGGGCTCGGACTCGGCGCGTTCCCCGACGAGCCCGGTGACGAGTTCGGCGGACTCCTCCTCTCCCAGGACCGGAAGGGATATTCGCGCGGACGACTCCAGCGACGCCAACTGCGGTCTGCTGCCGATGAGGACCATGCTGTGGTCCCCACCGGGGAGGAGGTCGCGAACCACCGCGGGATCACCCGCGTTGTCGAGCACCATCAAAAGCCGCGACGACGCAACCTCGGTGCGGAACCGCGCCGCGCGCTCGTCGGTTCCCGCCGGGATCTCCGCTCGGGGAACCCCGAGCGAGGTGAGGAATCGCCCGAGCACCTCGTGAGCCGTCACCGGCGAGGTCCCCGGAGCGTAACAACGGAGGTCGACATACAGGTGGCCGTCGGGAAACCGGGGAGCGAGCGTGTGGGCGGCGTGCTGGAGCAGACCCGTCTTGCCCACTCCCGGAGCCCCTTCGACGACCACCACGACGGACTCTGTTCCCACCTGCTCGGCGAGTTTTTCGATCCGCGCGAGCTCGGCGGCGCGACCGATGAAAAGCGACGGTCGTCGAGGTAGCTCCGCGGGCACGGGGCGCCCCTCGGGACGCTGGATCACCACGGTGTTGGTGATGGTGGCGTGCTCGACCTTGGAGCCCTGGATGTTGATCCCGACGTTGTCGCCGCCGAGGTGGTTGGTCATCACGAACTCCCCGACTCACCCGTGGTTCCGGGTGCGTCGGCCGGCGACCGTTGCCGGATGCTCCCCCTGACGGTGCTGCCCTGGATGTTGATTCCGCCGACGTGGCCGAGGACGACGTTGCTCACGGTGGGCTCGGCCGGTTCGTCGGCCCGCCCTCCCCGCTCGAAGAACAGGGCGACCAGGGCGTTCAGCAGGACGAACACGCCGACGAGGGTCACCCACAGCCAGGACACGGATTCCGTCAGCAGGTTGATCACGATGGCCGAGCCCGCGGACACGGCCGATGCCGTGAGATGCGCGAGAATCCGTCCCGAACGGCGCCGCTCTCGGTTCGTCATGGTCAGTAGACGCTCGGAGAAGGCGGTGGAGTTCCACCCGCAGGAACGTTCGCCCGAACAGACTGCGGTGGAATCGTGGTGGTACGGCGGTCCGCCTCGCCGCACCACCACGACGTCACTTGCGTGGGCGCAGCTCCTGCATCCCGCCGTCGACGGCGAGGCACACGCCGTTGGTCGAGCTCGCCAGCGGGCTCGCGAGGTAGACCACCGCGTGGGCGACCTCCTCGGGCGTCACCAGCCGACCGTGCGGCTGCCGCGCGCGCAGGGCCTCGCGTTCGGCCTCCGGGTCGTCGGCGGCGTCCAGCAGTCGCCCGATCCACGGGGTGTCGGCCGTTCCCGGATTGACGGCGTTCACCCGCACCCCCTCCGCCAGGTGGTCGACGGCCATGGCGCGGGTCAGCGCCGCCACCGCGCCCTTCGTGGCGCTGTAGAGGGCGCGGTGGGGCAGGCCCGCGGTCGCTGCGATGGAGGCGACGTTCACGATCGCCGCCGAGGGCGAGCGCCGCAGGTGCGGCAGAGCGGCCCGGCTGACACGCACCATGCCGAACACGTTGACCTCGAACACGCGGCGCCACTCGTCGTCGTCGTTGTCCTCGACTGTGCCCTGCGCCCCGATCCCCGCGTTGTTGACGAGGATGTCCAGACCTCCGAACCGCTCGACGACCTCGGCGACGGCGCCGCGCACCGAGGCGTCGTCACTGACGTCGGCGCGCACGGACACCACCTCGGTGTCGGGGCTGTCGTTCAGATCGAGCACCGCCACGCGTGCTCCGCGTTCCCGCAACGCGGTGGCGACCGCCGCGCCGATACCGGACGCCCCGCCCGTGACGATGGCCCGCAGGCCCTCGAACTCCGTCATGCTCGACTCCTCGCCGCTCGGTACGTCTGCCGCTGTCTTCCCAGGCCTTCGATCTCCAGCTCCACCACGTCGCCGTCGGAGAGGTACGGGAACCGGCCGGAGAGAGCGACGCCCTCGGGCGTTCCCGTCATCAGCAGGTCACCGGGCTCCAACGCCATGTACTGGCTGATGTGCCACACGAGGTAGTCCACCCCGAAGATCATGTCGGCGGTCGTGGAGTCCTGCCTCGGCTCGCCGTTGACCCAGCTCCGCAGCCGCAGGTCGGTGTGGTCCACCTCGTCGGCCGTCACCAGCCACGGCCCGACGGGATTGAACCCCGGCGCGCACTTGCCCTTGCTCCACTGTCCCCCGGAGTCGACGAGCTGGTGTTGCCGCTCCGAGACGTCGTTGGCGACGACGAACCCGGCGACGTGCTCGCGCGACCGCTCCGGCGAGTCCAGATAGGACGCTCGTTTGCCGATCACCACGCCGAGTTCGACCTCCCAGTCCGTGCGTTCGCTGCCCGGCGGGATCGTCACCTCGTCGTGGGGGCCGACGACGGTGTTGGGGGTCTTGAGGAAGAGGATCGGGGTCTCCGGGGGCGGGGAACCGGACTCGGCGGCGTGGGCGGCGTAGTTCATCCCGACACAGATCACGGCGCCGGGGCGGGCGATGGGCGAGCCGACACGGGCGTCGGCATACCCGTCCAACACGGGCAGCCGTCCCGCCGCCAGCGCCTCGGCGGCGCGCTCGACGCCTCCCGAGGAGAGGAACTCACCGTCGATGTCGGACGTCAGGACGCTGAGGTCATGGGCGGTGTCACCGTCGAGCACGACGGGCCTCTCGGCGCCGACGGGGCCGAGGCGGGCGAACTTCACGTGCGACTCCTCAATGATCGGGTCTTTGTTCCGGCTTCATTCCAGGACAGCCTTCATATTGGCGGTTGATCGCAAAGAAGGAAAGTCTTGACCCTCAATACATCGGATGTCTATCGTTCGCCGCAGTCACCCCCACAACGAAGGCGGTAGCTTCCGTGGCGCGCATTCTGGCCTTGCACACCCACGACGTGCGCTTCCCGACGTCCCGAACCCTGGACGGTTCGGACGCCATGAACCCCGACCCGGACTACTCGGCGAGCTACGTCCGTGTGGTCACCGACGCCGACGACGGACTGTCGGGCCACGGCTTCGTGTTCACCATCGGCAGGGGCAACGACGTCCAGGTGGCGGCGGTGCGGGCGTTGGAGCCGCACCTGGTCGGCCGCGACGTCGACGCCACCCTCGCCGACCTCGGCGGCGTATGGCGGGAACTCGTGCACGACTCGCAACTACGCTGGCTCGGTCCCGAGAAGGGGGTCATGCACATGGCCATCGGCGCGGTGGTCAACGCGCTGTGGGACCTGAGAGCCAAGCGCGAGGGCAAACCGCTGTGGCGGTTACTCGCGTCGCTGAGCCCCGAGGAACTCGTCGACCTGGTGGACTTCCGCTACCTCACCGACGCCCTCACCCGCGACGAGGCCCTCGCCCTCCTGCGGGCCGCCGAGCCGGGCCGCGCGGAGCGGGAACGCGACCTGCTCGAACACGGTTACCCGGCCTACACCACCACGCCCGGCTGGCTCGGCTACGACGACGACAAGCTGAGGCGACTGTGCCGCCGGGCGGTCGCCGACGGATTCACCCAGATCAAGCTCAAGGTCGGCGCGAACCTCGACGACGACCTCCGCCGGTTGCGAATCGCCCGCGAGGTGTGCGGGCCGGACGTGCGCATCGCGGTGGACGCCAACCAACGTTGGGACGTCGCCGAGGCGGTGCGGTGGATCAAGGCGCTGGAGCCGTTCGACATCGCGTGGATCGAGGAGCCGACCAGCCCGGACGACCTGCTCGCCCACGCCGCGATCGCCAAGGCCGTGGCACCGATTCCCGTGGCCGGCGGCGAACACATCGCCAACCGCGTGCTGTTCAAGCAGTACCTCCAGGCCGACGCGATCCGGGTGCTGCAGCTCGACGCCACCCGCGTGGCCGGCGTGAACGAGAACATCGCGATCCTGCTGCTGGCGGCGAAGTTCGGCGTGCCCGTGTGCCCGCACGCCGGTGGGGTGGGCCTGTGCGAGGCCGTCCAGCACCTCGCGATGTTCGACTACGTGGCGGTCTCCGGCAGCGTCGAGGGCCGGGTCGTGGAGTTCGTCGACCACCTGCACGAGCACTTCGTCGACCCGGTGGTCGTGCGCGACGGCCGTTACGTCGCTCCCACGACTCCCGGAGCGAGCACCGAGATGTTCCCGGAGTCGCTGCGGGAGTACGCGCATGGCTAAGCGAACGCCGCCGGAGTTTCCACCGCTGTCGCTCGGAGCCGCCAACCTCGGCAACCTGTACGAGCGCATGACCGACGAGCAGGCCTGGGCCGTCCTGGAGACGGCCTGGGAGTGCGGCGTCCGCTACTTCGACACCGCCCCGCACTACGGGCTCGGGTTGTCCGAACGCAGGCTGGGCGCGTTCCTCGCCACCAAACCGCGGGACGAGTTCGTGGTCTCCACCAAGGTCGGCAGGCTGCTGGAACCCGTACCCGGCACCGGGGCACTCGACATCGAGAACCACTTCCTCGTCCCCGCGGACCACCGCCGGGTGTGGGACTTCTCCGCCGACGGCGTACGTCGTTCCCTGGAGGACTCCCTGCGGCGACTGGGTCTCGACTCCGTGGACGTGCTGTACCTGCATGATCCCGAGGAGGGCGCTCCCGACGCGTTGGACGCCGCTCTCACGTCCGGGCTCGACGCGCTCGCCGCGCTGCGGGACGAGGGCGTGGTCTCCGCCGTGGGAGTGGGTTCGAAGTCGACCCCGGCGCTGCTGGCCTCGGCCCGCACGGGCGTGCCCGACCTGTTGATGGTGGCGGGCCGCTTCACCCTGTTGGACCAATCGGCGGCCGAGGCCGTGTTGCCGGAGTGCCGCGCCCGAGGAATCGGCGTGGTGAGCGCCGCCGTGTTCAACTCCGGCGTGCTCACCAGCTCCAGTCCCGACGAGACCAGCCGTTACGAGTACGGCCCCGTGCCGCCGGAGGTGCTGGAGCGAGCCCGCGCCATCGCGGCGGTGTGCGCCGAATTCGGCGTGGATCTCCCGACCGCCGCGCTTCGCTATTCCCTCATCCACCCTTCTGTGCGTACAGTCGTGGCCGGCTCGGCCACTCCCGACCAGATTCGAGACAACGCCGACCGCATGACGGCTCCCGTCCCCGAGGGACTGTGGGCCGCCCTGCGAGACAAAGGACTGACCCGGCTATGACAGTGTCGTCTTCGCCGTCCCGGTTCTCGGGGATTCGCGCCGTCGATGCGCATCTACACCTTTGGGATCTTTCCGTCAGTTCCTACGACTGGATTCCCGAGGGAAGTCCCCTGCGCACCACCATGACAGCGGAACGGGCCCGTGCCGAATTGGACGCCGCCGGGATCGACCACGCGGTACTCGTGCAGGCGGAGGACTCCGAACGGGACACCGAGTTCATGCTCGCGCGAGCCGACGCGCATCCGTGGATCGTCGGTGTGGTGGGCTGGGTGAAGCTGGACGATCCGGGTCGCGCCCGCAAACAGCTCGACCGCTTGTGCGAGCATCCGGCGTTCTCCGGAGTGCGGCACCTGGTGCACGACGACCCCCGGGACGACTTCCTGTCCCTGCCGACGGTGCGGGCTTCGCTGAGGGAGCTGGCCGACCGCGGACTGCCCTTCGACGTCCCCGACGCCTGGCCTCGGCACCTGCGTGCCACCGTGGAACTGGCCGACGCCCTGCCCGAGCTGCGCATCGTGCTCGACCACCTCGGTAAGCCGCCCGCCGACGCCACCGACTTCGCGCGGTGGCGGGGACTCGTCGTCGAACTGGCCCGAAGACCCAACACCGTGGCCAAGGTCTCGGGTCTGCAAGCTCCGGGCCGGGAGGTGACCGTGGCCGCCCTGCGTCCGGCATGGGAGACGGCATTGGAGGCCTTCGGACCCGACCGCCTCCTCTACGGAGGCGACTGGCCGATGACCCTGCCGCACGGCGGTTACCGGCCGATGTGGGAGGTCACGGCCGAACTGGTGGCCGAACTCGGCCCGGACGAACGGGCCGCCGTGCTCGGCCGAACGGCGCGGACCGTCTACCGACTCGACCGTTCCGCACGCAAAGGAGCGTGAGGCATGAGCGATACGGCCACCTCGGAAGCCGAGGTCCCGCATCCGACGTTGTTGCGGGTCGAGGGGGTCAGCAAGAGCTTCCCCGGCGTCCGGGCGCTGAACGACATGCGACTCGAACTGCGGTCGGGCGAGGTGCTGGCGCTCGTCGGCGAGAACGGCGCGGGCAAGTCCACGTTGATGAAACTGCTGTCGGGCATCGAGAAACCCGACGCCGGTGAATTCTTCCTCGACGGTCGCCCCTACCGGGCCGCCAACCCGCGCGAGGCGACGGCAGCGGGCATCAGCATCATTCACCAGGAACTCAACCTGGTGCCACACCTGACCGTGGCCCAGAACATCTTCATCGGCCGGGAACCCCGCAGAGCGGGCTTTTTCCTCGACGAGCGCAGACTCAACCGGGAGGCGGCCGAGCTGCTGGACCGGCTGCACCTGCCCCTGGACCCGAGGGCCGTCGTCGGCGACCTCACGGTGGCCAGGGCACAAATGGTGGAAATCGCCAAAGCCCTGTCGTACGACCCGAAGGTCCTGATCCTGGACGAACCGACGGCCGCCCTGAACGACAAGGAAGTCGCCACCCTGCACGAGTTGATCCGCCGGTTCGTGAGGCCGGGGACCGGTGCCGTCTACATCTCCCACCGCATGGAGGAGATCAAGCGGATCTGCGACCGCGTCACGGTGATCCGCGACGGCACGTACATCGACACGGTCGCCGCCGCCACCACGACGACCTCCGAGATCATCGCGCGAATGGTGGGCCGCTCGCTCGACACGGACGCCAAGCCGGTGAACGTGCGCGCCGACCGGGAGGTCGTCCTACAGGTCCGCGGCCTGTCCACCAAGACGCTGCTGCGCGACGTGAGCTTCGAGCTGCGACGCGGCGAGATCCTCGGGTTCGCGGGCCTGATGGGAGCGGGCCGCACCGAGGTGGCGAGGGCGCTCGTCGGCGCCGACCCGATCACGTCGGGCACCGTGACGCTGCACGGCAGGCGCGTCCGCATCCGACGGCCCGCCGACGCCGCCCGGCTCGGCATCGGCTACCTGTCCGAGGACCGCAAACGGTTCGGGCTGCTGCTCGACCACGACGTGAAGGCGAACATCGCGCTGAGCTCACTGAGCCGGTCGTTCTCCGCGTCCGGCTTCGTGCGCGACCGCGAGGTCCGCGAGACCGCGCGCCGCCACGTCGAGCTGCTGAGGATCAAGACCCCGTCGATCGACCAGATCACCAAGTACCTGTCGGGCGGCAACCAGCAGAAGGTCGTCATCGCGAAGTGGCTGGTCACCGACTGCGACGTGCTGATCTTCGACGAGCCCACCCGAGGCATCGACGTCGGCGCGAAGGACGAGATCTACACGTTGTTGAACGACCTCGCCGCCGAGGGGAAGTCGATCATCATGATCTCGTCGGAACTTCCCGAGATCCTCCGCATGTCTCACCGGGTCGCGGTGATGAGCGAGGGACGACTGACCGGCGTCCTCGACGGGGACGAGGCGACCCAGGAAAACATCATGCACTACGCCACGCTGCGCCCCGAGGGGGACGCGGTCGGCGACGAGGCCGAGAAAGAGGCGGGACAGCGATGACCACGGTCAAACCGCACCGGGCGAGCACATCGGACGGTGGCTCCGCGAACGGCGTCAAGGAGCTGGTGAGGAACAGGCTGCAACAACTACTCGCGTTCGCCAGCCTCATCGTGATCTACGTGTTCTTCTCGATCGCGAGCCCCTACTTCTTCACGTACGACAACTTCACCGCGATCCTGTTCTCGACCGTCGTGATCGGCACGCTGGCCATCGGGACCACGTTCGTCATCATCACGGGTGGTATCGACCTGTCCATCGGCACGGGCATGGCGTTGTGCGCGGTGATGTCGGGCGTGTTCCTCGTCCACCTCGGGCTGCCGCTGCCGCTCGGTGTGCTGGGCGCGGTGCTGTTCGGTGGACTCGTCGGTCTGGTGAACGGACTCAACATCGCGTTCCTCAAGATCCCACCGTTCATCGCCACGCTCGCCATGATGCTGGTGGCCGAGGGGCTCGCGCTGGTGCTGTCCGACAGCGCGCCGATCTACTTCAACGACGTCCCCGGCTACGTGGACATCTCCCGAGGCAACCTGATTCCCGGCGTCGACTTCCCGAACGCGGTGCTCGTCCTCATCGTGGTGGCGATCGTCGCCGGTGTGTTGTTGACCCGTAGCGTCCTCGGCCGCTACACGTACTCGATCGGCAGCAACGAGGAGGCCACGGCGTTGTCGGGGATCGACGTGCGCCGCTGGAAGATCGCCATCTACGCCTTCGCGGGGCTGTTCACCGGTTTGGCCGGTGTGCTGATCTCCGCACGGCTCGGTTCCGCCCAGCCCGCGACCGGCATGGGGTACGAGCTGCAGGCCATCGCCGCCGTCGTCATCGGCGGGACGTCGTTGTCCGGCGGCAAGGGCTCGATCCTCGGAACGTTGATCGGCGCGCTGATCATCTCGGTGCTCAACAACGGACTTCAGATCATGTCCATCCCGCAGGAATGGCAGAACGTCATCCTCGGTTGCGTCATCCTCGTCGCCGTCTACGCCGACCGGATGCGCAAGGGGGAGACCTCGGCCTGACCGCCCATCCACCGGAACAAAGGAGATCTGGTCATGAGGTTCACCAGGCTCGCAGCGCTGGCCGCGGCGGCCACGCTGGGACTGACGCTCACCGCGTGCGGTTCGGGCTCCGGCGGCGGGGGCGACCAGCCCTACATCGCCATCGTGTCGAAGGGCTTCCAGCACCAGTTCTGGCAGGCGGTGAAGCAAGGGGCCGAGGAGAAGGCGGCCGAGCTCGGGGCGCGCGTGACGTTCGTCGGCCCCGCGACCGAGCAGGACGTCGAGGAACAGCTCGACATGCTCACCAACGACCTCGCCAAGAGCCCCGACGCGATCGGTTTCGCGGCGTTGGACAGCAAGGCGGCCGCCCCGATTCTGGAGCAGGCGCAGGCCCGGGGAATCCCGGTGATCGCCTTCGACTCCGGCGTGGACAGCGACATCCCGGTGACCACCGTGGCCACCGACAACAAGGCCGCCGCCGCCGAGGCCGCCGAACACATGGCCGAGGAGTTGGGCGGCAAGGGCAAGGTCGCGATGGTGGTGCACGACCAGACCAGCCGCTCGGGCATCGACCGCCGCGACGGCTTCCGCGAGTGGATGGAGGCCAACGCGCCGGGCATCACCGTGCTCGACCCCCAGTACGGAGGCGGTGACCAGCTCGAATCGGCCAACATCACCAAGTCGATCATCTCGGCGAACCCGGACCTCGACGGCATCTACGCCTCCAACGAGGGCTCGGCGATCGGTGTGATCAACGGTGTCCGCGAAAGCGGCAAGGAAGGTCTCACCGTGGTCGGGTTCGACTCGGGCCAGGCCCAGATCGATGCCATCCGCAGCGGGGAGATGACCGGCGCGGTCACCCAGGACCCCCTCGACATGGGACGACAACTCGTGGCCTCGGCCATGAAGGCCATCCAGGGTGAGGAACTTCCGAAGCGGATCGACACCAACTTCTACTGGTACGACAAGAGCAACATCGACGACGAGAAGATCCGGGCCGCGCTCTACGAGTGAGGTCGAACTCGCGAAGGGGCCACCGGACCATTCCCGGTGGCCCTTTTTCCGTATTCGACACCTCCGGACAGAGGTGCACGATCGGGTGATCCTTTCGCTACGCTCGCCGTGTGTCCGATCGCAGAATCCTCGACCTCGACCTGAGCCGCCCTTCCTCCGGCCGGGTCTACGACTACTGGCTCGGCGGGTCCAACAACTACGCCATCGACCGTGAGTTTGCCGAGAAGCAGCTCGCCCGCGCCCCGGAGATCCGGGAGGCGGCTCGGGCGAACCGGGCCTTCCTCGGCCGTGCCGTGCGGTTCGCGGCGTCCAGCGGCATCCGCCAGTTCGTCGACATCGGCAGTGGTTTGCCCACCCAGGGCAACGTGCACGAGATCGCCGACGAAGTGGCGCCCGGCGAATGCCGTGTCGTCTACATCGACAACGAGCCGGTGGCCCACGCCCACGCCCAGATCCTGCTGGAGGACACCGCCGACCCGGCCCGGCACCGCGCGCTGGCCGGTGATTTCTTCGACGGGCCGAAGCTGTGGGAGCGGGTGCTGGCCGAGGGCATCGACCCCGAGAAACCGATCTGCCTGCTGACGGTGGCGCTGCTGCACCTGCTGCCCGCGGAACAGGAACCCGAGAAGGTGCTGGCGTACTACCGGGACCAGCTCGCCCCCGGCAGCCTGCTGGTGCTCTCCCACGCCTGCCTCGACAGCGGGGACGAACAGGCGAAGGAGGCGTTCGGCAAGATCAGCGACGACTACCGCTCCAAGGTGGCGGTGCCGGGCAGCAGCGGCCTTCGCAACCGCGAGCAGATCGCGGAGTTCTTCGGCGACTTCGAACTGCTCGAACCCGGCCTGGTGTGGGTGCCGGAGTGGCGCCCCGACGCGCCGTTCGTCGGTGACCCCGCTCGGTCGCGTGCGGTGGCGGGGGTGGCGCGCAAGACCTCGGCCTGACCGGCGGAGGAAACCGCGGTCGGCGTGGTGGTGGTCGTCCGTCCACGAGCCGGGACGGGGGTCAGTGACGCGGTTCCCGACGGAAGTACCGCTTCGCCGCGGCCACCCGAGGACCGCCCGGACGACCGGACCGCCGAGGGCGACCGCACCGGGATCAAGCCCTCGGCCGGGTCCGGCGCCGCCCGGACGGCGGTGCCGACGAGGCCGAAGAGCACCGGCGATAACCACGGTCCGGGCCGGCTCCCCCACGACGCGACCCCGGTGGTCGCCGTACCGAACCCGATCACCGCCACGAGCGGCGCGAGCTTGCCGGGCGTCGCCCTCGCCCTGGTGCATGATCGCCAACCGGTGTGCAAGCCACTCGGCCTCCTCCAGGTAGTGCGAGGTCAGCACGATCGTGGCGCCACCGGCGAGCAGCTCCCCACCAACTCCCACGTGGCTTGCCGCGACTCCGGATCGAGCCCCGTGGTCGGTTCGTCGAGGAACAGCACCTCCGGGCCGCCGAGAGTGGCGAGCACCGGGTCCGGCCCGTGCTTCTCCCCTCCCGAGAGCTGCTTCACCCGCACACCGGCACGAGGGGCGAGCCCCGTCGTTCGCGCGAGGCGTCCACAGTGGATTTCCGAGCGATCACCCGATTCCACATCCTCGCCGTCTCCCGCGCGGTGAGATCGCCCGCGAACCCTCCGGACCGCAGCATGATCCCGCAGCGGCGGTGCACGAACACGCGTCCCGGAACGGCTCACGGCCGAGCACGCACACCGTGCCCGCCGGGGAGGCCGATGCCTCTCCAGCGTGCCCATCGTCATCTCGCCCGCTCCGTTCGTGCCCGGCAACGAAATCGCCGTGGGCACCGCGCGGGTCCCGTGCCGCCCCCACTGTCTCGCTCATGTCGCCGGCCCTCACACCTTCCGAACCGCCCCGGTGGAGCCGGGTGTCAACGGTCCACATGCGAATTTCCCGGCCTCGACATGACATCTGTCATCGGCGCGGGAGCGGGTTATGCTCCGTGACGTGAGTGGCGAGGATTCCGGCATCGGCACGGGAATGCGGCGACTGCGCAAGTACACGTGGTGGTCGTTGGTCCTGCTGAGTTATCTCGCCGTGATTCCGGGACTGCAGCTCGCGATCGGCGGCACCGTGTCCCCCACCCTGCTCGTGGTCACGGCCCTGGTGACGGTCCTGACGATCGTGCAGCGCGCGCGGTTCGTCAACCGCGGGTTGCGGCGCGACCCCCCTCCGTCCGGCCCCAGCGTCGAGCACGCCGTGACCTTCGCGTCCGCCGCGGCCGCCTGGGGCTACGCCGTCGCCGTCGTGCCCAACCCCATCTCGTGGGCGTTCCTTCCCGGACTGCTCGCCGGGGGCGTGGTGCTCGACACGGTCAAGGGCCGACGTCGCTCGACGAGCTTCTTCATGGCGCTCATGGCGGCGGGGGCCTGTCTGCTGGCGTGGCCCTATCGCGAAGCGGCATCGGACAGCTGGTTCCCGTGGTTCCTGGCGGCGATGGCCGCCGCCTTCGTCCTGTGCTTCGCCGCCCTCGACGTCACCCAGGTGTGGTTTTGGGACATGGTCGTGCGGATCGACGAGTCCCGTGCGGTCGCCGAGGAACTCGCCGTGGCCAAGGAACGCCTGCGGTTCGCCGCGGACCTGCACGACATCCAGGGACACCACCTCCAAGCGATCATGCTCAAGGGTGAGCTGACCGAACGTCTCATCGGACGGGACGACGAGGCCGCCAGGGCCCACGCCGCGGAGCTCACCGAACTCGCTCGCACGGCGTTGAAGGACACCCGCCGGGTCGTGCACGGTTACCGGGGCACCGACCTGCGCCGGGAGATCGGCAACGCCGTGGACATCCTCGGTGCCGCGGGCATCGACACGCGGGTACACGGCGACGTGCGGGACGTGCCGCCCCCGCTCCAGGCGTTGTTCGGCGCGTTGATCCGGGAGGGCACCACGAACATCCTCCGGCACAGCCAGGCCACTCGCTGCGAGCTGACGTTGGAGTCGGATCACGCCACGGCCCGTGTCCGCCTGGTCAACGACGGGGTGCTCCCCCGGAACTCCCAGCCCGGCAGCGGTATCGCCGGGCTTCGCGAACGATTCGCCGCTCTCGACGGTGACGTGGAAAGCCGCGTGATCGAGGATGGTGCCGAGACGCTGTTCGAACTGGGCGGTCACGCGCCCGTGCGGAGGTGAGGCAACTGATCCGCATCGTACTCGCCGACGACGAGGACCTGATTCGCGGCGCGTTGGCCACACTGCTCGACCTGGAGGACGACATCGAGGTCGTGGGCCAGGCCGGGGACGGCGACACGGCCGTCGAACTCGTGCTGCGCACCCGGCCCGACCTGGCGGTGTTCGACCTGGAGATGCCGCGCTCCGACGGGCTCGACGCGGCGAGCCGCGTCCGCGCCGAACTCGACATCCCCATCGTGATCGTCACCCGGCACGCCCGCCCCGGAGTGTTGAAACGCGCGCTGGCCAGTGGGGTGCGCGGGTTCGTGCCCAAGACCACGGCCGCGAGTCGCCTCGCGGAGATCCTGCGGGACGTCCACGCCGGCAGACGGTACGTGGATCCGGAGATCGCCGCGTCCGCCCTGACGGCGTCGAGCTGCCCGCTCACCGAACGGGAGCTGGAGCTGCTGCGGTACGCGCACACGGGGAGCACGGTGGGGGCCATCGCCGAACGGGCGCACCTCGCCCCCGGCACGGTCCGCAACTACCTGTCGTCGGCCATGAGCAAACTCGGCGTGTCCACCCGATACGAAGCCGCCCGCCGGGCCTGGGAGGAAGGCTGGATCTGACGCCGCGCCACCTCGACCGCGGACCGCGGCTAGGGTCGTGCTCGTGGTGACCCTGCATTGCCGTGGCCGCGTGGTGGAGCGCAACCGGGCTCTCGTCATGGCCATCGTCAACCGGACTCCCGACTCGTTCTACGACCGAGGAGCCACCTACGCCCTCGACTCGGCGGTGCGCGCCGTGGACGCCGCCGTCGCGGAGGGAGCCGACATCGTCGACATCGGCGGGGTGAAGGCCGGACCGGGCGCCGACGTGTCCGTGACCGAGGAGATCCGCCGGGTGGTGCCCGTGGTGGCCGCGGTCCGAGACCGCCATCCCGACCTGCTCATCAGCGTGGACACCTGGCGCGCGGAGGTCGGCAGGCGGGTGTGCGAGGCGGGCGCCGACCTCCTCAACGACACGTGGCAGGCGGCCGACCCCGCACTGGCCGAGGTGGCCGCCGAGTTCGGCGCGGGTTACGTGTGCTCCCACACCGGGGGCGCCGCTCCCCGGACCCTGCCGCACCGCGTCGAGTACGACGACGTGGTGGCCGCCGTGGCCGAAGAGGTCACCAAACGCGCCGAACACGTGGCCGCACTCGGCGTGCCCAGGGGAGGCATCCTCATCGACCCGACCCACGACTTCGGCAAGAACACCTGGCACGGCCTCGAACTGCTGCGCAGGCTCCGGGAACTCACCTCCACCCCGTGGCCGGTGCTGCTCGCGCTGTCGAACAAGGACTTCATCGGGGAGACCCTCGGCGCCGAGCTCCACGACCGCGTCGACGGCACGCTCGCGGCGACGGCCGTGGCGGCCTGGGAGGGCGCGGCGGTGTTCCGCGCGCACGAGGTGCGCCGCACCCGGCAGGTGGTGGACATGGTGGCCAGCATCCGGGGCACGCGCCCACCGTCCCTGGTGCTGCGGGGCATGACCTGACGACGACGCCACCTCCGCACCACCGGTATAGCTTCGTCCGGCACGGGTATGCCAGGCACATGACCGATTTCGAGCACACCCGAGTCATCGACGCCGACCCCCGCACCGTCTTCGACATCGCCTCGTCGATGACGTCCCTGGACAGCTGGACGCCCGAGGGCGTGGAGGTGGAGCCGGAGGGCGAGGGCACCCTGCACGCGCGGGTGGCCAGCGGCAGCGACGTCCACGACGAGACGGGCTACGTCGACACCGACCGGGATCGGATGCGCCTGCGGTGGGGCGGCACGGACACCGGATACGAAGGCTGGCTCCAGATCGAGCCGCACACCAACGGCGGCTCCAACACCCTCGCCACGTTGCACGTGAAGTTCGAGGGCGGGGCACCGGAGACGCTGGGCGGTGAGCACACCGCCTCCGTGGACAGCAGGATCGAGCAGGCCCTCGACCGGCTCTCGGCGCTGGTCCGGGACCGGACCGAGACCACGCGGTAGTCGACATGCGTGTCGTTGTGACCGGCGCGACCGGCAACCTCGGCACCAGCGTGGTCCGTGCGCTCGCCGACGATCCGACGGTCGAGTCGATCGTCGGCCTCGCCCGCCGCACGCCCCGGTGGTCGTCCCCGAAGACGACCGTCCGGCAGATGGACCTGAGCAAGGCGGAGGACGACGCGCTCGACTCGGTGTTCGCCGACGCCGACGCCGTCGTCCACCTCGCGTGGCTGTTCCAACCGACCCGCGACCCGGTGACGACGTGGCGGACGAACGTCCTGGGCAGCCTGCGCGTGTTCGAGGCCGTCGCTCGCTGTGCGGTGCCCGCGCTCGTGTACTCGTCGTCGGTGGGGGCCTACTCCCCCGGCCCCAAGGATCGCCGCGTGGCCGAGGACTGGCCCACGCACGGCTGGCCGGCAGCGGCGTACACCCGTGAGAAGGCCTATCTCGAACGGGTGCTCGACGCGTTCGAGGCCGAACACGAGGCCATTCGCGTGGTGCGCATTCGACCGGGATTCGTCTTCCAACGGGAAGCGGCCTCCGAACAACGGAGACTGTTCCTGGGCCCGTTCGTGCCCACGAGTCTCCTGCGGCCGGGTGTCCTCCCGGTGGTGCCGAACTCGCCGTCGTTGCGCATGCAGGTCGTGCATGCCTCCGACGTCGGCGAGGCGTTCCGGTCGGCCGTGACCCGTGACGTGCGGGGAGCGTTCAACGTGGCCGCCGACGAGGTCGTCGACGGAGCGCTGCTCGCCCGGCTGCTGGATGCGCGCCCGGTGCCGACGCCGACGTGGCTGCTGCGCGCGGCCCTGGCGGCGGCGTGGACGCTTCGGCTCGTGCCCGCCTCACCACAGTTGTTCGACGCGTTGGTGCGGCTGCCGCTGATGGACACCACGCGAGCCCGCACGGAACTCGGCTGGCGACCTCGGCACTCGGCGACCGAGGCCATCACCGAGTGGCTCGCCGGACTGCGGGAGCACGCCGGAGGCCGGACCCCGCCCCTGGCTTCCTCCGTCAGGGGAGGCAGGCTCGGCGAGCTGGCCACGGGGGTCGGCAAACGGGCGTGAACGTCCGGGTCACCCCGCCGTACCGGGCCGCACGGCGACCTCGTCGGCGACGAGCCCGCGCACCGTCACGGCTCGGCTGACGTCGGTGGGGGTGACGATGCCGACCAGCCGCTCGGCCTCGAACACGAGCGCCCGGCCGTCCGGCGCGTCCCGGAGTTCGGGCAGCAACCGGCTCAGCGGTTCGTCGGGCGTGGCCTTCGGAACGTCCTCCATCGGACACGCGATCGCACGCACACTGGTGGTGTCGCGTTCGTCGACCGGCACGGACCGCAGCCGGTTCAACGTGACCAGCCCCTGCACGTGCCCCGCCGAGTCGACCACCGGGAACGCGGAGTGCCGCCGCGTGAGCGCCACGTCGTGCAGGAAGTCGTGAACCGACAGGGCCGCGTCGGTGGTGTCGGGCTCGGGAGTCATCACCTCGGCCACCCGGACGTCCCCGAGACTGCCGCCCAGTCGTGCCTGCCGTTCCTCGGCGCCCGCGACGGTGACGATGAACAGCCCGATCACCATCCACCACAGCCCGCTGCCGCTGCCCGCGAACAGCAGTTGCCACGCGCCCAACAGGATCAACGCGATGCCGAAACCCCGGCCCGCGCGAGCACTCCAGACGGCCGCGCGCTCGCGGTCGCCCTTCCACGCCCACAGCGCGGCCCGGAGGATGCGCCCGCCGTCCAGTGGCGCGGCGGGCACGAGGTTGAACACGGCCAGCACCGCGTTCAACACCGCGAGATAGACCGCCACCATCACCACGAGCGTCGGAGCGTCCACCGCGACGAGCAGCCACGCGAGCGCGCCGAACAGGGCACCGGCGACCACGCTGGCCAACGGACCCGCGACCGCGACCCGCAGGTCGGCCGCGGGAGTGCGCGCCTCGTTGCGCAACGCGGCGAGACCGCCGAGCAGCCACAGGGTGATGTCCCGCACCTCGATGCCCTGCCGCCGCGCGACCACGGCGTGCGCGAGTTCGTGCGCGAGCAGCGAGGCCAGGAAAAACAGGGCCGCCACGAGCGCCGCGGCGACGTAGGCGCCGCCGGAGTAACCGGGCAGGAGCACGGGCCAGCTCCGGAAGCCGAGCCCGACCACGAGGATGAGGAGGATGCCGAGCACGCTCCAGTGAGCGCCTATCCGGATACCCGCGATGGTGCCGAGCTTGAACGTTGACGACATGTGACGCCTCCAGCAGCGTCCGACGGGTTAACGCTCCACCGTGTGGGTTACCCGGAAGCGGAAATCATCAGACACGGAGGACGACAATGCCGGACGAGCAGGACCTGCACGACAAGACGTTGGGAGAACTGGCCGAGACCGCGCACCGGGAGGGCATCCCGTTCGTGGCGCACATGAGCCAGAGCGAACTCGTGGAGGCGATCGAGCAGCAACGGGAGGCGAACGAACTCCAGTCGCCGCGGCCCCGACGGGCCGACGAGGAACCCACGGCCGGAAGACCGACCCCCACGTCGTGACCCGGACCGCGGCGGACGACCGCATCCGCCGGGCACGCGACCCGTCACTCGCTCACGACGAGGTCGCTGCTGGCCGCCTGGGCGGCCTGGATGTCCCGGCTCAACGCCGTGCTCATCCGGTGAGCCCTCGCCAACGCCGAGGCGACCTCGAAGATCGACTCGGCCACCTCGCCGTAGGCCCTGGGGTCGCGGCCGCCGACCCGCCCGCACCACAGGCACTGTTCGAGCCACGTGGCCATCTCGGGCAGGCACCGCGCCAGGTTGTCGACGAGCAACTTCAGCGATCCGAGCACCTCGTGCAGCTCGCCGGGACTCGCGAGGATGTCACCGTCCACCGGGCCCGAGGTCCGAAGTGACAGCGCCCTGACCGCATCCTCCGCGCGTGCGGCGAGCCGTGCCGGCGAGTTCTCCACCTCGCCGCTACCGGGAAAATCCATGATCGCCTTACTCTCTCGTCGAGACGGTCGCGCAGTACAGCTACCCAGCGGAAAACTCGGACAAACGACTCAACTGCCCCGGTTCTCACCGAGTTCCTCGACGATCGGATGCTCCTCGACGTCCTTGGCCCGCTCGGACAATCCCGGTTTGTCGTGCGCGCGGCGGCGTTCGGCGCGCTCGCGGTCGTATTCCGGGGACGCGAACGAGACCGCTCGCTCCACCTCGGCGAGGTTGGCGTAGGTCTCGGGCGGAATCCCCTTCAGCTCGCGCAGGGTGGCGGCGTCGGCGTCGAGCCGTTCGGCGCACCGCACCAACTCCTCGCGATCGGCGGGAAAGTCCGCCTCGGATAACGCCGCGCGCAACCGTGCCACGGTCGTTGCCATCACGCTCACCTCCACGGCGCGGCTACCCGTGGACCGACATCGCGAAACCGCGCGGGGTGACTCCTCGCGGCCGGCTCCCGGAGCGCTCCTCACCGGGCTCACCACCCATCCCGGAGTTTTCCAGTATGGACGGACTGATTCCCCAGGAATGACTGTGAGAAGGACGAAAGGATCGACTCTGCGCTCCGGGGACGACTCACACCGGAGTCCATCTCGGACGATGCTGCTCCGACACTGGGCGGCGACGCTCCCCTGTTCCCGAGCGACCGTCACGGCGCCGACCTCGGTCCGACTCCGCCGAGACGCGGCCTCCGGCGGAGCCGGGGATACTGTGGACGGACACACGACCCCACCAACGCGGTCCGTGATCAGCGTTGTCGCGTTCTGTGATCAACACTTCGGGAAACACGCCATTGTGCCACACCGCACACACATTCCGTCACAATCCCTGTCTGTGACGACAGCCCGTGATGATCTACTGTGAGACAGCTCAACTCGGCTGTTCCCGGTCTTGAAGGGCTCAGACGTGGACAACGATGTGTCGGTGGCCCGGCTCTCCGACGACGACTGGAACGATCGGACTCCGCCGGGACCGCGGTCGCGGATGCGCGTACTCGCGGTGATGGGGGCCGTGGTCGTGGGTTGCGTCGTCGCGGCCGTCGCGGTGAACCTCGCACCCGACGACGTCACTCAGCACGCGGACGACCAGGGTGAACGCATCGTGGTCATCGACCCCGACCGCACCGAGCTCTACCCCACCACGGTCAGGACCGTCCCCACCACGTCGGGAGACGGCCAGGTGGTCGTCACCGAGGTCACCGGACTGTCCGAGGACGGGGACACGGCACCGGACGCTCCGTGGGACGCCCCCGAGCCCGGCGGCGTCGACGACTCGCCCGAGGCCCCCTCGGACGACGACGGCGGCGACACCGACGTACCTCCTCCTCCCGACGAGGATCACGAGGACTCCGACACCCCCACCCCGCCCGCCCCCTCGGACACTCCCGAGCCGCCGCACCCGACGACGCCGAGCGCTCCGCCGACCACCACGCCTCCCGAGGAGGACGAGGAGGAAGAAGAGGAAGAGGAGTGCACGCCGTGGTGGTGGATCGCCTGCTGGTGAGGCCGGAAAGCTGGCCACGGCGATGACACGGTGACACCACGCTCCCGCCCCGCGGTTCGCCACGGCCTCGACACGGTGTATCCCGAGGCCCGCTCGGGTAACCCGCCCGTGTGAGTACCAGTGTGAGCGCGCGAACGGGGACCTCCGCACCCGAACCGGCGCCGACGGCGTCGTTGCCGCTGCCCCGAGGGCCGTTGTCGGCGGCCGTGGTGGCGACCCTGCGGGAGGAACCCGGCGGTCGACATCACCTGCCCACGAACGTCGGCGCCGCCGACCCGTACGGGGACGACCTGCACCTGGCCCTGCAGACGTGCTACGAGCTGCACTACCGCGGCTTCGCCGACGTCTCCCCCGAGTGGGAGTGGGACCCCGACCTGCTGCGCCTGCGCACGGCGCTCGAACGCCGGTTCCTCGCCGCCCTGCGCGCCGACGTCCCCGGCAGAGGGCGCGACCGCGACGTCCCGGCCACGCTCGACGAGCTCCTCGTGGAACCCGTCCACGGCACGGGGCTGAGCCACTGGCTGCGGGACGAGGGCTCCTGGACGCAGATGCGCGAGTACCTCGCGATGCGCTCGATCTACCACCTCAAGGAGGCCGACCCGCACGCGTGGGTCATCCCCCGGCTACGCGGTCAGGCCAAGGCGGCGCTGGTCGCCGTGGAGTTCGACGAGTTCGGTGGCGGCCGGTACGAACGTATGCACTCCCGGCTCTACGCCGACCTGATGGAGGCTGCGGGGCTGCGTTCCGACTACCTCGGCTACGTCGAACACGTTCCGGCCCAGGCGTTCGCCACGGTGAACCTGATGTCGATGTTCGGCCTCCACCGCTCGCTGCGCGGCGCGCTCGTGGGGCACTTCGCCGCGGCCGAGATCAGCACGGCGCCGAGTGCCCGCCGCATGGTGCAGGCCCTCGATCGGCTGGGCGCCGACGAGGCCTGCCGGTTCTTCTTCAGCGAACACGTCGAGGCCGACGCGGTGCACGAGCAGGTGATGCGGCACGAGGTGATCGGCGACCTCCTGGCACGCGAGCCCGACCTGGCCGCCGACGTCGTCTTCGGCGTGCAGGCGACCGAACTGCTCGAATCCCACCTCGCCGACCACACGCTGTCGCACTGGCGCGAAGGACGCAGCGCGTTGCGGTTTCCGCTGCCCGACGACTGAACCGCCGTACGCGGGACGGGCGTCGGGGGCCGCCGATCAGCGCCGCTTACGGCGATGGCTGGCGTCGCAGAACGGATAGCTCCCGCTGCGGCGGCACGCGCACACGGCGACCTGGAACCGGTCCGACACCACGGTGGTGCCGTCGGCGAGCCGCACTTCGACGGGGCCCTCCACCAGGACGGGACCACCGGGCACCACGGTGACCCGGCGGAGACGGGAACTTCTCGGGGTCCTCGGGACGCGCTCAGTCGGCCCGTTCGGTTCGGTCGGCACGGATGACCACCAACTCCTCCTCGCGTTGTCCATCGGCGATCAGCCCACGCCGTTCCAGATACCGCGCTCGGCTCCGCAGCACGGGGCCGAACGGCACCGGGCGACGGGCGACGATCGACGTCTTCAGGCCGCCCTCGGCCAGGGCCGCCAGCGTCTCGTCGACACCGGCCAGTGACGACTGCACCAGCAGCAGACAACCCCACGCGGACAACAGGTCGGGGACCGCCGCGCAGAGCGGATCGATGACCGCGCGGCCGTCGTGTCCGGCGTCCCAGCGGGGTAACGTCCGCCCGCCACCCGGCCACGGCACGTACGGCGGGTTGGCGAGCACGAGGTCGAACGGCCCCGGTGGCGGGGCCGACGAGACATCGGCCCGGCACACCCGCACGGGAAGGCGGCGCAACCGCGCGTTGAGCCACGCCGCCGCGAGGGCCCGCCGCGACACGTCGAGCGCGACGACCTCGGCCGCCCCCACTCGCGCTGCGGCGACGGCCAGCACTCCCGTGCCCGTACCGACGTCCAGCACCCTCGCGCCGGGCGGCAACGTCACCGTGGTGAGAGCCTCGGCCAGCAGATCGGTGTCGTCCTGCGGGCGGTAGACCCCCGGCGGTCGCACCAGGAACATGGACTCACTCATTCCCCGGCCAGGCACCGGTCACCTTCTCGTACCCCACCGCACCGGCCCGGTCCACCGCCGCCTTCACGGCTCCCACGACGGCTCCCTGCGCCGCGGCGGCCGCCACGACCTGCCATGCCGGAAACGTGCGATCGGTGGCCTTGGGCGCCTTGGAGCCCCCGGTCACGCGCCGCCAGAACTTCTTGAGCATCGTGCTCGCCAACAGCCCGCCCCCCACGCTGCACAGCAAGCTGAGCGGCCGGTACAACGCCTTCATCGCTTCAGCCTCCACGTCAGCAGACCGCCGAAGAGGGCCGAGAGGGCCGCGCCGCCCGCCGCCACGGCGACGGGGTTGGCGCGCAGGGTGCGCAGCACGACCTGCGAACGGTCGTGGAACCGCTCCTTGGCGCGCTCCCCCACGTTGAGCCGGGTCATGAGTTCCCGCAGGGTCTCCCCCAGCTCTTGCCGCGTGAGTTCGATGTCCACGCGCGCCTGTTCCACCGTCTGCGGGAACTCGTCGTCGGGCGGGCTCGACGACGAGGTCGACGAGGTCATTGCCGCATCCTCTCCCTCACGACGTCGATGTCCCTGCGCACGCTCTCGATGGACTCCCTCGGCATGGGGGGCGTCGCCTTCCGGACCTGCTTGCCGCCGACGAGGGCGAGCATTCCGGCCAGCAACAGCAACGCTCCGCCGACCACCAGGGCCGCGGCCCACGCGGGCAGGACGAGCGCGAGTGCCAACACGGCGGCCGCGACGAGTACCGCCAGACCGAAGAAGGCCAGCATCCCGCCCGCACCGGCCATCCCCGCGCCGATGCCGAGCCGCTTGCCCTTCACCTGCATCTCGGCCTTGGCAAGCTTGATCTCGTCACGGACGAGTCTGCTCACCTGTGAGGAAAGATCGTTGACGAGCTGTGCCACCGAGCGCTGGCCCACGGCGTCACGCTGTTCGTCGTACACCACGGTTTCCTCCCATTCGTCGTGTACACGTGGCACTCACGCACCCGTGACCGCCCGACGGTGGTCACCGTGTGCCCCGGAGGGAGCTGGCACAAACCTCCCGGCCGCTCCCGGAAAAAGCCGCGAACGGGGGAACGACCGTGCTCCCACTCGGGTGAGTGTGGACATCCGCTCGGTGGGTATCCCGGCGACATCATGGGAAGACGTGAGCTGGTGGACTGGTTCGGCCCCGGATGCCGAGGGCCGATGGAGCTGCGCGTTCCCGCCGATCCTCGACATCTGGCGACAGTCCGCATGATGGCCCAGGGAGTGGCCGAACGCGAGGGATTCGCCCCCGACGAGGTCACCGACATCGTCCTCGCGGTGGACGAGGCATGCGCGAGCCTCGTCCACGCCTCCGTGCCCGGAGCGGTGCTGACCTGCCGGTTGTCCGTCACGTTCGGCACGCTTCGCGCCGAGGTGTCCACGACGACGATCGCCGGTGGGGTGCCGAGCCAGCAGTCCCTCGGATGGCGCGTACTGGGCACGGTCACCGACTTTCTGTCGGCGTGGCGCTACGACTTCGACCCGCAACGAGACGTGGACCGAGTAGTGCACATCGACTTCGCGAAGCAGGCCGCCCACCGTATCGCCCGGTAGCGGCGCGACCGCCTCCCGCGGCGGCGACCGTCCGCGACGTCGAGAGGGGCAGGAGATGAAACCTTCGGCGAGACCGCGCCGGCCGGCGGCGACACTGCGCGCGACGGTGTTCGTCATCGGCCTGGCCTACCTGGTGCTGGGCATCTCCGGGTTCGCGTTGGTGGGCTCCGACATGGGGTACGACCCCTCCCGCACCGTGTGGGTGTTCGGAGCCAGCGGGCTGCTCAACATCGGCCACACGGGCGTGGGTGCGCTGGGGTTGGCGGCGACGCACACCGAAGGGACCGTACGCGCGTTCGGTTGGCTGAGTTTCTTCGCGTTCGCCGGACTTTTCGCCTACAGCATCCTGGCCGTGACCGTGTCACCGCTGGGAAACCTCGCGAACGTCCACGGGGCGAACGTCTGGCTGTACGGCGTGACCTCACTGCTGGGCCTGGTGATCAGTGTGCTGCCGTCCCGTGGCGGAGCGGCGACCGGACACGCCACGTGACGAGCGGCGAAAACCTCCTCCACACAGGGTCACCGAACCACGACCGGCCGCGTTACGAACGGTTTAGCCCAGCAGCCGGCCGGGCAACTTCGGTGACATGGAAGTGCTGGTGTGGCATGTCCACGGCTCGTGGACAACCGCGTTCGTCAAAGGAAAGCACACCTATTTACTGCCTACTGTGGACGATCGCGGACCGTGGGGCCGGGGCCGCTGCGGGCGGGCCTGGCCCGCCTCGGCGGTGGAGGTGAGCCCCACCGAGCTACGCGAGCACGACGTCGACGTCGTGGTGCTGCAACGCCCCGAAGAGATCGAGCTGACCCGCCGGTGGCTGGGACGGACACCGGGAGTGGACGTCCCCGCCGTCTACGTCGAGCACAACGCCCCGCGAGGCTCCGCGGCCACCTCTCGCCACCACCTGGCCGACCGAGACGACATCGTCGTCGTGCACGTCACCCACTACAACGAGCTGATGTGGGACAACGGGGTCGCCCCGACCGTGGTGATCGACCACGGCATCGTCGACCCCGGTCATCGCTACACCGGTGAACTTCCCCGCGCCGCCGTGCTCGTCAACGAGCCGGTACGACGAGGCCGCGTGGTGGGCACCGACCTGCTTCCCGTGTTCGCCCGCGTCGCACCGATCGACCTCTACGGGATGGGGGTGGAGCACGTCGCCGTCGACGGCGTCACCCCGGTCGGCGACCTCCCCCACGACACCCTGCACACCGAGATGGCCCGCCGGCGCGTCTACGTGCACACCGCGCGATGGACCTCCCTGGGGCTGTCCCTGCTGGAGGCCATGCAGCTCGGCATGCCCGTGGTCGTCCTGGCGTCGACCGAGGCCGCCACGGCGGTTCCCCCCGACGCGGGAGTCGTGTCCACGAACGTCGCCGACCTCACCTCGGCGGTGTCGACCCTCTGCGCCGACCCGGAACTGGCCACGCGCATGGGCAAGTCGGCACGCGAGTACGCCCTGGCGCACTTCGGTCTCGACGCGTTCCTGCGCCGCTGGGACGTCCTGCTCGAATCGCTCGCGCCCTGAACCCCTCGCAGGAGGCACGATGAAGATCTCGATGGTTTCCGAGCACGCCAGCCCACTGGCGGCACTGGGTGAGGTCGACGCCGGGGGACAGAACGTGCACGTCGCCGAGCTGTCCGCGGGCCTGACCAGGGCGGGACACGAGGTGACCGTCTACACCCGCCGGGCCGACGAGGACCAACCCGACGAGGTCACCGCACCCGGTGGCTACCGCGTGGTCCACGTCCCCGCCGGCCCGGCCCGACACGTGCCGAAGGACGAGCTGCTGCCGCATATGGGCGAGTTCACCCGGTTCCTGCGCTCCCGCTGGGAGAGGGAGCGCCCCGACGTCGTCCACGCGCACTTCTGGATGTCGGGGCTGGCGTCGTTGATGGCGACGCGTTCGCTGGGCGTGCCCGTGGTCCAGACGTTCCACGCCCTCGGTGTGGTCAAGCGCCGACACCAAGGGGCGAACGACACGAGTCCCGCCGAACGGATCGGGTTGGAGCGGCTCATCGGCAAGCACGCGGCTCGCGTGGCGGCGACGTGCTCGGACGAGGTGTTCGAACTGGTGCGGATGGGGCTGCCGAGGTCCCGCATGTCGATAGTGCCCTGTGGGGTGGATCTGGAGAGGTTCACCCCCTCCGGCCCCAAGGAGCCCCGCAACCACCGGTACCGCATCGTCTCGATGGGCAGGCTGGTGCCGCGCAAGGGCTTCGACGTCGCCATCGCGGCGCTGCGTTCCCTGCCCGAGGTGGAGTTGATCATCGCCGGGGGTCCCCCGGAGGACAGGTTGGCCGAGGACCCGGAGGCCCGCCGGCTGCTGCGGTTCGCCTCCGACCTGGGAGTGGCCGACCGAGTGCGGTTGACGGGGCGGATCGCCCGCGCCGACGTGCCCGCGCTGCTGCGTTCCGCCGACGTGGTGGTGTGCACGCCGTGGTACGAGCCGTTCGGCATCGTGCCGCTGGAGGCGATGGCGTGTGGCGTGCCGGTGGTGGCCGCGGCGGTCGGCGGGCTCACCGACACCGTGGTGGACGGGGTGACGGGCGTGCACGTCCCGCCGAGGCGACCCGACGCGGTGGCCGCGGCCGTACGCAGGCTGCTCGGCGACGCCGCGCTGCGCGACGCCTACGGCATCGCGGGCTCCGATCGCGCCCGGTGCCGGTACTCGTGGGACCGTATCGCCACCGACACCCTCCGGGTCTACGAACGCGTGGTGCCCGCCGCGGCGCTCAACGACGAGGAGACGGGGTAGCGATCGCGCCGCCCTCGCGGGCGCGTCCGCCGGGTGACGAGCCCGGCTTCACGCCCCCACGGGAGCGACGACGTCGAAGGACAACGCGCCGTCCCGCACGCTCACGTCGACTCGGGAACCGGAGTTGAGGTCCCCCTTCAGCAGCATCCGCGAGAGCACGTTGTCGACCTCCCGCTGGATGGTCCGGCGCAGCGGCCGGGCCCCGTACTCCGGTTGGTAACCGACCTCCGACAGCCATCGCACGGCCTCCGGCGAGAATTCGACGTCCACGCCCTGGGCATGCGCCTTGCGTCGGGTCTCCTCCAGCAACAGCCGGGTGACCTGCTGAAGCTGTTCGGACGACAGCTTTCGGAACACGATGATCTCGTCGATGCGGTTGAGGAACTCCGGCCGGAAGTTCTCCCGCAGTCTGCGCATCAGACGCTCACGGAGCGGGTTCTCCGCCTCACCCTCGTCCTGGGGAGCGAACCCGAGCGAGCCCTGGGTACCGCTCAGCACGAGTTCCGACCCGATGTTGCTGGTCATGATGAGGACCGTGTTGGTGAAGTTCACCGTGCGACCCCGACCGTCGGTGAGACGGCCGTCCTCCAGCACCTGCAACAGCATGTTGAACACGTCGGGGTGGGCTTTTTCGATCTCGTCGAGCAGCACCACCGAGTACGGGCGCCTCCGCACGGCCTCGGTGAGCTGACCGGCGTCCTCGTACCCGACGTATCCGGGAGGCGCGCCGACGAGCCTGCTGACGGTGTGCCGCTCGCCGTACTCGGACATGTCGAGCCGGATCATGCTGTCCTCACTGCCGAACAGGGCTTCGGCCAGCGCCCGCGCGAGTTCGGTCTTGCCCACCCCCGTGGGCCCGAGGAACAGGAAGCTCCCCGACGGCCTGCCCGGTTCGGCGAGGCCCGCCCTGGCCCGACGCACGGCCTCCGCCACGGCGGCCACCGCCTCGTCCTGGCCCACGACCCGCCCGTGCAGGTGCTCCTCCAGGTTTAGAAGCCGCTCGCGTTCCTCCTGCGTCAACTGCGCCACGGGAATGCCGGTGCTCCGCGAGACCACCTCGGCGATGTCGGTGGCCGTGACGTCGGGGGACTCGGGAGGCCGCTCCTCCTTGCGCAGCTCCTCGATTCGGCTGCGCAGATCGTGGATCTCGTCGCGCAACGCCGACGCGCGCTCGTAGTGCTCCTCGCTCACCGCCTGGTCGCGGTCGCGGCACAGCTGTTCGAGTCGCGACTCCATGTCGCGCAGCCGCTGGGGCCATCGTCCGGAACGCATCCGCACCCGCGCGCCGGCCTGGTCGACGAGGTCGATGGCCTTGTCCGGAAGGTAGCGGTCGGTGATGTAGCGATCGGACAGGGTGGCCGCCGCGCTCAAGGCCTCGTCGGTGAACCGCACCTGGTGGTGGGCCTCGTACTGGTCGCGAAGTCCGTGGAGGATGGCCAGCGTGTCCTCCACGTTCGGCTCGGGCACGAGGATGGGCTGGAAGCGGCGCTCGAACGCCGGGTCGTTCTCGATGTTCTCGCGGTACTCGTCCAGGGTCGTCGCACCGACGATGTGCAGCTCACCCCTCGCGAGCGCGGGCTTGAGCATGTTGCTCGCCCCCATCGAGCCCTCCGAGGCCCCCGCGCCCACCACGGTGTGGAGTTCGTCGATGAACACGATGAGCTTGCCCTGGTTCCGGCGGAGTTCGTCGAGCAGCTTGGTCATGCGCTCCTCGAAGTCACCCCGGTAGCGGGTGCCCGCGACCATCGCCGCGATGTCGAGCTGCACCACGCGGCGATCGGCCATCGACTCGGGCACGTTGCCGTCGACGATCCGCTGGGCGAGCCCTTCGACGATGGCCGTCTTGCCGACCCCGGCCTCCCCGATGAGCACGGGGTTGTTCTTCGTCCGCCGGGACAGCACCTCGATGGTCTGTTCGATCTCGTCGTCGCGTCCCACCACGGGGTCGATCTCCCCGCTGTGCGCCATGGCGGTGAGGTCACGACCGTAGGTGTCCAGCGTGGGGGTCTCGCTGGTCTGCTCCGGCTGCGCCGGTTCGGGACGCGCCGCCGGACGCGGCGAGCTCTCCGGCCCGGAGATCGCCCGCTGCATGGCCTCCGGGGTCACGCCGGCCTCCGACAGCATCAGCCCCGCGCGGGAGTCGGGGTTCGCCACCAACGCCAGCAGGATGTGCTCGGGACCGATGTAGGACGACCGCAGTCCGCGCGAGATCTGGTGAGCGTCGAGCAGGGTGCGCTTGGCGCCGGGGGTGAGCACGGGTGTGCTCTGCGGTGACCGGCGCTCCGCCGCCTCCCGCTCCACGCGCTCGGCCAGCGCGTCGGGGTTCGCACCCGCCCGTTGCAGCAGTTCCCGGCTTCCGGGGACCCTGGTCGCCGCCCACAGCAGGTGGGTGGAGTCGAGCTCGCTCTGCCGCCATTCGCTGACCTGGCGCACGGCCGCGGACACCAGCGCGAGCGCCTGCTCGCTCATCAGGCGCGTGATCCCCACGGCGTGAGGACGCCGTCCCGGCATCGCGTTGCCGAAGAACTGGGCGAGCAACTGGTCGAACGGGCTGGGGCCGGGGTCGGCGAAGAAGCCGGTCATCGACACTCTCCCTTTGCGGCGGCGGTTCGTTCTCGCTCCCCGGCCTACCCGGTGGAGCGGTTCGTCAACCCGTCATCCGACGTAGCGCCTGGCGGCGGAGTGACGCTGGGAGTGCTCCAGCGACCGCAGCCCCTCCTCCACCGACGGCGGTACCACCCGACGCTCGGACAGCACCCACGGCAAGCCTCGTACCGCCTCGACCACGGCGCCGAGGGTGGCGGTGTCCTTGGGCGCCGACCGCAGCACGTCGACGGTGCGCCGGACGGCCGACCGGACGGGCCTGCGCAACCACAGCGTCCACAGCGTGTTGCGGATGCCGAGCTGACGCCGCCGCCGGGAGTCCCGCAGCCGCGACGGCGCGTGGTGGATCACGATGTCGGGGTCCCAGCACATCCACCACCCGTGCGCGGCGAGGTCGATGGCGAGCAGCTCCTCCTCCCCGCCGAGCCACATCCGCGGCGAAAATCCACCAACCTGCCGGAACGCCTCCACCCGGAAGGTCGTCAGCCCCGCCATCACCCCGAGCAGGGCGGGGCCGGGCAGCCAGTCGGGACCACGCACCGGCGAGTGCCGCAGTTCCGGGGTGATCGGGTCCTCCACCAGGTCCGGTTCCACGAGGCAACGGCCCGTCACCGCCGCCAGGCCGGGAAAGGTGTCGAGCACGTCGGCGGCCCGTGTGAGGGACCCCGGCTGCCATCGGGTGTCGTCGTCGCAGAACGCCACGTACGGCGTGACGACCCGGCGCACGGCGAGGTTCCGGGCCACCGCCCCCAGGTTGCGGTCGCACCTCAACAGGCAGGCGTGGGGGAACACGGTGGCGATCGCGTCGGCGGTGCCGTCGGTGGAGGCGTTGTCGGCGACCACGATCGGCGCGGCGTCGGGCAACGACGTCATCGCCTCCAGGGTCCGCAGTGCCTCGTCCCGACGATTGTGGGTGATCATCACGACGCTGACACGGTTCATGCGAGCTCCCGGATCCGCTGTTCGACGTGGTCGGGAAGAGGGCGGCGAGCCGCCAACGCCTTCGGCATCCTGCGAAGCGCTCCCGCCGCCGCCACGGGATCGCGCAGGAGCGTGCCGATCGTGCGCGCGCAGTCGCCCCACGGACGGCGCATCCACGTGATGAGCACGTTGTTGCGCCGCTCGATCCGCCGTCGCCAGGCCGCGGGCGGCCGACGCGCCGACGGATGGTGGTGCGCGCACAACCGGTCGACGTAACACAGCTCCCAGCCCCGCGCGGCGAGGTCGTAGGCGAGCAGTTTCTCCTCGGCCCCGAAGTGCAGCAGCGGGTTGAACCCACCCGCGTCGAGGAACGCGCCGCGCCTCACCACCGCGGAACACGCGAGGAAACCCAGCACTCGGGGTCCGGGCAGGTCCGGCGCGGTACCCAACGGGCTGGCGGCCATCGCCTCGCACACCGGGTCACGACGGCACTCCGGTCCCACCAGGGTCGTGGCCGCCACGAGACCGAGCCTGGGATAGGCGTCGAACAACACCTCGGCCAGGGGCAACGCCCCCTGTGCCCACCACGAGTCGTCGTCGCAGAACGCCACGTACGGGGTGTCGGCGGCCTCCACCCCCAGGTTGCGTGCCGCTATGCCCACGTTCTCCGGGAGCCGGATGAGCCGCACCCCCGGAAACTCGTCGCGAACCACGGCGGCGGTGCCGTCGACCGACCCGTTGTCCACCACGATGATCGGCGGGGTGGGTCTCAGCTCCCGCAACCGCGTCAGCGTGCGGGCGAGTTCCTCCACCCGGTCCCTGGTGGCGATCACCACCGTCGTCCTCATCGGAGTACCTCGTCCACCAGCTCCGTGATGAGCGTGCCCCGGCATCCGGGCGGGGTCCGCACCCGCTCCCCACCGCCGGCCGACAGGCACCAACGCCACCACCGGTCCAACGTGTCGGTGTCCAGCTCCTCGGCGCCGATCACGGCGGGCCAGCCCAGCGCGTGTCCCTGAGCGGTCACCTTCCCGCCACCCGCCACCGGGTCCACGGCCACGGCGGGAACGCCGGAGCGCAACGCGAGGACGAGCCCGTGCATGCGCGTGGTCACCACGACGTCCATCCGCGCCACCAGGGACAGGAACTGGTCCGGCGTCGCGCAGTGTCGCCAGTCCGCGCCGTCGAGCCGCGTGTCGAGGTGCACCCGCGCGCAGTCGAGACCGGCGACCCAGTTCAGCAGGGTCTTGTGCACCTGCTCGTGTCTGCGGCGCCCTCCGTACTCGTACTGTCCGGGCGCCAGCATGATGCCGACCACCGGCACCGTGTCGATGTGTGCGGCGTAGGCGAGATCCGGCTGTACTCCGTCGAGTCCGTCGCGGGCGAGAATACGGTGGAACCCCGCCGCCGCGGGGCTTCGCGGATCGATCACCGACACCCCCACCGCGATCCGGCGGCACCCCGAGTACCGGCGGTGAAGCCACTCCACCTGTTCGCCGTGGACGGGCCCGCACGCGAACACGAGATGGGTGTAGCGCTGTGGCTCCGCGTCGTCGAGATGCAGTGCCTCCGGGCGTAGGACGGGGCTCCAGACCGTGTCCACGTCGATGCCGGCGCCGTCGAGGGCGTCGGCGACGCGTCGCATGCTCAGCACGTCCCCCGCGGTCGCCTCCCCACGGAGGAAACTCGGCCATCCGGTCACCAGCACGCGCATGCCGGGCCTTGTACCCGCTGGCGGAGCGTTTCACACCGAACCGGAAGGGTAACCGAACCGGCATGGTTTCCGAGGGTGAACACGTGGTCGTCATCGGGGGTGCGGGGTTCCTCGGTTCCCATGTGTGCGAACGACTTCTGCGCTACGGGTATCGAGTGACCTGTGTGGATAGTCTGATTACGGGCAGTGCCGACAACGTCTCGCAGTTGCGGCACGACCGGGGGTTCCGGTTCGTCGAACTCGACGTGACCCGCCCGCTGTCCGAGTGGCCCGAACTGCCCGGCGGCTCCGTGCTGCACCTGGCCTCCCCCGCTTCCCCCAAGGACTATCGGCGTCTGCCCGTCGAGACGCTTCGGGTGGGCGCGATCGGCACCGAGAACGCGCTCGAACTCGCCAGCCGACACGGAGCGCGATTCCTGCTGGCGTCCACAAGCGAGGTTTACGGCGACCCGGCGGAGCATCCCCAGAGCGAAAGCTACTGGGGAAACGTCAACCCCGTGGGACCACGCAGCGTGTACGACGAGGCCAAGCGCTACGCCGAGGCCCTCACCCTGGCCTACCACCGGGAGCGAGGCACCGACGTCGCCGTCGCCCGGATTTTCAACACCTACGGTCCGCGCATGCGAAGCGGTGACGGGCGACTGGTACCGAACTTCGTCACCCAGGCGCTCTCCGGCGCCGCGCTCACCGTGGCCGGAACGGGGACCCAGACCCGTTCGCTGTGCTACGTCGACGACACGGTGTCGGGACTGCTCGCCCTGTGGCGCAGCGATCTCACCGGTCCCGTGAACATCGGTAACCCTCACGAGTTGTCGGTACGTCACCTCGCCGAGGAGATCCGGGCCCTCACGGGCACCGACTCCCCGATCACGTTCATACCCGGCGCCGTCGACGACCCCCGTCGTCGCTGTCCGGACATCACCCTCGCCCGCACCGCCCTCGGTTGGGAACCGGAGATCGACCTTCGGGAAGGTCTGCGCCGGACCATCGCCTGGTTCGCCCGACACACCGTCCCGGCGGTGTCGGCGGCCCCACTCGCGAACGACTCGCGGTGACCACTTTCACTCACGTTCCGTAGCGACGTCCTGGGAATTCACCGTGATCTCGTTTGTCCACCACTCCGGTGGGTAGCGGCATAGTGCGGGTCGCGAGAGCGACTCCCGTCGATTCGGGAGGTGGGCACGAGTGCGGATACTCGGAATCAACGCCGTCTTCCACGACCCCGCGGCCGCGATCGTTGTGGACGGCCGGATCGTCGCCGCCGCCGAGGAGGAACGGTTCACCCGCCGCAAGCACGGCAAGGCCGCCGTCCCGTTCTCCGCCTGGGAGTTACCGGAGAAGTCGGCGGCGTGGTGTCTGGAACGAGCGGGCATCGAGGCGTCCGAACTCGACGCCGTGGCGTACTCCTACGATCCGGGGCTGGTCGACGAAACGCTCGACGGCGTGGACGCCGGGGGCTGGGAGAAACTGCGCACGCTCTACGCTCGGCGAGCACCGCAGTTCCTGAAGACGGCGCTGCCGGGGCTGGACCCGAGCATCGTCCGTTTCGTTCGGCACCACGTGGCCCACGCCGCGTCCGCGGCCCTCGCCGCGCCGTTCGGTGACTGCGCCGTCCTCACCTCGGACGGTCGCGGCGAAGCCGAGTCGTCGGTGCTGGGCGAGTACCGCGACGGCAAGTTCCTGGAACTGGCCCACCAGACTCTTCCGCACTCCCTCGGCCTCACCTACGAAAGCGCGACGGCGCACCTGGGTTTTCGCCGCTCCAGCGACGAGTACAAGGTCATGGCGCTCGCCTCCTACGGAACCCCGAGGTTCGCCTCCGAGCTCCGCGAATCGATCTTCGCCACCGGGGACGGCGGGTTCCGCACCGCGCCGGTGGACTGGGCGCGCTTCGCACCGCCCCGACGCCCCGACGGGGAGTTCCTCGCCGAGCACGCCGATCTGGCCGCCAGCGTGCAGCGGGTGACCGAGGAGGTGCTGCTCGACCTCGCGCGCTGGCTGCACGAGCGCACCGGTCACACCGACCTGGCCATGGCCGGGGGCACGGCACTCAACTGCGTAGCCAACACCCGCCTGTACGACGAAGGCCCGTTCGACCGGATCTGGGTGCAACCGGCGGCGGGGGACGCGGGCACGGCCCTGGGCGCCGCGTTGCAGCTCTCCACAGACTTCGGCGAACCCGTCGCTCCCATGACCGGGGCCGACCTGGGCAGGAGCTGGACCGACGACGAACTGGAGCGGTGGCTGCGTCGGGCCGGAGTGCCCTACGAACGGTGCGACGACATCGCCGAGACCGTGGCGGCCGCCCTCGCCGACGACGCGATCGTGGCCTGGTTCCAGGGCCGCGCCGAGTTCGGGCCCCGCGCGCTCGGACACCGGTCGCTGCTCGCCCATCCCGGCAGGCGCGAGAACCTGGAACGGCTGAACGACGTGAAGGGCCGCGAGCAGTTCCGGCCCGTGGCGCCGATGGTACTCGCCGAGCGTGCCTCCGAGTTGTTCTCCCGAGGGCCGATCCCGAGTCCGTACATGCTCTTCGTCCACGACGTCGCCCCGCGCTGGCGCGATCGCGTCCCCGCGGTGACGCATGTGGACGGTACGGCGCGGATACAGACCGTGGACTCCGCCGAAGAACCGTTGCTGGCCCGCATGTTGTCCGCGTTCGAACGCCGGACCGGACTGCCCACGGTGGTGAACACGAGCCTCAACACGGCGGGACGACCCATGGTCGACGACCCCCGGGACGCGCTGGAGTGCTTCGGCTCCGCGCCGGTGGACCTGCTCGCCATCGGACCGTTCGCCGTGTGGCGCAAGGGAGGGACAGCGTGACCCGACGGCGTGACTCGGAACGCGCACCCCGTCCCCCGGCCTACACCGTCGTGATCCCGACGACGGGACGTGACACTCTCGTCCCACTGTTACGGGGACTCGCGCACGGTGAGGGTCCCGCGCCCGACGAGGTGCTCCTGGTCGACGATCGCCCCTCCGACCGGGCCCACTCCCCCCTGACACCGCCGGAACTCGGTCCGCCCGTGCGGGTACTCGCCTCGGGCGGTCGCGGCCCGGCGGCCGCCCGCAACGTGGGATGGCGGGCCGCGAGGACCGAGTGGGTCGCGTTCCTCGACGACGACGTGTTGCCGTCACGGGACTGGCCCGCCCGCCTGGTCGACGACCTCACCGGGCTCGCCGACGACGTGGCCGCCTCCGTCGCCCGGATCGACGTCCCGCTCCCGGGCACCCGCGAGCCCACCGACGACGAACGCGACACGCTCGCGTTGACGCGAGCTCGCTGGATCACCGCCGACATGGCCTACCGGCGACAGGCCCTGATCGAGGTCGGCGGGTTCGACGAACGCTTCCCTCGCGCCTACCGGGAGGACGCCGACCTCGCCCTGCGGGTACGGCGCGCGGGCTGGCGCATCGTCGAGGGCGAGCGTGTGACGACCCATCCCCCGAAGCGCGGCGGGTTCTTCGCGAGCGTGCGCCGACAACGCGGCAACGCCGACAACGCGTTGATGCGCGCCAAACACGGCGCCCGCTGGCGGGACGAGGCCGGTGAGGGCCCCGGTCGGCTCGGCAGGCACGCGCTGACGACCGTGGCGGGACTGGCGGCACTCGCACTGGCCGCCGTCAGATCCCCGAAGGTGGCGTTGGCCGCCGGACTCTGGACGGGACTAACCGCGGAGTTCGCCACTCGCCGAATCGCACCGGGACCGCGCACTCCCGGCGAAGTGGTCCGGATGGCCGTGACGAGCGCGGTGATCCCTCCCGTGGCCTGCGCCCACCGCCTCGCGGGAGAGTGGCGGGTCCGACGCGGTCGCGCGGTGCTGTTCGACCGGGACGACACCCTGATCGAGGACGTGCCGTACTTGTCCGACCCCGAGAAGGTACGGCCGATGGCGGGCGCGGCCGACGCGCTCGACCTCCTGCGCACGGCGGGAGTTCCCGTGGGGGTCGTGAGCAACCAGTCCGGTCTGGCGCGAGGACACATCACCCCGGAACAGTTCCGGGCCGTCACCCGCCGCGTCGACGAACTGCTCGGACCGTTCCAGACCTGGCAGTACTGCCCCCACGCCCCCGACGAGGGATGCCCGTGCCGGAAACCCCGGCCCACCCTGGTGACCCGCGCCGCCGAGGAGCTGGGGGTGGACGTGCGCCGTTGCGTGGTCGTCGGCGACATCGGCTCCGACGTGGAGGCCGCGCTGACGGCGGGGGCGCGGGCGATCCTCGTGCCGACGGCCCGCACCCTGCCCGAGGAGGTGGAGCTGGCCCGCCGCCACGCGGTCGTCGCCCCCGACCTGCTCACCGCCGCGAGAATCGCACTGGGGCTGACATGACGGGCCGGGTCCTCGTCGCGCGCCTCGACAACATCGGCGACGTGCTGCTGGCGGGCCCCGCCGTCCGGGCCGTGGCCGCGCACGCCGACCACGTCGTCCTGCTCGCCGGACCACGCGGGCGCGCCGGTGCGGAGCTGCTCCCCGGCGTGGACGAGATCGTGGAGTGGTGCGCGCCGTGGATCGACCCGGAACCACCCGCTCTGACCGAGGCATCGGTCGACGCGCTCGTGAAGCAGATCCGGGACCTGCGGCTGGACGCCGCGTTCGTCCTCACCTCCTTCCACCAGTCCCCGTTGCCGCTGGCGCTCGTGCTGCGACTCGCGGGGGTGCCGTGGATCGGCGCGATCAGCGACGACTACCCCGGATCACTGTTGGATCTCAGACACCGAGTCGACGGGGACCCGCCCGAGTCCGAACGCGCGCTGTCGCTCGTCACCGCGGGCGGGTTCACGCTGCCCGAGGGCGACGACGGCACGCTCGCCGTCCGTCGTCCGCTGCCCGACACCCGAGCGCTGACCGGTCCGGACCCGTTCGTGGTGGTCCATCCGGCGGCCTCCGTTCCCGCGCGGCAACCCACGTGGGAGCGAACCGCCGCGGTGGTGTCGGCGCTCGCCGAGGCGGGACATCGCGTGATCCTCACCGGCGCTCCCTCCGAACGCCACCTCACCGCGCGCGTCGCCCTCGCCGCGGACTCGCGCGCGGGCCGGGTCGTCGACCTGGGAGGTGCGACGTCGCTTGCCGAACTCGCCGCCGTCCTGGCCGCGGCCCGCGTGGTGGTGGCCCCCAACACCGGCCCGGCGCACCTCGCCGCGGCCGTGGGCACCCCCGTGGTGTCCCTGTTCGCCCCCGTGGTTCCCAGCGCCCGCTGGGCCCCCTACGGCGTACCCAGTGTGGTGCTGGGAGACCGGGACGCGCCGTGCAAGGGCACCGGGGCCCGGCGCTGTCCCGTTCCGAACCATCCGTGCCTGGCGATCGACCCGGCGGACGTGGTCGAGGCCGTGGAGGCCCTGGCGCGCACGACCGGGCGCGGGAACGACGGTGCCGCCACCGCCTCGCGCGTCGGCACAAAACCCCCCGGAGGTGTGTCGTGATCGAAGAGCATTTCCGCGCACTGGAGAACGCGCTGCACCGGGTGCGCGCCGCGGCGCCGACCATCGAGGCGTGGGCGAAGCGACTCGCGGAGGTGTTGACCGACGGAGGCAGGCTGCTGGCGTGCGGCAACGGCGGCAGCGCGGCCGAGGCACAACACCTCACCGGCGAGCTCGTGGGCAAGTTCCGCCACGACCGACGACCGCTGTCCGCCATCGCCCTCCACGCCGACACCTCGGCCGCCACGGCGATCGTCAACGACTACGGGGAGCACGAGCTGTACGCGCGGCAGGTGCGCGCCCACGGCAGGCCGGGGGACGTGCTCGTCGCCTTGTCCACCAGCGGCCGCAGTCAGAACGTGGTCGCCGCCGCGAAGATGGCCCACGAACTCGGCATGGTGACCTGGGCGTTGACGGGCCCGGAGCCGAATCCCCTCACCGCGCTGTGCGACGACGCGGTGGCGGTGGACGCCGATCACGTGGCCACCGTGCAGGAAGTCCACCTCGCGGTCGTCCACGCACTCTGCGCCCAGCTCGACCGCACGCTGGGAGTGCCCGCATGAGGCCGCTCGTGGTGGTCGGCGACGCGCTGCTCGACGTCGACGTCGAGGGCACCGCCACCCGGCTGTCTCCCGAGGCGCCCGTGCCCGTGGTGGACGTGGAGGGCGAATGGGTGCGGGCGGGCGGCGCCGGGCTCGCGGCAACCCTGCTCGCCACGCACGCCGGAGGTGACGTGCGGCTCGTCACGGCGTTGGGCGACGACGACACGGGGCGGGAGCTCGCCGCGCTCCTGGCCCGTGACGTCGAGGTACTCCGGCTGCCGTTGGCGGGCGGGACGGTGCGCAAGACCAGGATCAGGGCCTCCGGGCAGTCGGTGACGCGCCTGGACACCGGCGACGGCCGCGCCACCCACGGCCCGCTGCCGGAGCGCGTGCGGCACACGCTCCGGGATGCGGGCGCGGTGCTGGTCTCCGACTACGGTCGCGGACTCACGGCGCACCCCCACGTGCGGCGGCTGCTCACCGAGGCCGCCCGGCGGGTGCCGGTGGTGTGGGACCCGCATCCGCACGGGGCCGCGCCCGTGTCCGGTGTGACACTGGCCACCCCCAACGAGCGGGAGGCCCACTCGGTCACGGACCCCCAGCTCGGTCCGGCCGAGGCCGCGAGGGCGGTGCGGCGGCGGTGGCGCTGTCACGCCGCGGCGGTGACGCTGGGAGCACGCGGTGCGGCGCTCGCCGTCCCGGACGGAACCGCACTCGCCGTTGGCGTCCCGGACGGCGCCACGCTCACCGGCCGGCAGCTCGACACCTGCGGCGCGGGTGACCGATTCGCCGGCGCCGCCCTCACCGCGCTGGCCGCCGGCGCCGACGTGGTCGACGCCGTGACCTCGGCGGTGGAGGCCGCATCGAGGTTCGTCGCCGCCGGGGGAGCCACCGCCCTGTCCACGAAGGACACCCACCGTGACGGTGAGCTCCCCCTCCCGCCGGGCGAGGCCGCGCCGGTGTTCGCGTTCGCGGAGTCCGTGCGCAGACGCGGCGGCAGGCTCGTCGCCACGGGCGGGTGCTTCGACCTCCTGCACACCGGGCACGTGAGTCTGCTGCGCCACGCGAGGTCACTGGGTGACGCGCTCGTCGTCTGCCTCAACTCCGACGAGTCGGTTCGGCGACTCAAGGGCCCCGGACGGCCGGTCGTCACGGCGAGCGACCGCGCCCGCCTGCTCGCCGAACTGTCCTCCGTGGACGCCGTGGTGGTGTTCGAGGAGTCGTCGCCGTCGGCCGTGCTCGAACGACTGCGCCCCGACGTGTGGGTCAAGGGCGGCGACTACGCGGGCGGTGAACTCCCCGAGGCCGAGGTGGTGCGCCGCCACGGCGGCGAGGTGGTGCTGGTGCCGGTCGTGGAGGGCTACTCCACGACGCGGTTGCTCTCGGGGACGAGCCGGTGAACGAGGGAAGCGAGGAGGCACGATGAAGATCCTGATCAGCGGTGGTTCGTCGGGACTCGGGGCCGCGACGGTCCGGGAGGTCCTCGACGCGGGCGACACCCCGCTCGTGCTCGACCGTAAGCCACCCGAGGCCACCGGGGTGGACCACGCCCTGGTCGACCTCGCCGACACGCCCGCCGCCGAGCACGCGGTGCGGGAGCTGGCCGAGCGGGCGGGCGGGCTCGACGCCGTGTTCACCGCCGCGGGCATCGACGTCCCCGGCAGGCTGGACGCCGTCTCCACCGAGGACTGGGAACGTGTGGTACGGGTCAACCTGCTGGGCACCGCCGCCGTCGTGCGCGCGGCCCTGCCCTACCTCGAACGCTCACGGGGCAAGGTCGTCACCTGCTCCTCCACGCTCGGACTGCGCTCGGTCTCCGACGCCACGGCCTACTGCGCGTCGAAGGCGGGGGTCGTCGCCTTCACCCGCGCGCTCGCCGCCGAGACCGCCGGCCGGATCGGGGTCACGTTGCTGGTGCCCGGTGGCATGCACACCGCTTTCTTCGATTCCCGCGACGAGAAGTACAAGCCCCCGGTCGGCGCGAAGCTCAACGACCCGGCGAACGTGGCCCGAGCCGTCCTGCACGCACTGCGGCAACCCGAGGGCTGCGAGGTCCGGGAACTGGTCGTCTGCCATTCGGAAGAGGGCTCATGGCCGTGACGCTCGCGCTGCGCGCGCTCGGGCTCGGTGACCTGTTGACCGCCGTGCCCGCGTTGCGTGCGCTGCGCGGGGCACGGCCGGACGACCGGCTCGTGCTGGCCGCGCCCGCCCCTCTGGCGCCCCTCGTGGAACTGGTGGACCCCGACGGGCCGGGCATCGAGCTGCTGCCCACGCCGGGGTTGTCGGCGCTGCCCCCGGCGCCTTCCGTCGACCTCGCCGTGAACCTCCACGGCAGCGGCCCGGAGAGCATCGCCGACCTGCTGGCCACCCGGCCGCGGCACCTGCTCACCCACCGGCATCCCGACTATCCCCACCTCGACGGCCCCGAGTGGCGAAACGACGTGCACGAGGTGGCTCGCTGGTGCGAGCTGCTCCGCTGGCACGGCATCCCCGCCGACCCCACCGATCTCACCCTGGCCGCACCACCCGTACCGGCTCCCGTGTCGAACGCCGTGATCGTCCATCCCGGAGCGGCGTTCGGAGCGCGCAGGTGGCCTCCGGAGCGGTTCGCCGCCGTGACACGCGCGCTCGCCGCCGACCTGGCGGGCACCGACACCCCCGTGCTCGTCACCGGCAGCGAGGCGGAACGGCCGTTGGCCACCGAGGTGGCCGTGCGGGCGGGGCTCGGCACGTCCGCCGTGCTGGCGGGCCACGATCTCGGCACCCTGGCGGCGCTCGTGGCCGACGCCGCGCTCGTCGTCTGCGGTGACACGGGGGTCGGTCACCTCGCCACGGCCTTCGGGACGCCGTCGGTGCTGTTGTTCGGTCCCACTCCTCCCAGCCGCTGGGGACCGCCCGCCACCCGACCCCAGCACGTCGTGCTCTGGGCGGGCACCGTCGGCGATCCCCATGCCCCGACCCCGGACGCGGGACTGTTGCGACTCACCGTGTCCGCCGTACTCGACGCCGCCCGAAGGCTGCTCGCCGGAGGTGACCCATGTCGGACCGCACGGACCGGAATCGTCTCGCCGTCGGTGTCGTCGGCACCGGCTACGTCGGACTGACCAGCGCCGCCTGCCTGGCCCACCTGGGACACCGGGTGACGGGCGTGGACGTCGACGCCACCAAGATCTCCTCCCTGTCCCGTGGCGAGATCCCGATCGCCGAACCGGGCCTCGGCGCGCTGGTCGCCGAGGGACTCTCCGAAGGGCGACTCGCCTTCACCACCGACCCGGACGCGTTGTCCCGTGCCGAGGTGGTCGTGCTGTGCGTTCCCACCCCCACGGGGCCGGAGGGCGCCACCGAGCTGCGGGCGTTCGACGCCGCGGTCGGCTCCCTGGCGGAGGTCCTCGACCCCGACTGCGTCGTGGCCGTGAAGTCGACGGTGCCGGTCGGCACGACCACACGGACGGAACGGCTGCTGGGGCGGCCCGCGGTGAGCAACCCCGAGTTCCTCCGGGAAGGACACGCGGTCCACGACTTCCTGCACCCCGACCGCATCGTCGTCGGCGCGACCGACCCGACGGCCGCCGACCTCGTGACCGCGCTCTACGACGGCGTGGCGGCCCCGGTCCTGCGCACCGACCCCGCGAGCGCGGAGCTGGCGAAGTACGCGAGCAACGCCTTCCTCGCGGTGAAGGTGTCCTACGTCAACGTGCTCGCCGAGCTGTGCGAACGCCTCGGCGCCGACATCGTCGATGTGGCACGGGTCATGGGTCTCGACCCGCGCATCGGCTCGGCGTTCCTCGCCCCCGGCCCCGGTTGGGGCGGGTCGTGCCTGCCAAAGGACACCCGCGCGCTCCTGCACACGGCGGACGAGGCCGGTGTCGACTTCGCGCTCCTGGCCGACACGGTGGCGGCCAACCGACACCAGCACGAGCGCGTGGTGACCAAGGTTCGGCAAGCCGTCACCGGAGCAACCGACGGCTGTCTGGACGGCCTACGCCTGGGGCTGCTCGGGTTGACGTTCAAGGCCGGGACCGACGACGTGCGCGCCTCGCCCGCGCTCGCGGTCGCGACGCGGCTCGCGGAGGCCGGTGCGGTGCTGACCGGGTACGACCCCGGCATCGACCGCGACCGCGTGGCCGGAGTGGTCCAGGTGGTGGACGACGTCACGCTGGTGGCCAAGGACGCCGCCGGGTTGGTGGTGCTGACGGAGTGGCCGGAGTTCCACGACCTCGACTGGGCGTTGCTGGCCGCCCTGAGCGAACGCGCGACGATCGTCGACACGCGTAATCTGCTCGACCCCGAGCTCCTGGAGCGGGCGGGCTTCGCGTATCACGGGTTGGGTCGTTGAATTGTCGCCAGGACAATAGCGGAAACGTTTCACGTTTTGTCTCCGCTACTTTCCTGGAACTAGTCAGCGACTATTTTCCGAACCCGACGACAAACCCTAACGAATTCACTCGATCAGTCACGCGAGATGCCCTCCACGGTCTCTCCCACCTCGGCGTCGGGAAGTTCTCGCGCGACGTCGGCCTGCGCCACCATTCCGACGAGTTCCTCGTGTTCCACGACGGGCAATCGCCGTACCTGGTGACGCGACATCAGCCGCAGCGCCTCCTCCACGTCGTCGTCGGGCCCCACCGCGACGACCTCGTCCCTCGGCAGCTCCCCCACGTGCACGGCCACCGGGTCCTTGCCCTCTGCCAGCACTTTCACCACGATGTCGCGATCGGTGAGCATCCCCTTGAGCTTGTGGTCCTCCCCCCGGATGGGCAGCGCACCGACCCCCTTGTCCGCCATCGTCCGGGCCGCGTGCGTCACCGTCTCGCTGGTTTCCGCATACAGTGGGTTCGTGGTCATGATTTCTCGAACGCGCGTCATCGTCGGATCACTCCTCGTATATCGGAAAAAATCCTCCGATTGGGGAGTGCCCAGCGATTCTGGTCTTTGCACGTTGCGCCGTCCGGGCTAGTCTTTGGGCGTCGGGCGGTTGAGTAGAAAGCGGCCGGACGTAGTTCGACCTATCGGTTGATGTGGACACCGCTGGAGGTGCCGTGTCCGAATTGGCAGTACCCACTTCACTGCTGGGTTTAACCACTGAATGTCACGAAGCAGGAGTCGTGGTCACGGTGAGCGGGGAGATCGACCTCAGCACGAGGGGCGAACTCGCCGAGCACCTGGCCGGGGCACTCGACGCCGTGTCGCCGCCCCAGTCGCTCGTCGTGGACCTCGGTGAGGTCTCGTTCCTGGGCTCGGCGGGACTGGCTCTACTGCTCGACACCCAGGACGCCGCCGTACGCAAGGGCGTTCCTTTGCGCGTGGTGGCCACACAGCGTGCGGTCCGGAGACCGATCGAAGCCGTGGGTCTGGCCGAGGCACTGCCGCTGTACCCGACGGTGGAGTCGGCCCTGACCGAGTTCCCCGTCCCCCGGAGCGGGGACGAGCCGACGCGAGAGGACGACCTGACGCAGTTCCCGTTCCAGGTGAACCCCGCGCTTCGGTGAACACCGACGGTGGCCCTCACCGTGGCACCACGGCGAGGGCCACCGTCGCACCCCCTCGACAGTTGTCGAACGCGTGTTCGAATTCATGGTACCGTCCCCTTGTGACGAACGACATAGTCTTTGAGGCCGCATCGACGTTCCTGTCGGCGAACGCCCGACTGCTCGACCGACACCGGTTCCGGCTGCTCGTGGGGACGGGAGATCCGTCGGCGACCCTGTCGGCGCTCGCGGGTTACCGCAACGCCGACGGCGGGTACGGCCACGGTCTCGAACCCGATCTGCGGTCACCCGAGAGCCAACCCTCCGCCGCCCTGCACGCCTTCGAGGTGATGGCGGAACTCGCCCCGGTGACGACCTCTCAGGCCGAACAACTCTGCGACTGGTTGCTGACGGTCACGTTGCCCGACGGCGGGCTGCCGTTCGCATTGCCCGTCACCCGTCCCGAGAACTGCGCGCCGTTTTGGGTCGAGGCCGACCCGACGACCTCGTCCCTCCAGATCACCGCCGTCGTGGCCCAGCACGCCCACCGGGTGGCCGCCCACGACCGGGCCGTGGCCGACCATCCGTGGCTGGCGCGCGCCACCGAGTTCTGTGTGTCGGCCATCCGGCGCCTGCGCCGGCAGCGGCGCACTCCCCACGCCATCGAGCTGGCCTTCGCCGTGCGCTTCGCCGACATACTGAGCAGCCGGAATCCCGAGACGGGTCGCGAGCTCCTCGCCATCCTGGGAACGTTCGTGCCCGACGACGGCACCGTCCACGTGCAGGGCGGCGCCGCCGACGAGTACATGCGGCCGTTGGACTTCGCACCGCTGCCCGGACCCGCCCGCGCGTTGCTGTCACCGGAAGCGGTGGAGAACGACCTCGCCCGGCTGAGGTCGCAGCAGGCGGCCGACGGAGGCCGGACCGTCGACTTCGGCAGCTACTCCCCCGCCGCCGAGCTGGAATGGCGTGGCTACACCACGGTGAACGCCCTGCGAATCCTGACAGGCCAACGGAACGGCTGAGTTCCCGACGTCACCGGCCTCGCGGAGGCAGGCGAAGCCACCTTCGGTGCCGAGCACCCGGCCGGTGATCCGGCGTGTCTCGTCGGTGACGAACGCCACCCGGCCAGCTGCATGGGCTTCCGCGCGGGATCCGGGTCCTCGGGTGAGTTCCCAGCGCGCCATGCTCGGTTTCCGGCCGCGAGCGGTGCGCCCACCACCCACGGCCGGAACCACCGGAGGAATCAAAAACGCAGGTTCACCAGGTAGTCGAAGCCCACCTTGGCCGTGTTCAGCGGGTCGGCCGGGTCGTCGTGTTCGACGATGTACTGCTTCATCGGCCCGATCCACGTCCGACGGAACAGCGTCGCCCAGTCGATGGTGCCCGTGCCGACGTCGGCCCAACCGCCGTCCTGCCCACGGTCCTTGACGTGGAACTGCAGGACTCGGCCGAACCGGCGGAAGTACTCCACCACCGGGTCGGCCCCGCCCTCGATCACCCAGTACAGGTCGTACTCCAGGTGCACGTTGCGAGGGCTGGTGCGCTCGGCGATGACGTCGATGGGCCGGACGCCGTCGATGGGCCGGTACTCGTGGTCGTGGTTGTGGTACCCGTACGAGATGCCCGCCCTGCGGAAGGCCGCCGCGGCCTTGTCGAGCCGCTCCGCGAACGCCTTCCACTCGTCGAGCGTGGAGTAGTTGGCGTAGGCGCAGGCCGCCTTCCGGTAACCGATCGTCCTCGCCTCCTCGATGAGGTCGTCGACGTCGGCACCGTCGAACGCGACGTGGGCGGAAGTCGCCCTGAGGTGGTAGCGGTCGAGCAACCGGCGGAACTCGGCGGCGGAGCGCCCGTAGGTGCCCGCGAGCTCCACGGAGCGGTAGCCGATGTCGGCCAACGCCTCCAGCGTGCCCTCCAGGTCCGCCTCCAGCAGGTTCCGAAGGGTGTAGAGCTGGATGCTGATCCGGTTTCTGGGAATGCGTCTACCCACGCCCCAGTGCGCGTGGGCGGTACCGCTCATCGCTCCGGTGAGCCCCACGACGGCCGCGGCTCCCACCGCGGTGCGGAACATCGCCCTGCGGGACAGCTTCGTGTCTCTCATGGCGTCTCGTCACCTCTCCGTGCTGAACGCGGCGTCGAAGGCGGCTTCCGGCTTGTCGAAAAGATGAGCGCGGATGTACTGCACGGCTTCGGCGGCGCCCCGCAAACGGTCCATGCCCGCGTCCTCCCACTCGACCGAGATGGGCCCGGTGTAGCCGATGGCGTTCAGCGCCCGGAAGGCGCTCTCCCAGTCCACGTCACCGTGTCCGGTGGACACGAAGTCCCAGCCCCGCCGCGGGTCGGCCCAGGGCAGGTGCGAGCCGAGCCTGCCGTTACGGCCATCCAGCCGCTTCTTCGTGTCCTTACAGTCCACGTGGTAGATGCGGTCGGCGAAGTCGAGGATGAAGCCCACCGGGTCGAGGTCCTGCCACACGAAGTGCGACGGGTCCCAGTTCAGGCCGAAGGCGGGCCGGTTGTCCACGGCTTCCAGCGCCCGCTTGGTGGTCCAGTAGTCGTAGGCGATCTCGCTGGGGTGCACCTCGTGGGCGAACCGCACCCCCACCTCGTCGAAGACGTCGAGGATCGGGTTCCAGCGCCGGGCGAAGTCGGCGTAACCGTCCTCGATCATCTCCGCGGACACCGGAGGGAACATCGCCACGTACTTCCAGATCTTCGACCCGGTGAAGCCGATGACGGTGTCCACGCCCAGTTTCGCGGCGGCCCTGGCCGTGTCGGCCATCTCGGCCGCGGCTCGCTGCCGTACCCCCTCGGGATCGCCGTCTCCCCAGATCCGGGCGGGCAGGATGTTGCGGTGCCGCTCGTCGATCGGGTCGTCGCACACCGCTTGGCCGACGAGGTGGTTGGAGATGGCCCAGACCTTGAGGCCGTAGGATTCGAGCAGTTTCAGCCTGTTCGCGACGTAGTCCTCCTCGGCCAAGGCCCGATCGACCTCGAAGTGGTCGCCCGAGCAGGCGATCTCCAGCCCGTCGTATCCCCATTCCGAGGCGAGTCGGCACACCTCCTCGAACGGCAGGTCGGCCCACTGGCCCGTGAACAGCGTTACCGGTCGGCTCATCGTTGAGTTCCCTCTCGGATTCCTTGCAGTTGCAGGAGCAGGTGGTGGACGTCCGTGGCGGACAGCCGGCCGGAGGCCTCCACGGCGGAAGGCACGGCCGGATCGGAGCAGACCAGCACCGGACCGTGCTCGGGAGAGTCCGGAAGCCGGCCGTGTGAGCCCCGTACCCACCTCGGGTCGGTGGGCACCACGTTCATGGCGTAGCGCAGCCCGAGCTTCTTGCGCACCAGGTTGAGCCCCGCCCTGGCCTTGGCGAAGCGATCGGTCGGGTCCAGGAACAGCTCGGCCGGGTCGTAGCCGGGCTTGCGGTGGATCTCCACGCCCCGCGCGAAGTCGGGCGCGTGGTCGTCGTCGAACCAGTAGTAGTAGGTGAACCACGCGCGAGGTTCGGCCACCGCGACGAACTCACCCGCCCGCTCGTGGTCGAGTCCGTACCGAGCCTGGGCCTCGCGGTCCAGGACCTCGTCCACACCGGTGAGGTTCTCGACGATCTTGCGAACCCTCGGCAGGTCGGAGTCGTCGGCGACGTAGACGTGGGCGACCTGGTGGTCGGCCACGGCGAACGCCCGTGACGTCCACGGGTCCAGGTACTCCATGCCGTCCTGGGTGTAGACCTCCAGCAGCCCTTCCCGCCGCAGCGCCCGGTTGATGTCCACCGGGGTGTCCACGGGCGTGATGCCGTACTCGGACAGTGCCACCACGGTGGTCCCGGCTCGCTGGGCGTCGGCGAGCAACGGCGCCAGGACGGCGTCGACGTCGCGGGCCGCCTTCACCGCCTGGGACGAGTTGGGACCGTACCGCTGGAGGTCGTAGTCGAGGTGCGGCACGTACGCCAGCAGCAGGTCGGGGTTGTCGGTGCGCAGGATGCGCCGGGTGGCCTCCACGATCCACTTCGACGAGGTGATCGATGCCGTGGGCCCCCAGTACTGGAACAGCGGGAACGCCCCGAGTTCGGCCGTTAGCGCGTCGTGCAGATGCGGCGGACGCACGTAGCAGTCGGGCGACTTGCGCCCGTCGGCGTGGTAGATGGGCCTCGGGGTGACCGTGATGTCGGTGGTCGCGCCCATCGCGTACCACCAGCACACGTTGGCGGCGGTGTAGTCGGGGTACGCCTTCCGCGCGACCTCCCACACCTTCGGCCGTTGGACGAGCTTGTTGTGCTGCCGCCACAGGTAGACCTCGCCGAGGTCCCGGAAGTACCAGCCGTTGCCCACGATGCCGTGCTCGGCGGGCATCGCTCCGGTGAGCAGCGTCGACTGCACGCTGCACGTGACGGCGGGGAGCACAGTGCCCAGTTCGGCCTGCCATCCCTTGGCGGCCACCTTCGACAGGTTCGGCATGTGCCGCAACAGGTCGGGCGTCATGCCCACCACGTCGAGCACCAACAGTTTCCTCATGCGGCTACCTCCGTCCGTGCCCAGCCCAGTTCGTCGGCGATCCCGACGGCGAGATCGGTGCGGTCGGCCTCGGGCAGTACCGTCCACGTGTAGGTCTCGACCTCGACGTGAGGACGTGGTCGTCCGCTCTCGTCCAGAGCGGTCATCGCGTCGACCAGCACGTCCGTGGTGGAGGTGAGCGGTGGGGCCGGCCGGGTGTGCAGCGGCACGTGGAAGTGCACGCGCCAGGGTCCGGCTCCCGGCAGATCCGTCAACGCGGCGTCGAGGTCGTCGGCCGCGAGGACCTCCCCGGTGGGCGAGAGCTCCCGCACCTGGTGGAGGTAGCGAGGTTCGCAGAACTCGGCGAGCGCCGCACGAGCCCGATCCTCGGCCGGGTTCTCGACGTGCAGCGCGGCCGACGCCTGCACCTTCACCACGTCGAGCCCGGCGTCGTGGACGCGACGTACCTCCCGTGCCGGGTCGGCGAACGACACGGCCAGGTGGCAGGTGTCGAGGCACACCCCGACGTGGTCGGGGTCGACCCGACCGGACAGCCACGACACCGCGTCGGCCACCGTGTCGAGCACGCATCCGGGTTCGGGTTCCACGGCCAGCCGCAATAGCCTTCCGTCGCGTTCGGACAATGCTTTGGCGTGTGCCGTGACCTCCTCGAAGGCCTTCGCGGCGCGCTCGTCATCGGCCGGGTCCCACGGCTCACGCCAGGCCAGTGGCAACGTCGAGATGCTGCCGTAGCTCGCGTCCTCGTGCAGCAGGTCGGCCAGCACGGTCAGGCAGTCGCGGGTGTAGCGCAGCCTGCGCGGGTCAGTCCACTCCGGAACGTACACCGCGTGCTTGACGACGTCGTCGTGGAAACCGCCGTACGGAAAGGCGTTGAGCGTCTGCACTCCCAGCCCTCTGGCCTTCAGCTCACCGGCGAACCTTGCCCTGGTATCGGGGTCCTCGGCCAGTGCCGACGCCACGTCGGCGGCGAGCCACAATCCCACGCCGAGCAGGTCGAGTCCGAGCCGCTCCCGCACCGGCACGGCGTAGGTGTCGAGTTGCCGGACGATGCCGTCGAGATCCTCGGCGGGATGCACGTTGGTGCAGTAGGAGAGCACGGCTCACTTCCTCGCGCCGCGCAGCACGGAGTTGCCCTCGAACGTCTCGGCCGTCGGGGCCGCCCCCGGCAACGGGTCGAGCATCAGTTTCTCGCTCTGCCCGTAGAACGCGACGGGGTTGTCCCACAACACCTTGTCCACTTCAGACTCACTGAATCCGGCTTCGAGCATGGCATTGCCCGTGCGGTAGGTCTTGAGCGGGTCGGAACGTCCCCAGTCGGCCGCCGAGTTCACCAGCATCCGATCGGTGCCGTACTCCTTCAGGATGGCCACCATGCGGTGTTCGTCCATCTTCGTGTCGGGATAGATGGAAAAGCCCATCCAGCACCCGGACTCGGCGACGAGTCCGACGGTGACCTCGTTGAGGTGGTCCACCACCACGCGGGCCGGGTCGATGCCCGACTCCCGGACGACGTCGAGCGTGCGTCGCGTGCCCGCGAGCTTGTCGCGGTGCGGGGTGTGCACGAGCACGGGCAGGTCGTGCTCGATCGCGAGTTCCAACTGCTGGGTGAACGCCTTCTCCTCGGCGTCGGTCATCGAGTCATATCCGACCTCGCCGACGGCCACCACGCCGTCCTTGGCGAGGTAGCGCGGCAGCACGTCGAGCACCTCGGTACACCGAGGGTCGTTGGCCTCCTTGGGGTTCAACGCGATCGTGCAGTGATGCCGGATGCCGAACTGCGAGGCCCGGAACCGCTCCCACCCGATCAGCCCGTCGAAGTAGTCCGTGAACGAACCGACGTTCGTGCGAGGCTGCCCGAGCCAGAACGCGGGTTCGACGAGGGCGCGCACTCCGGCGGCGTACATGTTCTCGTAGTCGTCGGTGGTGCGCGACGTCATGTGGATGTGCGGATCGAAGATCTTCATCGGGCGACCTCCTCGTCACGGGTGGCGCCGAGGGCCAGGATCGCCTCGGCATCGGCGGGCACGGTGCGGCCCGCGGCCTTCCTCTCGGCCACGTAGTCGGAGACCATGCGGATCAGTTCGGCGTCGCAGCGTCGGGACAACCCGGCGACGGCCGCCGTGGGCACGCCGGTGAACAGGAACTTCAGGACGCCGTGCCGCCAGCCATGGTCGTCGAGGTGGTCGGCGGCGAACGGCCCGAGCGCGGCGGCCACCAACCCGGTGTCGTTGGCCCTCAGCGCGTCGGCCACCAACCGCACCCCGGCCTCGACCACCCGTGGGTCGTCGGTGGGCAGGACGTGGAGGTTGCGCAGCACGCCGCGACGCTCGGCGCCGTCGCCGTACCGGTACAACTCCTCCACTTCCTTCACGAGCGCGTCGGCGTCCAAGGCCGAGCCCAGCGCGGCCAGGAGCTTGCCGCGCGCGTGGTCGTCGACGGTGCCGTGCACGAGCCCTTCCGGGTCGACGTCCGGGCGGAGGGCGGTGCGCCCAACCTTCCGGCCCACCGCCGGGAACAGCGTGCGGATGCGGGTGGGATCGGACCGGATCGCCTCCTGCGCGTCGACCACCCAGTCGGCCGCCGTCAACGCCACCTTCGCCCGGCGAGCGACGTCCGGGGCGGCGTGGCTGTGCCGGGGCAGTTCCACGGCCGCCAGCCCCGAGTAGCCGATCTCGGCCAGCGCGCCGAGTGTCTCGGCGAGGTCGAGCCGTCCTTCCCCGAACTCCAGGTGCTCGTGCACGCCGGGGAGCATGTCGTCCAGTTGCACGTTGAACAGCAGGTCACCGGCCTTGCGAACGCATTCCGCGGCGCTGACGGGCTCCACCGCCACGCAGTGCCCGACGTCGAGCGTGATGCCGAGGCGGTCGGGCTCGCCCAGCTCCCGCCGCAACGCCAACGCCTGGTCGAGGTGCTGGACGTAGTGACCGGGCTCGGGTTCCAGGGCGAACCGGGCCTTCGTCCCGTCCAGGACCTCCGACACCGTGGACACCAGCCGCCGCCACGCCGTGTCGTCGTCCACGGTGGGATCGGCGACCCCCGACCAGAACGAGACGCACTCCGCACCGAGGTCGACGGCGATGTCGGCCGCCCGGCGCAGGAAGTCCAGCCTGGGGCCGGGATCGTCGGAGAGCAGGGTGGGCTGATGCTTGCGCCACGGATCGAGCAGGAACCGGGCGCCGGTCTCGACCACCACTCCGAGCCCCAGTTCCGACAGTCGTTTCGCCACCCGCGCCGTCCGCGCGGCCACGTCGGCGGCGAACGGGTCCAGGTGCGCGTGGTCCAACGTCAACGCCACCCCCGAGTAGCCGAGGTCGGCGATGATCGCCAGGGCGTCGTCGAGCCGGTGGTTGGCGAAACCGTTGGTGCCGTATCCGAATCGCAGTGTGCTCACGTCGGGCTCACCTTCCTCGCGAGTCGCCGCGCCAGCGGCAGAGCGGTCACCAGCAGCGTCGCGGCACGCACGGCTCCGTGCCTCGCCGCGATGGTGGCCTGAAGCGGAACCATGCCGTGGATACCGGCTTTCGTCGCCTCGCGCACCCGCTGGGCCGAGGGGTTCCGCAGGGCCGCGTACTGGGCGCGGCCCACGGTCAGCGCGTACGCGCCCGCGAACGCCGCCGTGGCCGCCCGTCGCGCCCGACCACCAACGGCGGGGGAACGTCGCCGCGCCACCGCGGCGGAGGCAGCGGAAGTCACCGTCGCCGCGAGAGCACTCCCCGCGGTACGGGCGTTGGTACCGTGCACCTCCCCCGTGGACAGAGTGGTGACGCCGAACGTGTGCACGCCCAGCGCTCCCGCCGCGGGCAGGGCCGCGCGTTCCCGCCCGGAAGCGCCCATGAGCACGTCCAACGCCCGGCACGCCGCCATCCCCGCCGGTCCCAACGCCGTGCCCTTCAGGGCCGTGTCGTACGCCCACAGGCAGGCGGCGAGCGGCACCGCCGTACGCCACGCGCGGGCGCCCCCGCCGAGTCGGGCCAACGCGAGCCCGGCGGCGGTGAGGGCGGCCCCCGTGGCCAATGCCGCGTTCGCGCTCACCCGTCCGGACGGGATGGGACGTTCGGGACGCTCCACCGCGTCGAGATCCCGGTCGGCCCAGTCGTTGAGCGCCATGCCCGCCCAGTAGAACGCCGTCGACGCCAAAGGCAGCAAGCGCCTTCGGCCGCGTAACGGGACTCCCGCGGCCGCCGCGCCGGCCACGGTGTCGCCCACCACGGTCAACGCCGCGGGCGCCCGGACGAGCTCGACGTACGCGCTCACAGCGTGCCCGCCCACTCGACGAGTTCGGAGAACTGATGCGCGAGCCGGTGTTCGTCACTGCCCATCGGATCCTTGAAGAAGAACCCGAGGGAGGCCAACGGCCCCGTCCGCCCCGCCGCGTGGGCCGCCGCCGTGAAGCGCGCCAGGTCGAGCACCAACGGCGCGGCGAGCGAGGAGTCGTAGCCGGTCCACGTGAACTGCAGGCTCATGCGGGCGCCGAGGAACCCCTCGAACGACACGTGGTCCCAGGCGATCTTCTGCTCCCCGAGGTCGGGGACGTTGTCGATGTGCAGGGGCGCGGTGACGTCCCCGCCCAGCAGCGTCGCCAGCCCCCGGCCCTTGGACGCGAGCTTGCTGCCCGCATGCTCGGCGTCGGCCAACGTCATGCCGTCGCCGCCCCCGAGGAGGTTGGTACCCGACCACGACCGCACCGTGAAGCCCCGTGTGGTGAACATGGGCGCGAGCGTGCTGCGCACCAGGGTCTCGCCCGTCTTGCCGTCGGCCCCGGCGTAAGGCACCCGCTGCCGGTCGGCCAACGTTCTCAACGCGGGAATCCGGATGCCCGTCGACGGCGTGAAGTCGACGAACGAGCACCCCGCCCGCAACGCCGCGTAGGCTGCCACCGAACTCGGCGGCAGCACCGTGCGACCGGGAACGGCCATGGCCGCCTCCAGTGCACCCAGGTTGTCGTGTTCGGACAGAGCGGGGAACACGGGTTCGGTCGACGACACGTTGATCACCACGACCCTGGCCAGGTCGTGCCTGCGCGCGAACTCGGTGATGTCCGCGGTTAGGTTCCGCGCCGCCTCCGCCTGCGTGCCCGCGTGCGTCGCCGGGTGGTAGCCGGGTCGCAAGTCACTTTCTACTTCGGACAGTGAGGAGCGCACCGCGTCGAGGACCCGATGCGGAACCACGCCGGCCTCGGCGAGTAGTTCGGCTCGTTTCTCCAGGGGAGTGTCGACGATGTCGTGTCCTCCGACGCGGAGGTCTTCCCACTCCGGCAGCGGGACATCGGCGAACTCCTGCAGCGTACTGACACAACCGACGGGAGGAACGACTCCGGACCGCAACGCGAGCAGCCCCGTGATCGCCGTGGTGGCGACCGAACCCCTGGCACCGATCAACCACAACCCTGTGGGCGCCATGATGCACCAACCTCAGTTCACTTATGTTCGTTCGCGGCGGGGCTCGCGCCGCCGCGCCTTGACCGTCCCTCTCACTCTCCCCTGCCGTTCCGGCGTCTCGACGCGGTCGCAGTGGAGCCTCCCGTGCGGGCGCCCGCCGCGCCACCGGCGCCCGCACGGGAGAGGATCACGACACGACGGGCAGCGGAGCGCTGCCGTCGAGATCGCCGAGGAGGGCCCGTCCGTCCCGGACCAGCACCTGGCGCACCTCCTTGTCGGAGACCTGCTCGGCCCGGTCCACGAACGAGTTCAGGGCGCGCACGGCCTGCTTCGGGTGGTCCCGGTCGAGGGCCCGTTCCGCACGAGCCAGGTCGACCAGCAGCAGGACCTTCCGGGCAAGGCCGATCCGGTGCTCGGCGCCGAACCGGTACACCAGCGCCCTCACCTCGTCTACCGAGGTGGTCGACGTGAAGGTCACCGTGTGCTCGGCCGTGTTTCCGGCCTCGTCGGTGGCCGTCACGGTGAGCGTGTGGTCGCCGAGTTCCAGCCGGTGCAACGGCACCGTGGTGACCGACTCCAGTGCCTCGCCGTCGAGTTCGGCTCCGGCGGAGGCGATGCCGGACGTGGCGTCCCGCGCCTGCCACGTGATCGTGAGGTCCTCCGCGTCGCCGTAGACGTATCCGTCGGCCACACCTCCGATCAGCACGGTCGGGTTCGTGCCGTCGATCCTGACGGTGACGGCCTTGTCGGTCTCCACGTTGCCCGCCTTGTCGACGGCGCGGTAGAGCATCGTGTGCTCGCCGTCGCCGCTGATCACCACCGGCTCGGTGTACGTGGTCCAGTCCCCGCCGTCGAGGCTGTACTCGATGCGCTCGACACCGGAGTCGTCGTCGGTGGCCGACAACGTGACCCCGACCTCGCCGTTGTGCCACCCGTTCGCACCGGGCTCGGCGAACGACGCCTCGGTGGCCGGGGCCGTCGTGTCGAGCTCACGGATCTGCACGTTGCGGAACCAGACGTCGTCGCCGTCCCCGTGGTTCTGCAGGCCCACGTAGCCGGAGGTCAGGTCCCGGTTCGGGTCGGTGCTGACGAAATCGTTGATCAGCGTGCCGTTGAGGTAGACCTTGATCGTCTGGTCTCGGACCACGATCTCGTAGGAGTTCCACTCCCCCGGCGGGTTGAGCGCGGCGTCCCGCGCCTCCAGGTCGGCCGACTGGAAGTCGTAGATCGCGCCGGTGGTCTTCTCGGGCGCGTCGGTGGGGTCGATCTGGATCTCGTACCCCTCGTTCACCGCCACCCACGGGTCGTCCCCGGGGTCGGGGAACCCGACGAACACGCCGGAGTTGTCGTCACCGGCCATCTTCCAGTCGAGTTTGAGGCTGTAGGCGCCGAACTCCTCGCCGAACCAGAGCAGTCCCATACCGCCGACGGACTTGATGGTGCAATCCTCACCGAGCTCGAACGAGCCGGGACCGGACTGGTTCCAGCCCTCCAGCGAGGAGGCGGTGCCGTCGAACAGCATCCGGTAGCCCTCCTCGGGCTCAGCGGGCTGGCAGCCGGGGGTCGGAGTGCCGGGTCCGGCGACTCCCTCGCCGTCGACGTACAGGACGTCCACGTCGAACAATCCTCCGCTGCCCTCGCCACGGAACACCAGGTACAGCGGCCCCCTCTCACCCGGATCGGTGACAGCGACGGGACCGATCTCGACGTACTCGTCGAAACCACCCGTGTTGGGCACGTCGACCGTGTGCACCACCGGGCCGTCGACCGAGCCGATCCGCGCCTCGATCGTGCCGCCCGCGCCGCCGGAGGACACCCGGTACGTGATGCCGTCGACGCCGGTCAGGTCGGCCGGCTCCAGCTTGATCCAGTCGCCGTCGTCGATGTAGCCGATCCGCTTGCCGCCGCTGGCGCCCTCGGCGTTCACGACCTCGACGCCCTCGAGTTCGGAGAAGTACTCGGCCTGCTTGATCTTCGGCTGGAGCACCACCTGGTCCGAGCCCTCCAGCGCGGGCACGTCACCGGAGCCGGTGTCGGTGTAGCGCGCGTCGATGACGCCGAAGATGTCCGCGTCGAGCCCGTGTCCCTCGTCGGCGGGTGTCTCGATCACGCCCTCGCAGCCGGTCGCCCTCGACAGCGGGTGGCCGTGGTTGTCGTGGCCCAGGATGTACTCGACCGTGACCTTCGAGCAGTCGATCTCGCCGTCCTCGGGGTCCGTGACGGTCACGCGGAACGGCACCGTGTCACCGAAGCCGAAGAACCCGCCGTTCACGGGCGCTTCGAGCGTCACGGTGGGGGCCGTGTTGCCCACGGTCACGATCACGCTCGCGCTTCCGGTCAACCCCGTGGAGTCGGTCACCGCCAACCTGGCGTGGTACTGGCCCTCCTCGGTGTAGGTGTGGGTCACCGGCCCGGCCTCGGTCGAGTCGGTCTCCCCGTCACCGTCGAAGTCCCAGGCGTAGGTGAGTTCGTCACCGTCGGCGTCCTGGGTGCCCGACGGATCGAACGTGACCTCCAGCGGAGCCTGCCCGGACGTCACGTCGGCCGACAGGACCACTTGCGGCGTGCGATTGCCCTTGGTGTAGTCGATCCGGTACACGGCCGAGTCGGCCGCACCACCGAAGTAACCGCTGCCGTAGTCCAGCACGTACAGCGAGCCGTCGGGACCGAACTCGATGTTCATCGGCCGCGTGAGTTCCATGGAGTCGAAGAACGGCTCGATGGCTCCGCGTTCCCCGTTCTCCCCGACCTCGATCGTCTTGATCCAGCCGCGGTCCCACTCGTAGGCGAAGTTCTTGCCGTCGTAGTACTCGGGAAACTTGGTGTCGAAATCGAGCTCGGGGTCGAAGTGGTACACCGGCCCGCCCATGGGCGACTCGCCGCCGGTGCCGAACTCGGGAACCGACCCGCCGTCGTAGGGAATCCACGCGGGCTGCACGGGCGGCAGCTCCCTCAGCCCGGTGTTGTTCGGGCTGTCGTTGACGGGAGCGTCGCAGTTGAACGCCTCACCCGACGTCCCGGTCTCGAAGTCGTAGTCGACGTAGGGCTCGTTGTCTCCCACGCAGTACGGCCAGCCGTAGTTGCCCGGCTCCTTCACGAGGTTGAACTCCACGGTACCCGCCGGGCCCCGGTCGGGGTTCGCCGAGCCCGCGTCCGGGCCGTAGTCGCCGACGTAGATCCACCCGGTCTCCTTGTCGACCGCGAACCGGAACGGGTTGCGGAAGCCCATCGCGTAGATCTCGGGCCGCGTCTTCTCCGTGCCGGGTTCGAACAGGTTGCCCTCGGGGATGGTGTAGCTGCCGTCCTCCTGCACCGTGATCCGCAGGATCTTGCCGCGCAGGTCGTTCGTGTTGCCCGAGGTGCGCTGAGCGTCGAACACCGGGTTCCGGTCGGCGCGTTCGTCGATCGGTGTGTAGCCGTCCGAGGCGAACGGGTTCGTGTCGTCACCCGTGGACAGCAGCAGGTTGCCGTCGGCGTCGAAGTCGATCTCGCCACCGGCGTGGCAGCACATGCCGCGGGTCGCGGGGACCCGGAGGATCTGCTGCTCGCTGTCGAGGTCGAGCGTGCCGGAGTCGGTGAACTTGAACCGCGAGAGCTGGTTGTAGCCCTCGTACGGAGCGAAGTCCTCCGGCGTCCCGTTCTCGGGCGCGTCACCGGGCGGCGTGTCCAACGGCGGCGCGTAGTAGAGGTAGACCCACCGGTTGTTCTCGAAGTCCGGGTCGATCGCGATGCCCTGGAGGCCGTCCTCGTCGTGGTTGTAGACGTCCAGGGTCGCGGCCACGCTGGTGTTGCCGTCGGGGGTGGTCAAGAACACTCGACCGTCCCGCGAGGTGTGGAGCACCCGACGGTCGGGCAGCACCGCGAGCGCGATGGGTTCCCCGGTGACGTCGTCACCCTTGGCGAGGGTGATCTGGTCGAAGTCGGAGTCGTCCGGAGCATCCCCCGGTTGGTCCGAAGTGGAACAATCAGCGTCGGTGAGTCCCGCCGCGTAACGGATCCCTCCGGCGAGGTGAGCCAGGAACTCCGGTTCGGAGAAGGACTCGACCGTGTGGCCCCCGCCGGTGTACCAAGCGCGGCCACCGCTGTTCTCGTGGCACCAGGCAATCGGGTGATCGCCCATCGCACCGGAGCCCGGATCGTAGCTGCCCTCGTCGAGGGAGGCCAGCACGCGCACGTTCTGCCTCGGGTTCTCCCGGTAGTTGTACCACTCGTCGGTACGCACCCACTCTTCCGGAAGGTCCGCTGTGGACGGATGTTCCCGGTCCTCGACGGTGACCTTCGCTTCCTGGATCTGGGGGTGGGAGTCGAACCAGGCTCCCACGAGATCGCCGTACCACGGCCAGTCGTACTCGGTGTCGGACGCGGCGTGCACGCCCACGTAGCCCCCGCCGCCTTCGACGTAACGCTCGAACGCGGCCTGCTGTTCGGAGTTCAGGACGTCGCCCGTGGTGGACAGCCACACGACGGCGTCGTAGTTGGCGAGATTGTCGTCGGTGAACGCCGAGGCGTCCTCCGTGGCATCCACGGAGAAGTGGTGCTCGGCCCCCAGTTTCTCGATGGCCTCGATCCCGGCGGGGATCGAGTCGTGCCGGAAACCGGCGGTCTTCGAGAAAACGAGAATGCTGGCTTCGTCGTGCTGGACCCGCTGGTCGGCGACGGCGGTGAAACCACCACCGGCCCCCAGCCCCGTGCTCAACGCCAGCGCCACGACGCCGGCCTTCCACCGGCGCCGCGACGCTGTCCTCACCCCGGTACTACTGCTTCGTTGCACTGGTACCTACTCCTCGTCCCCCAACGCGTGGGGCCCAGTCGGTTCTGGCTACACCTCGATGTACTTCGATCCGTTCTCCGCACTCTTCTCGACCGCCGCCAGCACCCGCTGCACTCGCAGGCCGTCGGCGAAACTCGGCTCCACCGGCGTCCCGGCGTCGATCGCGGTGAGCAGGTCCGCGATCTCGTGCGTGAAGGTGTGCTCGTAGCCGAGCACATGCCCCGGCGGCCACCAGGCACCGATGTAGGGATGGGTGGGTTCGGTGACGACGATGCGGCGGAAACCACCGGTGGTCTCCCCCTCCGTGCCGTCGTGGAACCACAACTCGTTCATCGACTCGAAGTCGAACGCGAGGCTGCCCTTCGAGCCGTTGAGCTCGATCCGCATGGCGTTCTTGCGTCCCAACGCGTAGCGGGTCGCCTCGAAGCTGCCCACGGCGCCGGACGCAAACCGCGCGGTGAACACCGCGCAGTCGTCCACGGTGACGTCCTCCATGCCGTCGGCCGCGTTCTCCGACGGACGGCGCCGCACGAAGGTCTCGGTCATCCCGGAGACCCCCGTGATCGTCTGGCCGGAGACGAACTGGGTGGCGTCGATGATGTGCGCCCCGATGTCGCCGAGCGCACCGGAACCGGCCTGCTCCCTACGCAGCCGCCAGGTCATCGGGGCGTCGGCGTCGGCGAGCCAGTCCTGGAGGTAGGCCGCCCGCACGTGGCGCAACTCGCCCAGCCTGCCTTCGTCCACCAACTTCTTGGCCAGCGCGAGCGCGGGCACCCTGCGGTAGTTGAACGCGACCATGGCGAACACCCCGCGTTCGCGGGCCCGCTCGGCCGCCTCCACCATGCGCTCGGCTTCCTCCACCGTGTTGGCCAGCGGTTTCTCGCACAACACATGCTTGCCCGCCTCCAACGCCGCGATGGCGATCTCGGCGTGGGTGTCCCCCGGCGTGCAGATGTCCACGAGGTCCACGTCGTCGCGTTCCACCAACGCCCGCCAATCGGTGGTGGAGTCGGCCCACCCCATGCGCTCGGCCGCCCGCGCGGTGCGCTCCGGGTCCCGTCCCCCGAGGACGACCATCCTCGGGGAGTACGGCACGTCGAAGAACCGCGCGACACTGCGCCACGCGTGGGCGTGCACGGCACCCATGAAGGCGTGGCCCACCATCGCGACCCCCAGCGTGGGCCGCTTACCGTCGTTGCTGCTTGCTTGTTCAGTCACCAGTCGTAACCCAACGTCAGAAAATCCGGTTGTCGTTCGATGGCCGCCGAGACGGTGGTGAGCGCTCGACGGCTCTCGGGTGTTGTCGGCGGGTCCGGCCACGCTGACACCCCCGGACGCCCGGGTGGGTGCGGGACCGATGCCGAGGGGCTGCGGCCGGGTTCGCACGTGGTGAGCCGGGGCCGGGCGCTCACTTCGTCGCTTGCCGCGTGCAGACTTAAATCCACATCAGCCCCACTTTCTTCTCTGGCATGCAAAAGTAGGGCTGTAACCGGCCGGTCGTCAAGCGTGAGATTCCAAAGGGGTGGGCCCGTCAGCCCGAAACGCTTCGTGACCAGCGAGTTACCACTTGAAGTGCATGTGGCGGAACGAGGGCCACAACTCGGCCCAGGACGCCTTCCGCCCCTCGCACAACCAGATGGGCGCGCCCTGGTTGTCGTTGTTGACCTCGTGCCCGTTGTCGACGGTGCCGATCCGCCTCACGTGGTCGAAGTAGTCGTCGAGCCGTTCCCGGCTCGCGCCGACGAACAGCGTCAGCCGGGCGTCCTCGGGCGGCGAACCGAAGTACCAGTAGCCCCGGCCCCCGCTGTACGCGTCCGGCAGCTCGGGTTGGAACTTCTCGATCGCCGACGCCTGCCAGTAGGTCTCGGTCACGATCGTGGTCGTCGCCCGCTGCTCCGGCGACAACGTGGCGTACGCCGACGCCACGCTCGCAGCGACCTGCGGCCAGCCGAACTCCTCCAGCTCCATGTTCATCGGGTCGTACGGCTGCCCCGCGTACGCCGAGATCGGCTTGATCGGCAGCCAGCTCACCGCCACCAGCGCCGAGGCCGCGTAGGCCAGCGCCATCGCGGGCCGCCACCGCGCCGTGAGCACCCGGTCGAGTTCCACGGCCGAGACCGCGAAGCACAGCGCGAACATCCCGCCCACGTAGTACGGCCGCCCGGAGGAGGCCCAGAAGACCGCCGTCACCCCCAGCACGGTCACCCCGAGGAACCGGTACTCGCGCAGCCTCGGCGAGCGCAGCAACCACCACACGCCCAGCACGACGAGCACCGCGCCGACGCCGTACCCGGCCTGTTCGAGCGCCATCGGCAGGAACGTGACACGCCCACCCGCGTACGACACCTCGTCGGCGACGATGCGGTTCATCTCCAGCTGCGGCCAGCCGTTGACCGCCTGCCAGACGAGCGTGGGCACGCAAGTCGCCACCGCGATCGCGCCACCGACCCACAACAACGGTCGTCGCACCAGGTCCTTCGGACCGAACAGCCACGAGGCCAGCAGGGCGACGACCCAGAACACCGGAATGAGAAACTTGACCTGGAGATCCACCGCCGTCACGAGCGCGGCCGCCAGCAACACACGGTCGTCACGCACCCGCACCCAGCGGACCACCAACCACACGATGACCGTCCACAGAAACGCGTCCACCATGTGGGTGGCGAGGATGTGCCCGGCACCCGCCAACAGGAAGGGCGAGCACGCGTACGCCCCCGCCGCCATGACCTGCGCCCGCGTCCCACCGCCGAGCTCGCGGGCGGTCAGCCCGGCCACGATGATGCCCGCCCCCGTGAACACCACCGCGGGCAGCCGGAAGCCCATCACGGAGTCCGGGAACAGACTGTCCATCAACAACGCCAGCAACGGCAGCAGCGGAGGCTGGTCGGCGTAACCCCAGTCGAGGTGTCGGCCCGCGGCGATGAAGTACAACTCGTCGCCGTGGTAGCCGTACCGGTTGCCGAAAGCCAGCAGCACCACCATCGCGGCACCGGCGATGAGACACACCGGAAGCCGGGCGAAGCGCGGGACCGCCATAGACCAAAACCTTAAGGGACGAGACCACACCGATCAGTAATGATCTTTACTCACCCGCGCGTGGTGGCGACTACACCATTCGGACGTCGCCGGTGCTCCGTGTGGCCAGCGGGACGGCGCCCTCCGCGCGGCGACGTCGCGGGAGCGAACTCGAAGTCGATGTCGAACGGTCGCCGAAGGAAAATACGAGTCCGGTAGCAGGTGCTTCGTCCACTGTCGGCCCGACAACGGACGACGCCGTTGCCCCCGCAGCCGGGAAAGATCCCGACCGCGGGGAAGCGACGATCACATGTTGATCATGTGTCCGGCGAGACCGTGGACGGCTTCCTTCACCGCCTCGCCCAGAGTCGGGTGCGCGTGCACGTTGCGTGCCACCTCGTGCACCGTCAGGTCCCACTGCTGGGCCAACGTCAACTCGGGCAGCAACTCCGTGACGTCCGGGCCGATGAGGTGTCCACCGAGCAGCTCGCCGTACTTGGCGTCGCTGACGAGCTTCACGAACCCGACCGCGTCGGCCAGCCCGTGCGCCTTGCCGTTGGCCGTGAACGGGAACTTCGACACCTGCACGTCGTAACCCTCGGCGCGCGCCTGCTCCTCGGTGAGCCCGAAGCTCGCCACCTGTGGCTGGCAGTACGTCGCCCGCGGAATCATGCGGTAGTCCAATTCCATGGTCTCGGCGTCGGCGATCGTCTCGGCCGCCACGATGCCCATCGACTCGGCCGTGTGAGCGAGCATCAGCTTGGCCGTCACGTCACCGATCGCGAAGATGTGCGGCACGTTCGTCCGGCAGCGACCGTCCACATCGATCGCGCCACGCTCGGTGAGCGCCACGCCGGTGTTCTCGAGTCCGTAACCCTCCACATTGGGCGCGAAACCCATGGCCTGGAGCACCTTGTCGGCTTCGAGGACCTGCTGCTCGCCGTCCTTCGACACGGTGACGCGCACCTTCTCACCCGACTCGTCGATCGACTCGACGCGGGTCGAGGTGAGGACGTCGATGCCGAGCCTGCGGTAGCGCCGAGCCAGTTCGGCCGACACCTCCTCGTCCTCGGCGGGCACCATGCGGTCCATGAACTCGACGATGGTGACCTTGACGCCGTAGTTGTGGAGCACGTAGCCGAACTCGACGCCGATGGCACCCGCACCGCAGATGACGATGCTCTCGGGCAACTCGGACGACAGGATCTGCTGCTCGTAGGTGACGACGCGATCGCTGATCGAGGTGCCCGGCAGCAGCTTCGGCGAGGCACCCGTGGCGATGATGCAGTGGTCGAACGTGACGGTCTCCACGCCGTCGGCCGTGGTGACCTCGATGGACTTGTCACTCGTGAAGGTGCCGCGACCGTTGAACTGGGTGATCGCGTTCTTCTTCATCAAGTAGTGGATGCCCTTGACGCGGCCGTCGGCCACCTTGCGGCTGCGCTGGTACGCCGCGGTGTAGTCGAACGTCACCTCGCCGTCGACCTGGATGCCGAACGTACGGGCCTCGTGGGTGAACAGGTGGGCGAGTTCGGCATTGCGCAACAGCGCCTTCGACGGAATGCACCCGACGTTGAGGCAAACCCCGCCCCAATAGCGTTCCTCGATGACGGCGGTGTCGAACCCGAGCTGGGCCGCACGGACGGCGGCTGTGTATCCGCCGGGGCCTGCGCCCAGCACCACAACGTCGAAGTGTTCACTCATGGCCGCGATTATGCCCCCACCGCGTCCACCGGTGGGGTCCGGCCACGGACCTCCACCAGGAGGTCCGTGATGGACGTCATGATGCGTTCGGTGGCCTCGCGCAACTGGCTCGCGCTCGGCCGTTCACCCGCGAGATCCGACAACTCCACCGGTGGTCCCGCCACCACGTGCAAAGTCGGTCTCGGCCACACCTTCGGTAACCGGCTTCCCACGGGGAGCAGCTCCTGCGTGCCCCAGCACGCCACCGGCACGACGGGGGTCCCGGTGGTCAGGGCCATGCGGGCGAGACCGGTCTTTCCCCTGCTCGGCCAGCCGTCCGCCCGGTCGGTGAACCCGCCTTCGGGGAACACCACCACACAGTCGCCCTCCCGCACGGCGCTCACTCCGTCACGGTACGAGTGCAGCGCACTCGCCTTACCGCGATGCACGGGGATGTGTCGCCCGGAACTCATCACCCGCCGCACCACGGGGGTGTCCCACAGCTCCGCCTTGGCGAAGAACCGCGGCACCCGCCCCGCGGCGAGTGTGAACAACGTCACCGCGAGCGGGTCGGCGAAGGAGAGGTGATTGCTGGCTATCAGCACGCCGCCCCGCCGGGGGACGTGCCGACAGCCCCGGAAGCTCCAGCGGGTCGTCGCGGCCAGCAGGGGCGCGAGCAGCTCGATACTGAGCCCGAACCAGAATCCCCGGCCGCGACGAGGGAAGCGGCGGAGGAGTGAAAGCTGGTGCGGGCCCCGCGGCTCACCGAATCGGGGGCTACTCAGTCGAGACGCTCCAGGACCACGACCGGGATCTCCCGCTCGGTCTTGCGCTGGTAGTCCTCGTAGTCGGGCCACACCTCGACCATGCGGGACCACAACCGCGCGCGCTCCTCCCCGGCGGCCGTCCGGGCGCGGGCGGCGAACTTGTCCGCCTTCACCTGGACGCGGACCTCGGGGTTCGCCACCAGGTTCTTATACCAGTCGGGGTGATCCGGCGCGCCACCCTTCGAGGCGACGACGACGTAACGACCGTCGTCCTCCCGGAAGATGAGCGGCGACTTGCGGAGCTTCCCGCTCCGACGTCCCGTGGTGGACAGGATGAGGATCGGCGCGCCGTTGGACCAGGTGTAACCGACCTCACCGTCGGTCTCCTCGTACCGACGCACGTGCTCGTCACCGAACAGCATCGTTCACTCCTCGTCGAGGGCTCGGGTGAGTACGTCCGACAACAGGGCGGGGTCCACGTTCCCTCCGGACACGATGGCCACCGTCCGCCCGGCGGGCAACTCGGCCGCGTGGTACAGATACGCCGCCGTGGTCACGGCCCCACTCGGTTCGGCGACCAGCCTGCCCTTGTGGGCCAGCACCGCCATGGCGGAACGGATCTCGTCCTCGGTCACGGTGACGAGATCGTGCAGGTGGACCTTCAGGTGGGCGAACGTCAGCTCCGAGGGCTGGGACCGCAGCCCGTCGGCGATGGTGCGGTTCCGCTTCTCGACCGACCAGTCGACGCGCGAGCCCGCCCGCAGACTCTCACGGGTGTCGGCGGCGAGTTCGGGCTCGACACCGATCACCTTGGCGTTCGGCAGCAACGCCGTGACGGCCGCGGCCACGCCCGAGGCGAGCCCTCCCCCGCTAATCGGCACCAATACGACCTCGACGTCCGGCAGGTCCTCGGCGATCTCCAGACCGATGGTGCCCTGACCGGCGATGATGTCGGGGTGGTCGAACGGCGGCACCAGCACCGCGCCCCGTTCGGCGACGATCTCGTAGGCGACCTTCTCCCGCTGCCCCTCACCGCAGAGAACGACCTCGGCGCCGTAGGCCCGCGTGTTGTCGATCTTGATCTGGGGTGTCGACGCGGGCATCACGACATGGGCCGCGATCCCCTCGTTCGCCGCCGCGTAGGCGACGGCCTGGGCGTGGTTGCCGCTGGAGTAGGTCACCACACCGCGACGGCGGGCGTCCTCGTCGAGCCTGGCGATGGCGTTGACCGCGCCCCGGATCTTGAACGCCCCGATGGGCTGCAGGATCTCCGGCTTCAGCCACAGCGGCCGGTCACGATCCGCCCAGGTACAGGGCAGGAGGGGTGTCCGAACCACCGTGGCGGCGATCCGCTCGGCAGCGGCCCGGATGTCATCGAGTTTCACCAGATCCACACCGCCGAGTATGCCCCATCCGGCTCAACGCAGAATGCGTTCGCCCGCGCGAGCGGCACCCGAACCGGCCGGGCGAGGCCGCTTGACCTGCTCCGGGGAAGCGGTCAACGCCCCGCGTCCGCCCGTGGAACGCACCCAGCGAGGCTGGCATCTGCCCAGCGCGTTCGCCGAAGGCGGCTCCGTGCGGTGAACCAGCTCCTCAACGCGTGCCCGTACCCATGCCATACCCCTCGGACGCGGGAGGAGACGTTTCCGTTCCCTTCATGGGAACCGGCTCCCCTCCGGCGACGTCGAACGGGAATGAGCGAGAAGAACCTGCCATCACTCAACGACCTGCTGGCGCAGTCGGACCGTGTGGATCGCCGTCTTCTCGCGAAGCGCAGACAAGCCGGCCAGCAACGCATCAAGGCTCAGGACGACTGGGGGCTAGTCGAGGTCACCGTCGATTCACGAGGACGGTTGCAGGAAGTGGCGATCAACGCCGACCTCGCGGCCAGGACGAACCTGGCCGACCTCGCCGAGGCCATGCTCCAGGCCGCGCGCGCGGCGCAGTCACGCGCCGACGCCCTGTCGTGAGCACCGAGGGCTGCGGCACGGCGAATCTCCATGGGGGAGGAAACGGCATGAGGGACCGCTTCAGCGTCGACCCGGCGATCCTACGTCGTGGCGCCGAAGAACTCACCAAGACAGCCGACAACACCGCCGAGGCCGCGAGCACGGCGAAGGGTGCCGACGGCTCGTCGGGGGCCTTCGGCGCGTCCGAAGGGGGAAAGGAACTCGCCGAGGCCTGGTCCGCCCTGGTCAAGGCTCGGGTCGCCGAGATGAAGTCCCTGGCGCACGAGACCGACCAACTGGCGGGGACCGTGCGGGAAGCGGCCGACTCCTACGAGTGGGAGGACTCGGACCACTCCGAGACCATACGACGGCAGGAGAAGGCGCTGGCCGGGGAGCGGGAACGCCCACGGCGGGAAAGCGCCTCGCGAATCGCCCCCGGCACGTCGGGCGACTGAGGGAGGACGGAGGAGAACCATGAGCTTCCGGCATCCCGCACTGACAAGTGCCCTCGCGTCACCCGAGCTCACGCTGCTCGCCATAGCCGCCGACATAATCGGCTCCCCCGACCCGTTTCAGGCGTTGCGACACCTCGACTGCGATCCTCCGGTCGTCGCCGAGTTGGCCGCTCGCCTGGCCGACTCGGCCAGGATGGTGGACGCCTCGTCCACCGGTTTCACCATGGCTCTAAAGGAGATCAGTAGCGGTTGGTCGGGAGCGGGTTACGAGGCGTTCGCCGAGCGCGCGGACGAGGTCGACAGGGAGTACCGGGGGGTCACGGACCGGACCTACGACAGCGCCAAGATCGGTTCCCAGGTGGCATCCACTCTCGACTCCTACGTCCGCGCGGCGGTGGACCAGTCCTTGTCCATCGCGGGCGAAGCGGCCCCGGCCAGCCATGCCGTGGTGAGGGGCGAGTCCGACGAAGCGGCCGAGACCGTGAACGAGGCCTGCCGGACGATCGCGCTCATCGTGCGGGATACGGTCCAATCCATCAGCGACATGGCCCGTGAGCTGGCGGAACTGGCTTGAAACGTCGGTGTGGGCCGGGCACCGTGCCCGGCCCACCCGCGACACCGTGTCCGAACCGCGCAAGTGCCGACCGCGAGGGCGTTACAGCGTCAGTTCGTCGACCGCGATCCTGCGGCCCTCACGAGCCGAGCGCAGGCCGAGTTCGGCGAGCTGCACCCCACGGGCACCCGCCAGGAAGTCCCAGGGGAACGGCTCGTCGTTCACCACGTGCTTGAGGAACAGTTCCCACTGGGCCTTGAACCCGTTGTCGAACTCCGCGTTGTCGGGCACCTCCTGCCACTGCGAACGGAAGTCCTCCGTAGCCGGGAGGTCGGGGTTCCACACCGGCTTCGGCGTCACCGACCGGTGCTGCACACGACAACGTCGTAGCCCCGCGACGGCGCTGCCTTCCGTACCGTCCACCTGGAACTCCACCAGCTCGTCGCGGAAGACCCGTGTGGCCCACGACGAGTTGATCTGCGCGACGACGCCGCCGTCGAGCTCGAAGATGCCGTACGCGGCGTCGTCGGCCGTGCAGGTGTAGGTCCTGCCCTGTTCGTCGACCCGCTCCGGGATGTGGGTGGCCGCCAGCGCCTGCACCGAGCGCACCGGGCCGAAGATGTCCTCCAGCACGTAACGCCAGTGGCAGAACATATCGATGATGATGCCTCCGCCATCCTCCGCGCGATAGTTCCAGGACGGTCGCTGCGCCTCCTGCCAGCTACCCTCGAAGACCCAGTAGCCGAACTCGCCGCGCACCGAGAGGATGCGACCGAAGAATCCGCCATCCACCAACCGCTTCAGCTTCCGCAGTCCGGGCAGGAACAACTTGTCCTGCACCACGCCGACCTTCACACCGGCGGAGGCGGCCACACGGGCCAGCTCCAACGCGGTCTCGGTGTCCTCGGCGATGGGCTTCTCGGTGTAGACGTGCAGCCCCGCCGCCACGGCCTTGCGCACCGACTCGGCCCTGCGGCTGGTGACCTGCGCGTCGAAGTAGATCTCGGCCGACGAGTCGCTCAGCGCCGCGTCGAGATCGGTGGTCCAGTTGTCGAGCCGATGCCGCTGGGCGATCGCCGCCAGCTTCGCCTCGCTGCGCCCCACCAGAATCGGTTCGGGCCGGATCACGGTTCCGTCGGGCATCGCCAGGCCCCCCTGCTCCCGGATCGCCAGGATCGACCGCACCAGGTGCTGTCGATATCCCATGCGCCCGGTGACGCCGTTCATCACGATCCCGACCGACCGCTCCTTGAGTCCCGTCATAGGTCGCCTTTCTGTGTGGTGTCAGCAGTGCCGTGGTGCGGAGCCGGTCCGCCCCGCGCCACCGGCGTGATGGGCACGGCTCCTAATCGCCCACGACCGCCGCACGGGCCGCGCCGAGGTGGTCGCGAATGCGCTGGGTGGCGCGCGCGAACTCGGGGTCCGACATGGTCCTGCCGTAGTCGCGCTCCACGGGAAGGTCGACGTCCACCACCCCGGCCACCGTGCCCGGACGGGCCGTCACCATGACGACCCGGTCCGCCAGGTACACCGCCTCGGAGATCGAATGGGTCACCAACAGCACGGTGGTCCCGGTCTCGCGCCAGATACGTCGCAACTCGACGTTCATCTGCTCTCTGGTGAGGGCGTCGAGCGCCCCGAACGGCTCGTCCATGAGCAGCACGGGAGGCCGGTGGAGCAGGGCTCGGCACAACGCCACCCGCTGCTGCATCCCGCCCGACAGCTCGTGGGGGTAGGCGTCCTCGAACCCGGACAACCCCGTCATCGCGATGAGTTCGTCGGCCCGCTGCTGCGCCTCGCGCGCGGGAAGATGCCGCATCTCGGCCTGCAACAGGATGTTCTTCCTCGCCGTACGCCACTCCAGCAACGCGGCCTTCTGGAACACGTAGCCCACGTCCTTGCGAGGGCCCGTCACGTCCTCCCCCTGCAGCCGCACCCGTCCCGCGGACGGCCGCAGCAACCCCGAGGTGAGTTTCAACAGCGTGGACTTGCCGCACCCCGACGGCCCGACGATGGCGATGAACTCACCGGGCTCGACGTTCAGGCCGACGTCGCGCAGCGCCAGGACGTCGCGCTTCTTCGTGCGAAACCGCACCGTCACGTCGGAGATCTCGACCGCGTAGCTCGACATGGCCCCACTCATTCCTCAGAACTCAGGTTCGCTTCCCAGTAGGCGCCGGGCTCGTCGGCCTCGGGGATGACCCCCGCGTCGTGGAACACCTTGATCGTGGCGCGCCAGTCCTCCTCGACGTTCACGCCGGGCCGCATGCCCTGCGTGTTCTCGGTGTGCAGCAGCTCCAGCGTGGAGGCGAACTGATCGGCCAGCACCTGCTGCGACGGCAACTGCTCGGAGGCGCCCTCCATGGCCGCCACCGCCGCCTCCCGGTCCTGCGCGGCCGCGGCCCACGCCTCGCTCGTGGCGGTCACCATGCGCCGCACGAGATCCCGGTGCTCGTCGAGCATGTCCTGAGAGGTCAGCAGCCCGTTGCTGTAGAAGTTGAGACCGTGCTCGGCGAAACGGAGGTACGAGACCTCCTTGCCCGACTTCTCCTGCATGGTCGGCCCCTGGTCGGTGGCGTAACCCAGCAGCGCGTCGGTCTGCCCCGACATGACCGCGGCCATCTTGCCCGCGGCGTCGGTGTTCTGCATGGTCACGTCGCTCTCGCTCAGCCCGTTGACGGCGAGGAAGGTGGGGAACGTGGCGCTCAGCGCATCACCCGCAGTGGTGGCGATGGTCCTGCCCTTGAGGTCGTCCACCGAGTCGATGCCCTTCTCGCTGAAGAACTGCACCGACGACGGGGTCGTCTGGAGGAACACACCCACGCTCTTCACGTCGAGCCCTTGCGACACGCCGGCCAGAAGCGCCGGGGTGTCCGCCCACCCGAAGTCGGTCTGGCCCGCGGCCGTGGCCTGCACGGTCTTCTGCGACCCCTGCCCCGCCCTGATCTCCAGGTCGATGCCGTGGTCCTCGTAGATCCCCCGAGCCTTGCCGTAGTAGAAGGGCGCGTGCTCGCCGTACGGGTACCAGTTGAGAGTCAGCGTGACCTTGGTGAGCTCCTTGCCCTCGGCGTTGGTCGTGGTCTCGGGGCCGGAGCCGCCGCAACCTGCGGCGAGCAGCAGCGCAGCGCCTGCGACGAGCGCGGACAGTCGTTTCATGGCCCTTCCTTTGTCTTTCGCGTGCCTTTCGGAGGTGCTTTCGCGGTGCCTCGCCGAGGCGTTTGCTACAGGGTCGTCGCCACGGTGTCGGCACGTCGGCTGGCGTGCCACGGCAGGACGAGGTGTTCCAGCCACTCCACGAGCACGAACAGCAGGACACCGAGAACCGACATGATCAGCAGCCCCGCGAACAGGACGGGGGTGTCGAGGTTGCCGTTGGCCTGGAGGATGACGTAGCCCAACCCGGCGTCCGCGCCGACGAACTCACCCACCACCGCGCCGGTGACCGCCATGGTCGCCGCCACCTTCAGCCCGGAGAACAGGTGCGGAAGCGACGCGGGGAAGCGGATCTTCCAGAAGGTCTGTCCCGGCTTGGCCCCCATGGTGGCGGACAACTCCAGCATCTCGGGGTCGACCGACTTCAGTCCCGTGACCATCGAGATCACCACCGGGAAGAACGCCATGAGGACCGCCACGACGATCTTGGGTCCGAGCCCGAACCCGAGCCACACCACGAACAGCGGCGCGATGGCGATCTTCGGGATGACCTGCGCGAACAGCAGCAGCGGGTAGAGCGTCTTCTCCACCGTCGACGACTGCACCATCACCAGCGCGGAGACGACCCCGACCACCGTCGCGATGACGAAGCCCAACAGCGTCTCGTAGGTCGTGGTCCACGTGTGCTCCCAGAAGTAGTCCGGGGCTTCGGCGATGGCCGCGAAGGTGTCACCGGGGGACGGCACGAGATAGGGCTCGACCAACTCGGCCGCGGTCACGACCCACCATGCGACGAACAACGCGAGCAACAACGCGATCGGACGCCACGAACGTTCCACAAAGGCGGCGAGGCGTTGCGCAGTCGAGGGCCGTCCGCCGTCGAGGACGGGCTCGGCGGGCCGTTCCGACGGCCGCGTGGGTGACTCGGGAGACGGTGACGGACTCGGCGTGACCATGGTCCTCCGTTCAACGGTGAACGTTTCGGACGACACCCACTCAGAGCCAGCGGAAACCGACCCTGAATGCGCTTTCTGAATGCGCTTTCCGGTAGAGTAGGCAGGGAGGGATACCCGGTCAAGCGTTCTTTTCCCAGGAGTTGCGTATGGACGCTCACCCCCATGTCACCCTGTCCGACGTCGCCCGAGCTGCCGAGGTGTCCCTGGCCACCGCCTCCCGCGCACTGAACGGCACCACGAAGGTGCGCGCCGATCTCCGGGAACGAGTCCTCGCCGCCGCGAGGAAGCTCGCCTACGCACCCAACGCCCACGCCCAGGCCCTCGCGGGCGGCACCCACCGCACCGTCGGTGTCGTGTGCCACGACGTCAGCGACCCCTACTTCGCCGCCATCGCACGCGGGGTCATGCGCGTCGCCGACGACAAGGGATTCCTCGTGATGTTGGCGAGCACGTTCCGCGACCCGCAGAAGGAGATCGCGTACGTCTCGATGCTCCGCGCGCAGCGGGCGTCGGCCATCCTGCTCGTCGGTTCCGGGTTCGAAGACCGCGCCTGGAGCAAGGCGCTGACGGAGGAGTTGGAGCCCTACCAACGCGGCGGCGGCCACGTCGCCGTCGTGTCGCGTCACCGCAACGTGCGCGCCGACAGCGTGCAGCCGGAGAACAAGCGTGGCGCGGAGCAACTCGCCCGTACCCTGCTCGACCTCGGACACCGGCGTTTCACCGTGCTGACCGGTCCACGCAAGCTCACCACGGTGGTCGACCGGCTCACCGGATTCCGCCGCGCCCTCGCCGAAGCCGGGGTGGAGTTGTCGGAGGACGACATCTTCGAGTCCACTTTCACCCGTGACGGCGGCTACACCGCCATGCGCCGGGCGTTGGACCGCGGACTGAAGTCAACCTGCGTGTTCGCCGTCACCGACGTCATGGCCATCGGCGCGCTCACCGCCTTGCGGGAGGCCGGGGTCAACGTGCCCGACGACGTCTCGCTGGCCGGGTTCGACGACATCCCGGTGGTGCGGGATCTGACACCGAGTCTCACCACTGTCGCGCTCCCGTTGGAGGAGCTGGGAGAAAAGGCCATGGAACTCGCGCTCCGCGGCGAGAAGAGCGCGCGCAGCCGCGTGGTGCGAGTACCCGCCGAGGTCGTGGTGCGCGACAGCACGAAGGAGGTCCGGGTGTGATCGCGGAACTGACCGTCGAGCGGGTGGAGACCTTCGCCGTCGCGCTGCCGACGCTGCGTTCGTTCGGGGTGTCCGGCGGCGCGGTGGCGACGGCGGGTCGACCGAGCGTGCGCGTGCTGGTGAAGGTCAGCGCCGACGGAGTGTGCGGCTGGGGCGAGGCCACGCCCATTCCCGCGTGGACGTACGAGACGGCGGAGTCGATCGTCACGACCATCGACCGCTACCTCGCGCCCGCCGTGCTCGGGCGGCCGTGTTGGGACCTCGACGGCGTCACGAGCGTGTTCGATCGCGCGATCAACCGCGGCTTCACGATCGGCTCCCCGCTGGCCAAGGCCGCCGTGGACACCGCGTTGCACGACCTCCTCGGCCGAGCCCTCGGCGTTCCCGTCAGCACCCTGTGGGGACAACGCAGGCGCGAGGAGCTCACGCTCGGCTGGATGGTGTCCGGGCAGGCCCCCTCCGAGGTGGCCGACCACGTCGCCGAAGGCCGGGCGGCGGGCTACGAGGCGTTCAAGGTGAAGATCGGCCTGCGCGGCGAGCGCGAGGACCTCGCCGTGGTCGCCGCCGTACGCGAGGCCGCGGGCGACGACGCGCCGCTGTGGGTGGACGCGAACCAGGGACTCAGCGTCGACGCCGCCCTGCGCGTGAGCCGCGAACTGCACCGGCTCGGCGTGACCGCGTTCGAACAACCGTTGCCCGCCAACGACATCGTCGGGCTGCGTCGGCTGAAGGACGCCTCCCCCGTGCCAGTGGCCCTCGACGAGAGCCTGCGGCATCCGAGCGACCTCGCCACGTTCGTGCGGCTCGACGCCGTGGACGTCGCCATCGCGAAAGTGCAGCGCAGCGGGGGCCTCACGCTGTCGCGGCGGTTGTGTTCCCTGGCGCAGGACTGCGGTGTGCGGCTCATGGGATCGGGACTCACCGACTCCGACGTCGGGCTCGCCGCGTCACTGCACCTGTTCGGCGCGTTCGGCATCGACACGCCGGTGGATCTCAACGGCAGGCAATTCGTCGACTCGGTCTACGCCGACGGCGTCGAGGTCGACGGCGGCGTCGCGCGAGTACCGACGGGCCCCGGCCTGGGCGTGACAGTGGACGAACCAACAGTGAGAAAACTGGCGATCAACGTCCTGGACTAACCCGCGTGTCCGCAGATCCCGTACGCGTGTCCGCAGATCCCGTACGCGTGTCCGCAGATCCCGTACGCGTGTCCGCAGATCCCGTACGCGTGTCCGCAGATCCCGTACGCGTGTCCGCAGATCCCGTACGCGTGTCCGCAGCCTACGGCGCGGACACGCTCCCTTAGACCTCCAATCTCCGTACGAGAAGTGCAAACACCCGTCCCCAACTTGCGGACACGAGTGCACAACCTGCGGACACGAGTGCCTAACTTGCGGACACGGTGGGCTCGGGGCGACCTCTTGTCGCACACGGGCTCTTACCCTATGGTTCGTGAAAACGCTTTCTAGAAAACGCTTTCACTATGGAGGGTAGATGGTCGCCATACCACTGCCGAGACCCGACGGGACGCTGGAGACGTGGTCGCCCTCCGGCCGGAGCGTCCCCACCCCGTCGGGAGCCCCGGCCTCGACCCGCATCGCCTACGCAGCCGCCCACGTGGTCGCCGACCCCCTTGCCGGACACGACCCCACACACACCGTCGCGCTCGACTGGGACAGCACCCTCGCCTTCCGCCACCACCTGTGGTCGTGCGGACTCGGCGTGGCCGAGGCCATGGACACCGCCCAACGCGGTATGGGACTCGACTGGCCGACCACCACCGAACTGGTCCGCCGCACGGGCGCCGAGGCGAAGGCCTGCGGTGGCGCGTGGGTCGCGGGCGTGGGCACCGACCAACTCCCCGAGGGCCCCGCCACGATCGACGACGTCGTGGCCGCCTGGCGGGAACAACTGGAGTTCGTCAGCGGCGAGGGCGCGATCCCCGTCGTCATGGCCAGTCGCGCGCTCGCGGCCACCGCGACGAGCCCGGACGACTACCACCGCGCGTACGGCGCCCTGCTCTCGGAAGCCACGAGCCCGGTGTTGCTGCACTGGCTGGGCGAGCAGTTCGATCCCGCGCTCACCGGCTACTGGGGCCACCGCGACGTCACCGCGGCCGCCGACGAACTCGCCGCGCTCTGCGCCGAGCACGCCTCCGTGGTCGCCGGGGTGAAGGTGTCGGTGCTCGACGCCGAGGTGGAACGCCGATTCCGCGCCTCCCTGCCCGAAGGCGTCGCCTGCTACACCGGTGACGACTTCCACTACCCCGAACTCATCGCGGGCGACGACGACGGCCACAGCGAGGCGCTGCTCGGCATCTTCGACCCGATCGCCCCCGTGGCGGGGGCGGCGCTGGCCCGCCTCGACGAAGGCGATCGCGCGGGCTTCACCGAACTTCTGGAACCCACGGTGGCGCTGTCGCGCGAGATCTTCCGGGAACCCACTCGGCACTACAAGGTGGGTGTGGTGTTCCTGGCCTACCTGTCGGGTCACCAACGGCACTTCCGCATGATCGGCGGCCTGGAGTCGGCCCGCTCGATCGTCCATCTGTCCGAGGTGCTGCGCCTGGCCGACCGCGCGGGTGTGCTGCCCGATCCGGAGTTGGCCGTCGCGCGGATGCGGCCACTGCTGGAGGCGGCGGGGGTGAGCCTGTGAACCGGCTGAGTCTGAACCAGATCAGCACCAAGTCGTGGTCGCTGCCCGAGGCGGTCGCGGGCTGTGCCGAGGCCGGCGTGGAGTGGATCGGGCTGTGGCGCGACAAGGTCGCCGAAGTCGGCGTCGCCGAGACGGTCCGGTTGCTGAAGCGCTACGGCGTCAAGGTGTCCTCGCTGTGCCGCGGGGGCTTTCTCACCGGGGTGACACCGGAGGGCGAGCCCGTCGACGGCGTGGCCGACACCCGACGGGCCATCGACGAGGCCGCGGCCCTGGGCACGGACGTCCTCGTGCTCGTGGTGGGCGGGATCGCGGACAACGACCTCGCGGCCTCCCGGCAGCGGGTGGCCGACGCCGTGGGCGAGCTCGCCCCGTACGCGCGGGAACGCGGGGTCCGCCTGGGACTCGAACCCTTGCACCCCATGCAGTGCGTCGACCGGTCGGTCCTCTCCACGCTCGCGCAGGCGCTGGACCTCGCCGAGGAGCATCCGGCCGAGGTCGTCGGCGTGGTGGTGGACGAGTTCCACGTGTGGTGGGACCCGGAGGTCGAGGCCTCCATCGCGAGGGCCGGCGAACGCATTTTGGGCTTCCACGTGTGCGACCCGCTCGTGCCGTTCACCGACCCGTTGCTGGCTCGCGCGTTGCCGGGTGAGGGCCCCGTGGACCACCGTGGGCTGCGGTCCCGTGTGGAGGCCGCGGGATACCGGGGGCCCATCGAGGTCGAGGTCTTCAACGCCGAGTTGTGGAGCCTGCCCGGCGAGGTGGCGTTGCGAAAGGTGATCGAGTCGTACCGGCGACATGTCGCCGAGCCTTAGCTCGACCTTGCTGGAGGTTCGGGTACGGTGATGGCGTGCCGAAGCTCGCCGACCATCTCACCATCGGGCAGGTCGCCCGACGCAGCGGTGTGCCGCACACCGCTCTCCGGTTCTACGAGGACCGCGGCCTGATCTTCGCCGAGCGGACCGCGGGCAACCAGCGCCGATACCCGCGGTCCGTGCTGCGGAGGATCGCGTTCATCCGGGCGGCCCAGCGCGTCGGCCTGACGTTGGAGCAGATCGGTGAGGCGTTGGCCACCCTGCCCCGCGATCACGCGCCCACGAAGGCCGACTGGGCGAGGTTGTCGCGAAGCTGGCAGGCCGAACTCGACGCCCGCATCGACGCGCTGCAGCGCCTGCGTGATCAACTTACCGGTTGTGTCGGCTGTGGCTGCTTGTCACTGCGCACGTGTGCTCTCAACAACCCGGACGACAAGATCGCGGCCCTCGGGCCGGGCGCGCCGGGTCTGAAGCCGAAGTCCGAGGGCGGCATCTGACGTCACACCGCGTCGCGGGTTGCGTAGTAACACCCCGGATCGGGCACCCCACCCCCCTAAATCCCCCTAAAGGAGTAGGGAAAACTGGGAAAAGAAACTCGGCAAATTGATACTATCCGACTCCCCCGACCAACGTCTCAGTTTTCTATTTCTCCTGGGGGAGGGAACACCATGTCGGAAGCATCGGGGCAAACGTGGCGATTGGCCGAGAAGTCCGAGGTTCGAAAAGCGATGCTTTTCGACATAATGATCGCGTTTCTGTTCTACATTACCAATGAAGTGCTCATCTCAGAATTCGTCTCATTCGTCGTCAGCGACACAAGTCACCTTATGGGGCTTCTTCTCTCGATGTTCCTCTACCTGTTCCTGTCGGCGATCCTTCTAGCCCTCGCCATCATATGGGTGACCAGCAACTTCGTTAACCAGTTCCGCAGCGTGGGATACCGCCGTTACAACCTCTACATGGTCTACGGCGACACGGGAAGCCCCGTCGGCTTCGGAGGCGTGATAATCGGCATCATCCTCGCGCCCATCGATTTGACCTTCCTCATCTTCAAGGCCAATGCTCGCCAGATATTCTTCTGGGCACGCAACGTCCAGGTGATCTACGTTCCCCCGGGCGGCGACTTCCCCGACGGCCCCCTGCCGCGAAAGGATCCCTTCCCTCCGGTGGAACCCGATCCGGACAGCTTGCTGGATCAGTAGCGACCGAGAACTCCGCTACCGAGCGAATTCCGGAACGGCCGTGGCCGAATCAGCCACGAAACAGACGGCTCACGCCCCCTGCGCGCCCATGCTCGCACTACCTTCCGCCCTCGCCGACCCGCGCCGCTTCGGCCGTCCGAGCATGCGTCGGCCGATGTCGAACAGGTGCACACGTAGCGTCTCGTCGTCGAGGTGCGCCTGCTCCGGCGAGCCCCCGGCCAGCGCGAGCCCGGCCAACAAAACGTTGGCGGTGAGGGCGGTGGCTAGGTCCGGGTCCGGTCCCACGAGCAACTTCCGCATGCGCGCGGCGAAGTTCTCCACCCCGTTGAGCGAGCGGTCGATGGCCCGGATGATGCCGGGATCGCTGTTGAACAACGCGATGAGCGACCGGTACTGCACGATGAGGTCCACGAATCCACTGAGGGCGTGATCGATCTGCGCGCCGCGGGTGCGTTGCCGTTCGGCCTCGTCCATGCGGGCGAGCAACTCCTGCAGGGCCGGGGCGGCGACGGCCTCGGTTATCTCGTCCTTGGTCTTGAAGTGGTAGTAGACGGCCGCCTTCGTCACGCCGAGTTCGTCGGCGATCATCTGCAACGACGTTCCCCCCACCCCATGCTCGCTGAACAGCTTCAACGCCGTGGCAAGCAGGCGGGACCGGGTGTCCTCGGCAACGGTGTCGCCACTCATCCTTCCTCCTCACAAACACTCCGACCCTACGCCGCGCACCGCGTCGGGGCGCACCTCACCCACACCACTCCAGCTGGTTTCGGACGCTGTTCCCCGGGTCACACACTATCCGATCGGCTTAAAAGCTACTTGCCGATCGGCTAGCATTCGGTGCTGTACTTCCGTGAATTTCGTTCACGTTGGGAGCTTTCGTCTTGGCCACATTCCTTGCCAGACTCGGCCGCGCGTCCTTCCGGCGACGCCGCCTGGTCACCAGCCTGTGGGTGCTGCTACTCGTGGTCTTCGGGGTCGGCGCCTTCACGCTGTCCGGACAGACCACCAACTCCGTGACCATTCCCGGCACGGAAGCACAGCAGACCATCGACCGCCTGGAGGAGAAGTTCCCCGAGGCCGGGGTCGGCAAAGGCACGGTGAACGTCGCCGTGGCCCCGCCCGAGGGTGAGCAGCTCGACCCGAAGGTGATCGCCGGACTCGTTCGGGACCTGAGCGAGGCGCCGAACGTCGCCACCGCCGTCGACCCGTTCCAAGCGAAGTCGATCGCACCCGATGGGTCGCTCGCCCTGATCCAGGTCGTCTACCAGGTGTCCTCGACGGAGGTGACCGACGCCGACCGCGAGGCGTTGGAAGCCACCGCCGAGGCGACCCGTGCGGCGGGCTGGACGGTGGAGTTCGGCGGGGACGCCATGCAGGGCATCCCGGTCACCCAGCCCACCGAGGGCGTCGGCGTGATCATCGCCGCCATCGTGCTCATCGTGACGTTCGGATCACTGATCGCGGCCGGACTTCCGCTCTTCACGGCGCTGATCGGCGTCGGTATCGGCATGGCGGGCATCACCGCGTTGTCGGGATTCGTCGACCTCAACGCCAACACCCCGGTGCTCGCACTGATGATCGGCTTGGCCGTCGGCATCGACTACGCGCTGTTCATCGTGTCGCGCCACCGCACCGAGCTGGAGAACGGCGCGAGCCCCGAGGACGCCGCGGCCACGGCCGTCGGGACGGCGGGCTCGGCGGTCGTGTTCGCCGGTCTGACCGTTATCATCGCGCTGGCCGGGCTCACCGTGGTGGGCATTCCCATCCTCGGCCAGATGGGCTTGGCGGCCTCGGCGACCGTCGCCGTCGCCGTGCTCATCGCCGTCACACTGCTGCCCGCCGTCCTCGGCTTCGCGGGCACCAAGGTGCTCGGCGGCCGCATCCCCGGCCTGCGCCGCGCGGGCAAGTCGGGCCCGACGATGGGCGAGCGGTGGGCTTCCTTCCTCGCCCGCCGCCGCATCGTGGCGCTGCTCGCGACCGTGGTCGGTCTCGGGGTCCTGGCCGTCCCCGCCTCGGACATGCGGCTCGGGCTGCCCACCGACGCCACCGAACCGCCCGACTCGACGCAGCACAAGGCCTACGACCTGATCAGCGAAAGTTTCGGCCCCGGCCTGAACGGCCCGCTGGTCGTTGTGCTCGACGTGGAGTCGGACCCCCGGGGCACGGCGCAGACCGCGATGCAGCGCATCGGTGCGCTCGACGACGTCGCCATGGTCACGCCGCCGCAGTTCAACCGGGAACACGACACGGCGTTGCTCACGGTGATCCCCAAGAGCGGTCCGGAGTCCCAGGAGACGGAGGACCTCGTCTCCGACATCCGCGACCTCCGCGACGAGCTGCGGGCCGACACCGGCGCCTCCATGTCGGTCACCGGGGCCACGGCCATGAACATCGACATCTCGCAGCGGATGTCCGACGCCCTGCTGCCCTACCTGGCCCTGGTCGTCGGGCTGGCCTTCATCCTGCTGATGATCGTGTTCCGATCGCTGCTCGTGCCGCTGTCGGCGACGCTGGGATTCCTCGGCTCCGTCGGCGCCACGTTCGGCGCGGTGGTGGCCGTGTTCCAGTGGGGCTGGCTCGGCGACCTGCTCGGCGTCGACGCCACCGGGCCGGTCATGAGCGTGTTGCCGATCCTGCTGATCGGCGTGCTGTTCGGGCTCGCGATGGACTACCAGATGTTCCTGGTGACGCGCATGCGCGAGGAGTACGTCCACGGCAGCACGCCGAACCAAGCCATGATCACCGGTTTCAAGCACGGCTCACGTGTGGTCGTGGCCGCCGCGCTCATCATGACCAGCGTGTTCGCCGGCTTCGTCCTCGCCGAGTCGATCCTGATCCAGTCGATCGGGTTCGCGCTCGCGGTCGGGGTGGCCGTGGACGCCTTCGTGGTACGAATGACCCTGGTGCCCGCGCTGATGTCGTTGCTCGGCCGCAGCGCGTGGTGGCTGCCGCGCTGGCTGAACCGCATCCTGCCCAACGTTGACGTGGAGGGCGAGAAACTCACCCGAGGCACGGACGGCGGCAGCGGCGACGAACGCGAGCTGAAACCGAGCCGCTAGGACGAGAGCCAGACGACAGCGCCGCCGCCCGCCAGCAGGGCGGCGGCGCCGATCACCACCGCCATACCCCGTGACTTCTTCCACAAGCTGAAAGCGCCCCCGGCGAGAAATCCGGCCAGCGCGAACAGCAGCAGCACGACGACGTCGCGCGACACCTAGAGCACTCCCTTCGTGGACGGGATGCCACCCGCCCTCGGGTCCGGCTCCGTCGCCGCCCGCAACGCCCGTGCGACGGCTTTGTACTCCGCCTCCGCGATGTGGTGCGGGTCGCGTCCGTGGACGACACGCACGTGCAACGCGATTTGCGCGTGGAACGCCAGCGAGTCGAACACGTGCCGGTTGAGCACGAACGGATAGTTGCCACCGATGGTGAAGGCGTTGAACTGCTCGGGCTCACCGACGTGCACGCAGTACGGACGGCCCGACACGTCGATGGCGGCGTGCGCGAGCGTTTCGTCCATCGGGATCCAGGCGTCGCCGAAACGGCGGATGCCCTTCTTGTCCCCCAGCGCCTCCCGGATCGCCCGGCCGAGCACGATGGCGGTGTCCTCCACCGTGTGGTGGGCGTCGATGTGGACGTCACCTTGGGCCTCGATCTTCAAGTCGAGGCTGCCGTGCACGCCGAAGGAGTGCAGCATGTGGTCGTAGAACGGGACCCCGGTGGACACCTCCACCCGGCCGCTGCCGTCGAGGTCGACCTCAACCCGGATGGACGATTCCTTGGTGGTGCGTTCCACCTTGCCGACCCGACTCACCGCGGGACCTCCTTGCTCACCCGTAGAAAGGTGTCGTTCTCCTCGGGCGTGCCGATGGACACGCGCAGATGACCCGGAATGCCGATGTCCCGGATCAGCACTCCGGCGTCCAGATAGGACTCCCAAGCCGCGGTCGCGTCGGAGAACTGTCCGAAGAGGATGAAGTTGGCATCGCTGGGAACCGGCGAGAACCCGAGTTCCCGCAACGACTCCGCCACGCGGTCGCGCTCCGCCGCCAGGGTGGCCACCGACTTCAGCGTGGCGTCGGCGTGCCGCAGCGCGGCACGGGCGGCGGCCTGGGTCACCACCGAGAGGTGGTAGGGCAGGCGCACCAGCAGGAGCGCGTCCACCACGGCGGGCGCGGCGGCCAGGTAGCCGAGCCGACCGCCCGCGAACGCGAACGCCTTGCTCATCGTGCGCGAGACCACGAGCTTCGTCGGGTAGTCGTCGATCAACCGCACGGCACTCGGTTGCGACGAGAACTCGGCGTAGGCCTCGTCGACCACGACCAACCCCGGAGCGGCCCGCAGCACGGTCTCCAGGTCGGCGAGCGGGATCGACCCGCCCGTCGGATTGTTGGGGCTGGTGATGAACACGACGTCGGGCGCGCGTTCGGCCACCAGCGCGGCCGCCTTCTCCGCGTCGAGTGTGAAGTCGGCGCGCCGCGGTGCGGGCACCCAGTCGGTCCGCGTCCCCGCGGCGATGATCGAGTGCATCGAGTACGACGGCTCGAAGCCCAGCGCCGTACGCCCCGGACCGCCGAATGCTTGCAGCAGCTGCTGCAGGATCTCGTTGGAGCCGTTGGCCGCCCACACGTGGCGCTCCGTCAGCGGCACGCCCGTCGACGCCGACAGGTAGGCCGCGAGGTCCCGCCGCAACGCGACGGCGTCACGGTCGGGGTAGCGGTGCAGGTTCCTCGCCGCCTCCCGCACGGCCTCAGCCACGTCGTCGACGAGCTCGGCGGGCGGCGGGAAGGGATTCTCGTTGGTGTTCAGCCGTACCGGCACGTCGAGTTGCGGCGCACCGTACGGGCTCTTGCCCCGCAGGTCGTCACGCAGGGGCAGCTGGTCGAGCGTGACGTCCGTGCTCTTGCTCACGCTCACACGTCCTTCGACAGTCGGGCGGTGACGGCCTCACCGTGGGCGGGCAGGTCCTCCGCGTTGGCCAGGGTGACGACCTTGTCGGCCACCTCGCGCAACGCCTGCTCGTCGTAGTCGACGACGTGGATGCCGCGCAGGAAGCTCTGCACCGACAGGCCGGACGAGTGGCGCGCGAAACCGCCCGTGGGCAGCACGTGGTTGGACCCGGCGCAGTAGTCGCCCAGCGACACGGGGGCGTAGGGGCCGACGAACACGGCGCCCGCGTTGCGCACCCTGGCGGCCACCTCGCGCGCGTTCTCGGTCTGGATCTCCAGGTGTTCGGCGGCGTAGGCGTCCACAACCTTCAGGCCTTCCTCCAGTGTGGACACCAGCACGGTGCCGGACTGCGTGCCTCGCAAGGCCTGCTCCACCCGCTCCCTGTGTTTCGTGGCGGCGACCCGTTCGGCGAGCTGCTCGTCCACCGCGTCCGCGAGCCGCTCCGACGTGGTGACGAGCACGCTCGCGGCCAGCGTGTCGTGCTCGGCCTGGCTGATGAGGTCCGCGGCCACGTGCACGGGGTCGGCGGTGTCGTCGGCGAGGATCGCGATCTCGGTGGGCCCGGCCTCGGAGTCGATGCCGATGAGGCCGCGCAGCATCCGCTTGGCGGCGGTCAGGTAGATGTTGCCGGGACCGGTCACCAAATCGACCGGCTCCAGTTCCGCACCGTCGGTGTCGGTGCCGCCGTAGGCCAGCAGGGCCACGGCCTGTGCGCCCCCGACGGCCCACACCTCGTCGACTCCCAGCAACGCGGCCGCCGCGAGGGTCGTCGGGTGCGGCAGGCCACCGAAGTCGGCCTGCGGCGGGGAGCACAGCACCAACGACTCCACGCCCGCCGTCTGCGCGGGCACGACGTTCATCACCACGCTCGACGGGTACACGGCGAGCCCACCCGGCGCGTACAGACCGACGCGGCGCACCGGCACCCAGCGTTCGGTGACCGTGCCCCCCGGAGCGACCCGCGTGGTGACGTCCCGGCGGCGTTGATCGGCGTGCACGGCACGGGCCCTGGCGATCGACTCCTCCAGCGCCTCGCGCACCTCGGGGTCCAATTCCGCGAGCGCGCGGTCGCACTCGGAGCGGGGCACCCGGACCCGCTCGGGCCGTACCTTGTCGAAGCGCTCGGCGTACTCCAGGACGGCGTCGACTCCGCGCTCGCGCACCGCGTCCACCACCGGCCGCACCTGATGCAGCACCGCGTCCACGTCCATCTCGGCGCGCGGGAGCAGGGCGCGCAGTTGGGCCGGGGACGGGACGCGACCTCGCAGGTCGGTGCGGTTCAACATAACGTCTAGGGTACGAGGCGGAACCGCGTCCGCGACCGGGAGGTAGCCGTGCTCCGAGTGGGCTTGTGCCAGGTCACATCCGGTGTCGATCCGAGCGAGAATCTTCGGATGGTGCGCGAGTGGACCGCCTCGGCCGCCGCTCGCGGGGCACGAGTCGTCGTGTTCCCGGAGGCCATGCTGGCGCGTTTCGGGGTGCGGCTGACGTCGGTGGCCGAACCCCTCGACGGCCCCTGGGCTCGCGGGGTGAGGGAGATCGCCGACGAGTTCGGCGTCCTGGTGGTCGCGGGCATGTTCACCCCCGACGGCGAGCGGGTGCGCAACACCCTGCTCATCACCGGGTGCGGCCACCACCTCGGCTACGACAAGATCCACCTGTACGACGCGTTCGGCTTCCGTGAGTCCGACACCGTGGCGCCGGGTGACGAGCCGGTGACCGTCACGGTCGACGACGTGACCCTCGGATTCGCGACCTGCTACGACGTGCGGTTCCCCGAACTGTTCCGGACGCTGGCCGAGGCGGGTGCCGACGCCGTCGTGGTGCCCGCCTCGTGGGGAGCCGGTGAGGGCAAGCGGGAGCAGTGGGAGCTGTTGGTCCGGGCTCGGGCCCTCGACTCGGGCTCCTGGGTGCTCGCCTGTGATCAGGCCGACCCGGCCGCGACGGGCGTCGGCGTACACCCGAAGGCGCCGACCGGTATCGGCTTCTCCACCGTGGCCGACCCGTTCGGCCGGGTCCACGGTCAGCTCGACGCCGCTCCCGAACTGCTGGTGGTCGACATCGACCCCGCGCGGGCCGAGGCGTCCCGCGCGGCCACCGCCGTGCTGGCGAACCGAAGGCCGAAACTCGTCGAACCGCGGTGACGTCGTCACCCACGCGTCGGTCAGGCGGCGCGCAGGTCCATGCCGATGTCGAGAGCCGGGGCCGAGTGCGTGAGCGCCCCCACGGCGAGGTAGTCCACGCCCGTCTCCGCGTAGTCGCGTGCCACCGCCAGGGTCAGTCCGCCGGAGGCCTCCAAGCGCGTCTTCGGCGACAGCTCGGCACGCAACTCCACCGCCCTCCCGCAGTCACGCGGGGACAGATTGTCGAGCAGCACCTCGTCGGCGCCGGCCTCCAGTGCCTCGACCAGCTGCTCCAGGTCGTCGACCTCAACCTCGCAGGGCAGCTCCCCGGCCCGTTCCCTGGCGAGCCGCAGAGCCTCGGTCACCGATCCGGCCGCGACGACGTGGTTGTCCTTGATCAGCACCGCGTCGCCGAGCCCCATGCGGTGGTTGACGCCGCCTCCGCAGCGGACGGCGTACTTCTCCAGCACCCGTAGTCCCGGCAACGTCTTGCGGGAATCCCTGATGGCGCAGCCCGTGCCCGCCACAGCCGCCACCCACTCCGCCGTCACCGTCGCGATCCCGGAGAGGTGACACAGCAGATTCAGCGCCGTGCGTTCGGCCGTCAGCAGGCCACGCACCGGACCCCGGACCACGAGCGCGGGTTCGCCTCGGGAGAGCCTGCTGCCGTCCGGACACCGGGACACCACCTCGTAGTCGTCGCCGAGGACGGCGTCGAAGACCGCCACGGCCACCTCGCCGCCCGCCAGCACTCCCGGCGACCGCGGCGTCAGCTCGGCGACGGCCGTCGCGTTCGCGGGCACCGTCGCCTCGGTGGTGACATCGGGCCCGTATCGCAGGTCCTCCTCCAGCGCCGTGGTGACGACGCGCCGTACCTCGGCGGCCTCCGGTTCGCTCACGCCACGTCCTCCAGGATCGGATCGGTCAACACGGGTTGTCCGGACGGGTTCAGCCGGATGGTCTGGCTGCGCGTCCAGCGCCGGTCGTCGCGTTCGGGGTGGTCGTGCCGCACGTGGCAGCCCCGCGATTCCGTGCGCGCGGTGGCCGCCGCGAGCAGTGCGCGCGCGACGAGCGTGAGCGCCGCGTCCTCCACCGCCTCGACCGTCCACAACGGAATGTCCTGCGTCGAGACGTCGAGGACCGACCCCGCCACCGCCATGCCTTCGGCATCCCGTCCGATGGCCGCGTACCGGCTCATGAGCCGCTGCAACGTCGCCCGCTCGACGACGGGAGCCACCGGTGTCGGGCCCGGCCGCGGCTCGGCCTCGACCCGCTTGTCCGTCGCCAGATCCGCCGCCACAGCCTCGGCCGCGCGGCGTCCCATCACGAGACCTTCCAACAGGCTGTTCGAGGCCAACCGGTTGGCCCCGTGCAGACCGGTGCGTGCCACCTCGCCCACCGCGTAAAGACCGGGGACCTCCGTCCGTCCGTACCGGTCGGTGACCACACCACCGCACGCGAAGTGCGCGGCGGGAACGACCGGGATCGGCTCACGGGTGGGGTCGATACCGGCCTCTGTGCACGCGGCCAGCACCGTGGGGAACCGTTCGGCGAACCCCTCGACCGACGTGGCATCGAGGAAGACGTGGTCGTCGACCCCACCGGGGGCCGAGGCGAGCCTGCGCGTGATCGCGGCCGACACCACGTCGCGCGGGGCGAGATCGCCCAACGGGTGCACGCCCGCCATCACGCGCTCCCCGGCGGCGTCCACCAGTACACCGCCCTCCCCGCGCACCGCTTCCGTCACCAGCGGACGTCGCCCCGTGGCTCCGGGCGTGTAGAGCACGGTGGGATGGAACTGCACGAATTCGAGATCGGCGACGCTCGCCCCCGCCCGCAATGCCAGGGCCAGCCCGTCCCCGGTGGCGAGTTCGGGGTTCGACGTGGCCCGGTAGAGCTGCCCGAACCCGCCCGTGGCCACGAGGACCGCCCGCGCCCGCACGACGCCGGGCGTAGAGTCCGCCGCGGCCAGGACCCGCACCCCGCGCACCGCGCCGGAGTCCGTGGTGAGGGCATCCACGGCGACGTGTCGTTCCAGGACCGGAAGCCCCTTCGCCGCTATCACGAGGCAACGCTGCACCTCGGCGCCCGTGGCGTCGCCCCCGGCATGGATCACCCGGAAGGCACTGTGTCCACCCTCGCGGGTGCGCGCGAGCCGTCCGGAGGAGTCGGTGTCGAAGCGGGCTCCCCGGCTCAGCAGCCATTCCACGGCGGCCGGTCCTCCCTCGACCACGGTGCGTACCGCGTCGACGTCGCACAGTCCCGCTCCGGCGGCGAGGGTGTCGGCCATGTGCGCGGCGAGCGAGTCGCCGTCGTTCTCGGCGTCGTCGAGCACCACGGCGACCCCGCCCTGGGCCCACCGCGTGTTGCCCTCCGGGAGACGCCCTTTCGTCACCACCAGCACCCGCAGCCCGAGTTCGGCGGCTCGCAGGGCCGCCGTCAGCCCGGCGACCCCGCTGCCGACCACCACCACGTCGGCTTCCGCCTCCCACGGAGTTATCGACTGTTGGTCGAAAACTGGCCGCGTCATTCCCCACCGCCGGGGTTGCCGATCTCGACCATTCTTTGCACCGACGCCCGCGCCCCGGCCGCGATCTCCGGATCGACGTCGACCTCGTCGACCCCCTCCCGCAGAGCCCGCAACAGGGCCGCGGGGGTGATCATCTTCATGTACCGGCAGGACGCTCGGTCGTTCACGGCGCGGAAATCGATCTCGGGAGCGGCCTTGCGCAGCTGGTGCAACATCCCCACCTCGGTGGCGACGAGCACCGACCTCGCCTTCGTGGCGCGCGCCGCGGTCAGCATGTCCCCCGTGGACAGGATCTTCACCTTCTCCGGCGCGACGGCGCCCTCTCCCGCCAGGTACAAGGCCGAGGTCGCGCACCCGCACTCCGGGTGGATGAACAGGTCGGCCTCCGGATCGGCCGCCGCGCGTTCCGCGAGTTCGGGGCCGTTGATACCGGCGTGCACGTGGCACTCCCCCGCCCAGACGTGCAGGTTCTCCCTGCCCGTGACCCGCTTGACGTGAGCACCCAGGAACTGGTCGGGACAGAAGAGGATCTCCTTGTCCTCCGGGATCGAGGACACGACGTCCACGGCGTTCGAGGAGGTGCAGCAGATGTCGGTCTCGGCCTTCACCTCCGCCGTGGTGTTCACATAGGACACCACGACCGCGCCGGGGTGTCGCGATTTCCACTCCCGCAACTGCTCGGCCGTGATGGAGTCGGCGAGCGAGCACCCCGCCCGCGCGTCGGGGATGAGCACCGTCTTCTCCGGGGAGAGGATCTTCGCGGTCTCCGCCATGAAGTGGACCCCGCAGAAGACGATGGTGGAGGCGTCACTCGACGCGGCGATCCGGCTCAGCGCCAGCGAGTCGCCGGTGTGGTCGGCGATCTCCTGGATCTCGGGCAGTTGGTAGTTGTGCGCGAGCAGGACCGCGTCACGCTGACGAGCGAGGCTGCGCACCTCCTCGGCCCAGGCCGCGTCAGCCACGACCCCGTCGTACGGAGCGAGCTCGTCCACGTGTGCCGTCATAGTGGCCCTCCGTTAGTTTTCGTCTTATAATCGAAAACCGTGCACTCTCATATTAACAGCAGCGACCCCCTGGCACACGAGGTTCTCGCCGCGGTTCTCCAGGTGCGATACGCCACACCGCCCGGTGCGTCCCCTCGCGATCACGGGCCCGCCTCGCTTCGAGTGCTGTTGTGGCGGCGGGCGCTCGACCCGCACATCGGCCGCTGGTCGCTACCGGGCGGCAGGTTGCGTCCGGACGAGGACGCCGAGACCTCCATTCGTCGGCAACTCGCCGAGAAGGTCGACGTCAAGACCCTGGCTCATGTCGAGCAGTTGAGCGTGTTCAGCGCGCCGGACCGGGTACCGGGCCCGAGAGTCGTGGCCACGGCGTTCCTCGGACTCGTCCCGAGCGACGTCGACCCGGCGGTGCCCGAGGACACCAGGTGGCACGACGTCGAAGAGCTGCCCCGTACCGCGTTCGACCACGCCGACATCGTGTTGGCCGCGCGGGAACGCCTCCGCGCCAAACTCAGCTACACCAACGTGGGCTTCGCGCTCGCGCCACGGGAGTTCACGATCTCGGCGTTGCGTGACCTCTACTCCGCCGCGCTCGGCTACCCGGTCTCGGCCACCAACCTGCAACGGGTCCTCGCGCGACGCGGTGTCCTGGTGCCGACCGGTCGCACGGCCCCGCCCGGTCGTGCGGGCGGACGTCCCGCCGCGCTGTACCGATTCGCCCATCGCGACCTCCGGGTCACCGACGAGTTCGCGGTGTTCCGCCCCCCGGCCTCCACGGCGAGACGGCGAACGCGCGGCGCGGCGGGCAAACCCGTAACGTGACAACGTGACCCACTCGGAAGGACACGACAGCCAGCCGACCGCCCGGACGACCCTGCCTCTCTTTCCGCTGCACACCGTGGCATTGCCCGGCGTGCATCTTCCGTTACACATCTTCGAACCGCGCTATCGGCAGCTCACGATCGACCTCGTGACCGAGGTGGTTCCCGAGCGGCTGTTCGGAGTGGCCGCGATTCGCAACCCCACGATCGACGAGGTCGACGAGCTCGCCCACGTCCACGCCGTCGGGTGCGCGGTGCGGCTACGAGAGGCACGCCGGTTGCCGGACGGACGTTTCGACATCGTCACCACCGGACACCGGCGGTTCCGGCTGCTGGAGCTCGACACCGAGTCCGCCCCGTATCTGCGCGCCACCGTGACGTGGCTCGACGACGAACCACTTCCCGTCGGTTCCGAGGAGACCGTGGCGCGGCTCGCCGACGTGGGCCGCGCCGCGCACCGCCGGTACTGCTCGGTGGCCTGGCAGTCCGGTGGCTGGCAGTCACCACCGCAGGACACCGAACCCGCGCTCCTGGCCTACCTCCTCGCGTCCGACTGTCTCCTGCCCCTCGCGGACAGGCAGGAACTTCTGGAGGAACGAAACCCGCTACGGCGGCTCCGGCTCGCCCACCGGCTGCTGACGCGGGAAGCGACGTTCGTGTCCGAGCTGCGCGCCGTGCCCCCACCACAGCACGAGATACCCGAAACCCTGCTGCGGCCGAATCTGAACTGACGGTTCAGCTCAGGCGCCTGCCGAGGTCGTCGCGCGCGTTCCAGGCCGCGAGCACCCCGTACGCGAACGCCGTCGTGAGCGGCTGCGCGAGCAACGCCCAGTCCGACTCCAGCATGGGCGCGCGTTCCACCACCTGTCCGAGTCGCAACTCGGCGGGCAGCGCGAACCGGGCCTCGGCGAACGCCGACCCCATCCGCATGGCGAGCCACGCGCCCACCAACGAGCCGAGCGTGGCGCCCACGAGCATGACCGGTCCCCGGCGAGCTCGCAGCAACCACACCACCACGCCCACGAGCAGCCCCGCGACCAGGCCGAGCAACAAGAAGATCGCCAGGTCGTCGAACCGGTGCCAGCTTTCCGACGTCAGGGGCGCCATCTGGTGGTCACGCGTGACCACTCGCATGCGCTGAGGTGGAGCGAGCTGAGCCCAGAGCCACCCGAGCGGCAACCCGAGGAGACTGATCAGCGACGCGACGCTGAACGCGGGCAGCAGGTCCGCACGCACCACCACGCGAGGAATCCGTACGGCCGACCGGGTGCGGAGCGCGTGTTCCCGCTCGGCGCCTGCCTGCTCCGACAACTCCCCACCTTCCCGCACGACCCGGTCTTCGCCGTCAGGAGCCTATCCGGTCGGCGTCGAACCCACCGAGGAGGTTTCCCCGTGTCGGCTGCACCGCGCCGTCCATCCACCCGGAGTCACCTGGACCACCATGCGCCGCCCGCACTCGGGGCAGTAGCGCGGCGGTTCCAGCGCCGCGCGCGGAGTCCGGCACCGCTCATGGCCCGCCGAGACCGACAGCCCACCGCAGTGGACGCAGTACGTCGTGTTCACGCCACCTCGCTCACAGACTGTCGCCGAGCGCCTTGATCGGCATTTTCAGATCACTGAGCATGTCGAGGTCCTCCTGTGCCGGACGACCGAGATTCGTCAGGTAGTTGCCGACGATGATCGCGTTGACGCCACCGAGCATGCCCTGCTCGGCACCGAGGTCGCCCAACGTGAGTTCCCGCCCGCCCGCGAAACGCAACATCGTGCGTGGCATGGCGAGCCGGAACGCTGCCACGACCCGCAGCGCGTCCTTGCCCTCCACGACGTCGAACGACTCGTACGGGGTGCCCGGCTGCGGGATGAGGAAGTTGATCGGGACCTCGTGCGGGTCCAGCTCGGCCAGTTGAACCGCGAACTCCGCCCGCTGCTCCAGCGACTCGCCCATGCCGATAATGCCGCCGCAGCAGACCTCCATGCCCGCCTCACGCACCATGCACAGCGTCTCCCAGCGTTCCTCCCACGTGTGCGTGGTGACGACGTTGGGAAAGTGGGAGCGGGCGGTCTCCAGGTTGTGGTTGTAGCGGTGCACCCCCATGTCGACGAGTTCGTCGACCTGGTTCTGCGTCAGCATGCCCAGCGAACACGCGATCCGAATGTCGTTGCCGGACTCGCGAATCGCCTTGATGCCGTCGCGGACCTGCGCCATCAGCCGCGCGTCCGGGCCACGGACGGCCGCGACGATGCAGAACTCGGTGGCTCCGGTGGCCGCGGTCTCCTCCGCCGCCTTCACCAAACCGGGGATGTCGAGCCATGCCGCCCGCACCGGTGTGGGAAATCGGCCGGACTGTGAACAGAAATGGCAGTCCTCGGGGCATCCGCCCGTCTTGACGCTGACGATGCCCTCCACCTCGACCTCGGGACCGCACCAACGCATCCGCACGTCGTGGGCGAGCGAGAGCAGCTCCGGGATGTGCTCGTCGCCGAGGCGCAGCACGTCGAGCACCTGCTCCTGCGCCAACCCGGTGCCTTCCTCCAGCACCTTCCGGCGCGCGGCGGTCAGGATCTCCGCTCCCGTGGCTGCGGCCCTCACGACATCTCCTTCGGCTTGCGGGGTGTGGTCACGAGTCTGACGGACGAGACCGAAGTCGCACAGCGACATACGTCACGTCGCTCATCCTCCCGTCGCGGCCACGGCACGGGTGAACTGATCGGGGTCGAACGTGCCCCCCAACCACGGGGCCAACCCACGGCGAGCCTCGTCGAGGAATTCCTGTCGACTCGCCGACCCCAGTCCCTCCGGCAGCACGCCGAGCAGCGGCGCCCCGGCGGCCACCGGAAGATCGACGGTGTTGCACCGGGCCGCGAGATCCGGCTCCGACGGCCAGGCACCGATCACGACACCGATCACGTCGATCCCCCGCCGAGTGGCGACCTCCGCGGTCAGGGCCGTGGTGTTGAGGGTGCCAAGTCCCGCCTCCGCGACGACGAGTACGGGAGCGCCGAGCGCCCATGCCGCGTCGGCGAGTGTTCCGCCCGAGGAGTCGAAACGGACGAGCAGACCTCCCGCACCCTCCACAAGCACCAGGTCGTGGTCCTCGTGCAGCCGGGACGCGGCGGTGGCCACGTCGACGGGAGTCACCTCCGGCAGGCCACTACGACGTGCGGCGGCCTCGGGGGACAACGGGTCGGGATAGCGACGCAGTTCGCACGTGGTCACGTCACCGGCGAGCCGACGGACGTCGGCGAGGTCGCCCGGCTCTCCCGGCGCGACGCCCGTCTGCACGGGCTTGAGCACGGCGACACTGCGGCCGTCGTCGGCCGCCAGCGCGGCCATGGCCGCCGTCACGACGGTCTTACCGACGCCGGTTCCGGTCCCGGATATCACCAGCACGGTCACGGCAGCGACACTAATACCGAAGCGCGCATCGCGTTTCACCCGGCCTTCACACCGGCGGGTTGGAACACGCCCGTCTCGCCGTCGAGCAAGTAGACCTGAGCCGCGCCGACGTCGAAGTACATTCCGGTCAGCGTGAGTTCGCCCGCACGTTCGGCCTCGGCCACCCGTGGATGGGACCTCAACCGGTCGAGCTGTTCGAGCACGTTGTGCAGCGCGAGCGCGTCGGCCCGGACCGCGGGTGGCTCGTCCCCCAGTTTCACGGGAGCGGCCTCGTCGAAGCGTCGCAGGACGGGTTCCCCGTGCCGCAGCCACTTCCGCAAGGCGGGAAGTCCGGCACCGTCCCCGGTGAGGAGGGCGTGCATCGCGCCGCACGAGGAATGTCCACAGACCACGATCTCCCGGACTTTCAACACGACGACGGCGTATTCGACGGCCGCGCCCACGGACGAGTCCGCGTCGGTGTCCCTCTCCCAGTCCATCGGCACGAAATTGCCGATGTTGCGCGCGGTGAAGAGATCACCGGGGCCACTCGTGGTGATCACGTTCGGCACGATCCGCGCGTCGCTGCACGTGATGAACAACGTGTGGGGAGACTGCCCCGAGGCCAACCGCATCAGCGTCTCCCTCATCAAGGGCGCGGTACGCCATTGGAACTCCGACGTACCCCGTTGCAGCGGGCGAGGTCGTTGCTCGGGAATGGCCACCCCCTGTTCCTGCGCCATCCACTCCGACCACGGGGCGAGCCAACGAGGCGGCACACGAGTGGCCTCTTGACGGCGCACGGTGGGCGAGCGCGACCGGCCGTTGCCGTACCACGGGTGGCCGATCTCGTCGACCACCACGGTGCCTCCCGCCCGCTCGTAGCCATGCTGCCACTCGGACAGGCACTCGAACGCGGCGTGATCGAGGTAGTCGACGACGAGTTCGAGCCGCACCGTACGTTCCGGGGGAATCGCACCGAGCACTGTCGACAATCGCGGCACCGACAGAAACGTCAGCACTCCCTCGACGACGACACGGTACTGGTCGTCGCGGCCGAGCACGTGGATACCGGACCACATCGTGCGGCGCAGCATGAACGCCAGTGACAGCACGACGCCGAGGAGCACGCCGGTGAGCAGGTCGACCACCACGACGCCGAGCAGCGTGGCGACGTACAGCGGAAGGTCACCGTGCCCGCGCACCGTGCGAATCGTGCGGACGTTCACCAGCTTCGCCCCGACATAGGTCAGCAGACCCGCGAGCGCGGCGAGGGGGATGCTGCGAATGAGCCCGGCCAACGCCACCGTGAACAGCAGCACCCAAACACCGTGCAGGATCGCCGACGCACGGGTACGGGCGCCAGCCGCGACGTTGGCCGAGCTTCGCACGATCACCCCGGTGATCGGGAGGCCTCCGAGGGAACCGGAGGCGATGTTCGCCACGCCCTGGCCGACGAGTTCCCGGTTGAGGTTCGTGCGGGAACCACCGTGCAGGCGGTCGACGGCGACGGCCGACAACAGGGTCTCGACACTGGCGATGAGCGCGATCGTGACCACCGCGAGGCCGAAGTCGAACCACCCCGCCGAGGGCAGTTCGGGCAGGAAGCCGAGATCGAGCAGGTCGCTCGGCAGGTCGACTCGTTCCACCGACACGCCGGCGAGCAGCGAGCCGACGGTGACGAGCGTGACGGCCGCCAACGGAGCGGGAACGCGCGTGACCGGGCGGGGCAGGCGTGGCCACAGCAGGAGCACCGCGATCGTGGCGAGCCCGACGAGGGCGGCCGCGTCGTGGTGCCCGACGAGTTGCCCCGGAAGCTCCGCCAGGTTGGCCAGGGCCGAACTCTGCGGGGCCCCACCGAGGATGACGTGAAGCTGACCGAGCACGAGCGTGACCCCGATGCCCGCGAGCATGCCGTGCACGATAGCGGGCGCGATGGCCAGCGCCGCGCGCGCCACCCGGCTCAGTCCGAGCAGGATCTGGAGCACCCCGGCGCACGCCGTGACGGCGCACGTGACCGTCCAGCCGAACTCGTCGATGGTCTCCGCCAGCACCACCGTGAGGCCCGCGGCGGGCCCGCTCACCTGGAGTCGAGAACCTCCGAGCGCGCCGGCCACGACTCCGCCGACGACCGCGGCGACGACACCGGCCACGATCGGCGCTCCCGAGGCAAGCGCGATGCCCAACGACAGCGGAACGGCCACGAGGAAGACGACCAGCGAGGCGGGAACGTCGTGTCGCAGCACGGTCTTCCACCACACTCCACTTCGGACCGTGACGCCGACGCGATCGTCGGACGGTGGGGTGCCGGTCATGGTCTCTCTCCCGATTTCGTGAGATTGGCCGCGGGCACCAGGTAACAGCAGATCGACCGAAATGTCCGCTATCGGGAAAGGTTTTCATGTTGCAGAAGAGGTGTCACCGTCACGAAGGGAACATGCTTCCGCGACACTCGTCGTAGCGGAGTGATACGTCTCTCACTCCATACGCGACGCTATTCGCGATCGTCATTTCTCTTCGTGACGATCTACATCCGATCACACACGTATCCGACTCGATCGAGTGTTTTCCGGGCGCAGACTCCACCCAGCGTGCGAACGGTACCGTTCGCACCTTCCGGTCAGGCCACCTTCGCGGTGTCCACCATCGCCTCGGTCACGAGCTCCAAGTCCGCGTCCGACGTGATGTACGGCGGCATCGTGTAGATCAGGTCGCGGAACGGCCGCAGCCACACCCCCCGTGAGGTCAACTCCTCGGTCGCCACCGCCAGGTCGACGGCATGGTCGAGCTGCAGCACACCGATGGCGCCGAGCACCCGGACGTCCACGACACCCGGCACGGCCGCCGCGGGGGCGAGGCCCTCCCGCAGCTTGCGTTCCACCCGCCGTACCTCGTCGCGCCACGTGCCCTCGCTCAGCAGATCGAGCGACGCGTTGGCGACGGCCGCTGCGAGCGGATTACCCATGAACGTCGGCCCGTGGGCCAACACCGGCACCTCGCCACGGGAGATGCCGTCGGCGACCCGCCGCGTGCACAACGTCGCCGCCATCGTGAGGTAGCCACCGGTCAACGCCTTGCCCACGCAGAGCACGTCGGGAGCGACACCGGCGTGGTCCGCGGCGAACAACGCGCCGGTGCGCCCGAACCCCGTGGCGATCTCGTCGAACACCAGCAGTACGTCGTGTTCCCTCGTGACCTCGCGCAGCACCCGCAGGTAGGCGGGATTGTGGAACCGCATGCCACCGGCGCCCTGCACGACCGGTTCCACCACCACCGCGGCGAGCTCGTCGGCGTGTTCCTCCACCGCTCGCACCAAGGTGTCCACGTAGGACTCGTCGACCGGAGTCCCGAACCCCGACGGCGGGGTGGGTACGAAGAGCTGCTCCGGCAACACCCCGCGCCACAACGCGTGCATTCCTCCCTCGGGGTCGCACACGCTCATGGGGTGGAACGTGTCGCCGTGGTACCCGCCGCGCCAGGTAAGCATCCGGACCTTGTCCCTCCGCCCGAGCGAACGCCAGTACTGCAGGCACATCTTGAGCGCCACCTCGACCGACACCGAGCCCGAGTCGCACAGGAACACGTGCTCCAGACCCTCGGGGGTGAGGTCCACGAGCGTGGTCGCGAGCCTGATCGCGGGCTCGTGCGTCAGACCTCCGAACATGACGTGGCTCATCCTGGAGGCCTGCTCGGCCAGCGCCGCGTCCAGGACGGGATTGCGGTAGCCGTGGATGGCGGCCCACCACGACGACATCCCGTCGACCAGCTCCCTGCCGTCGGCCAGTCGCAACCGCACGCCGGACGCCTCCTCCACCAGCAACGGCGGCACGGTCGCGGGCATCGGACCGTACGGATGCCACACGTGGGCGGCATCGAGGCGCAGCAGTTCGCGGATCGCGGGCTCGGACGTCATGCCGGGCACTCTACGACGCGCCGGATACCGTGGTGCCATGTCGACCAGCGCCCGCTACCGACCCATCACGGTCGAACGTCTGGTGTCCGAACTCGCCGACCGGGTCGCCGACCTCGCGGCACACAGGCGGTGGAGTCGCGTGCTGATTGACGGCGCCGACACCGCGACGGACACCGAGGCCCTGGCCGACGCGCTCGTCGACCCGCTGCGAGTGCGCGGTCACGAGGTGCTGCGCGTGTCGGCCCGTGACTTCCTGCGCCCGGCCTCGTTGCGGTTCGAACGCGGCAGGCACGACCCCGACGTGCGCTACGAGGACTGGTTGGACGTCGCCGCCCTTCGCCGCGAGGTGCTCGGACCGCTGGAGGAGTCGGGCGCCGGTGAGGTGCTGCCCGCTCTGTGGGACACCACCCGCGACCGCGCCTTCCGCCTGTCCCGCACCCGGCTGCCCGACGGCGGTGTCGTGGTGCTCGACGGCGAACTGCTGCTCGGACGGGGGCTTCCCGCCGAACTCGCCGTGCACCTGTGGCTCTCCCCCGCCGCGCTGCGGCGGCGGCTCCCCGAGGACGTGAAGTGGGCACTCCCCGCCTACGCCCGCTACGACGCCGAGGTGCGACCCGCGGAACTCGCGGACGTCGTGGTGCGGATGGACAATCCCGAACACCCCGCGCTGCGGGAGGGCTGACCCGTCGGCCGGGTCAGCTCGACGACCGCCCACCGTGGCGGGGGCGCAGCTCCGCGGCCCTGCCGAGGGAACGACGTCCGGCCAGCAGGTCGGAGAGCCTCTCCGCCAGGACGTCCCAGCGCCAGTGCTCGCTGACCCACTGCCTGCCCGCCTCGCCCATCCGCCGGGCGCGGACCGGGTCGGCGAGCAGCGAGGCAAGAGTCTCGACGAGCTGGGTTTCCTGCCTGCCGTCGACGATGTGTCCGGTGACCTCGTCCAGCACCGTCTCCGGGGCACCACCGGAGTTGCCCGCGACGACCGGCAGGCCCGTCGCCGACGCCTCCAGGTAGACGATGCCCAGTCCCTCCACGTCGAGGCCCTTGCCGCGGGTGCGTGCCGGCATGGCGAACACGTCACCGACCGTGTAGTGGGCGGGCAGCTCCTCCCACGGCACCGAACCGGTGAAGACCACGTGATCGGATACCCCGCAGTGCGCCGCGAGTTCGGTGAGCTTCTTGCGGTAGGGACCGCCGCCGACGAGGAGCAACGCCGCGTCGGGGACCCGACGCCGGAGTTCGGGAAGAACCCGCACCAGCATGTCCTGGCCCTTGCGAGGCACCAACCTCGACACGCACACCACCGTGGGCCGGTCGGCCAGTCCGTAGCGCTTCCGCAGCTCGGCCCGCGCGGCGTCGTCGGGACGGAACACCTGAGGGTCCACTCCGGACGGTAGGTGCTCCAGTCCCGCCGCGGGACCGAACGCCGAGGCGAACCGGCGCCGGGTGTAGTGGCTGACGAACGTGAGCACGTCGGTGGTGTTGCCGATACGGCGCAACGCCTGGCGAGCCACCGGAAGCATCGACCACCCGACCTCGTGTCCGTGCGTGGAGGCGATCACGCGATTCGCGCCCGCCCGACGCAGCGGCTCGGCGAGCAGGGCCAACGGGGCGGCGGCACCGAACCAGACGGTCTCGCAGTGCCGGGAACGCAAAAGCTGCGTGGCCCGCCGTAGCACGTCGGGGGTGGGAAGCATGAGCGACGTGGGATGCCGCACCACCTCGAACGGCTGGTCGGCGTCGAACCGGGTGTGCGAACCCGATTCCCGTTCCCACGCCGGGGCGTAGACCACCAGCTCGTCCGAGGGCAGTCGGGTGGCCAACGCGTGCAGATACGACTGAATGCCCCCCGGCCGGGGCGGGAAGTCGTTCGTCACCAGCAACGTGCGAGGCATGGTGCGAGACTATCCCGCCCCGGTGGAGGGCCGACGCGGTGCCGGTCTCAGGCGACTCGGCGGGCGCCGCTGTACTCGGCCTGGATCGGCGCGACCTTGACCACGTCGCCCGTGTTGGGCGCGTGGACCATCATGCCGTTACCGATGTACATGCCGACGTGGTACACGGGCGACCCGAAGAACACCAGGTCACCCGGCTGCAGCTGCGCCCTCGGGACCGGCGTCCCGAAGGTCGACTGCGCGCCGCTGGTGCGCGGAATGCTGATGCCCGCCTGGGCGTAGGCCCACTGGGTCAGCCCCGAGCAGTCGTAGCTGTCCGGGCCGGTGTCACCCCACCCGTAGGGCTTGCCACGCTGGCTCAGCGCGGCGTCGACCGCCTTCTGAGCCGCGGGGCCCGGAGCCTTGACGTTTCCCGGATCGGGGCCGATGTCCTGCTGCTGCGCCTTGTCGGAGTCGCTCAGCAGGCCGTACTGGGCCGCCAGTTCCTCCTTCTGCGCCTCCAGCTTCTCCTTGCGGTCCTTCAGATCCGCAGCGATCTTGGCGGCCTTGTCCTTGGCCTCCTTGGCCTTCTGCTGGGCAGCGGCTGCCTCGTTGCGGCTGCCCTCCGCCTTCTGGACGGCGTTTCGGAGCGCCTGCAGCGCCCGGTTCTGATCCCGCGCGAGGAGGTCGATGGCCGAGGAACGGTCGAGGAACTCCTGCGGGGAGTCGACCGTGAGCAGCGCGGACAGCTTGCTCAACTGCGCACCACTCGTGAAGGACGCACCCGCGAACTTGTCGACCTCCTTCCGGAAGATCTCCTCGTCCTTGCGTGCCCCCGCCTCGGCCTTCTTGGCCTTCTCCAGAGACTTGGTGAGCTTGTCGAGCTCCTTCTCCTTCTTCTCAAGCTCCTCCTGGGCGGAGAGGTACTCCTCGTTGAGCTTCTGCGCCTTGTCGGCGAGCTCCCGGTACTTCTCCAGTGCCTCCGAGGTGCTCTGAGGTTGTTGCGGGGCGGGGACCGCGGGTAATGCCGTCGCCGGCGTCTGGGTGAAGGTGACGACCGCGATCACGGCGCACGCCGCCAGCGCTCCCGACACCACACGTCTCACGGGATGCGACTGCACGTCGCGTGTGTCTCCTTTGCTCTCCGGCCGCCCGCCGGGTAACCGCGACAACGTGGACACCCGCAGGCCGAAGAACATCGCGATGCTGGTTTTCGACAGGCGGAAGCGACATTGTCGCGTCGTATCCGGCGCAGCTCCCCGACAAGCTGTTTCGGCGGCGATCTCGCGTCGCCGACCCCTGTGGAACGGCTGCCTGGCGCGAGATCTCGGCCAGATTACGAAGCGAGATCGCGGAAGTCCACCAACCCAGCGAAGGGAATCGGTAACCGTGCGTGTGGCGGCGCCCGGACCTGCGCTTTGCCGTCAGATGTGACTAGGACAACAAGGAGACACTCTCAGGCTTGAGACCGTTCACCTGATCGGATGGACCGCTCACCGAAAAGGCTTGGCGCAGAGTGATCACTCGGGGTTCACCGGAAGGCTCCCCCGAGACCGGAAAACCGACCCGGAGCAACTCACGCCGCCGCGTGACGCAACTCCGGTACCATTCCCGCGGCCGCGAGGAGTGAAATGGCGCGAAGTTCCTCGGAACTCCACCGCAGTGGGTCGGGCGCGTCGACCACCACACTGACCACGCAGTTCGCGCAATCGCGATTCCGGAACAGACACCGATCGCAGTCGATGGTCACCGTGGTCGAATCCCGCTCGGTTTCGCCGACGGTGTTGCGAGTTCGTTCGACCTCGTTCATGCGGAAAACGATACGAACCCCCTCCGACAATTTCCGTTCAGCGACCCACGTACTCCCAGTGCCACGGCTCTTCCCGCGGGCTGCCCTCACGTGCCCAGGAAGGATGTATCCAACCGAAATCGGGAGCGTGGGCACGCATCCAGCGATGTTCCTCAGTACCGAACCGCTCCACACCACCGCAGAGGTCCACCGCCAGGCCCCAGCCGTGGTTACTCGTTCCCGGTGTCGCCGACAACTCCGGTTTACGTCGGTACAGATCCAGCTGCATCTCCAGGGTCCGGTAGGAATCCGTCAGACACAACGACTCGCCGAGTTCGTCGGCGTAAGCCTCGGAAAGCGCCGCGAAATCGCGGGCGGCGTCACAACGCAATGCGTGCGGCTTCTCGTCGAGTTCGCACAACACCCCGCTGGGAATGAGTCCGTTGGGATAGCCCGCCCAGCCACGTTGGGCGGGCCCGCTCGCTCCGGTGCCGCCGGAGGGCTGAATGCCCCCGCAACGCCAGGACGGCGAGTCCTCCCCCTCCGGGACCGGCCGCGCGGGACGAGGCCCCAGGCTCGGCCGCACCACACCGAGCACCGCGTCCCGTCCGGGCAGGGCGGCCACCACCACGGCCGCCGCCCGTGCGTCCGCCGTCACCATCACGTCCTCGCCCACGACGATGCCGATCGACTGGATGCCGTACCTCCGCGAGCCGACGACCACCAGGTCGCCGGGGACCGCATCCTCGTACGCGACCTCCCGCCCGGTGGCCCACTGCCCGGCCGCCGACTCCGCGACCTCGAAGCCCACCCGCCGGTACAGCGTGTGGACGAGCCCGTCGCACGAGAACGCGTCGGGGCCGCCGCCGTCGTCGGCATACGGGGCCCCCACGGCGTCGAGGGCC